>CAZZZW010000451.1:0-3171 GCA_964658795.1 Phormidium nigroviride PCC 7112
ACAAGGTGCTCGCCCACATCAGCGGCAAGATGCGCCAGCACTACATCCGGATCCTGCCTGAGGACCGGGTCGTGGTCGAGCTCTCGCCCTACGACCTCACCCGCGGCCGGATCGTCTACCGGTACAAGTAAGCCACCAACTCGCCCGGCGTTACCGAGCCGAGCGAAGTCGAGTTCAGGAGTCAGGGCCGTGAAGGTCAACCCGAGCGTCAAGCCGATCTGCGACAAGTGCAAGGTCATTCGTCGTCACGGTCGAGTCATGGTCATCTGCGAGAACCTGCGTCACAAGCAGCGTCAGGGCTAGCAGAAGCAACACCCCAGCACGCGCACTCCTCCCTTTCCCGGGGCCTGAAGAACGTCGTCAGGCAGCGGGCAGGGTCACCCCCGGCTCGGAGGCCGGGGCCGTCGCGGATCTGCAGTTCTCACAAGAGCACTGTCAGGTCCAGGGCAGCGACGGACGGATGCGCACAAGACCTCCGAAAGGATTGAAGGAGAACGCCCCGCATGGCACGTCTTTCCGGCGTCGATCTACCTCGCGAGAAGCGGATGATCGTCGCGCTCACCTACATCTACGGTGTCGGTCCGACCCGCGCCAAGGACACCCTCGAGGCCACCGGCATCAGCCCGGACCTGCGAGCCCGTGACCTCAGCGACGAGGACCTGGTCAAGCTGCGCGACCACATCGACGCCAACTACCGCGTCGAGGGTGACCTGCGACGCGAGGTTGCTGCCGACATCCGTCGCAAGATCGAGATCGGTTGCTACCAGGGCCTGCGGCACCGCCGTGGCCTGCCGGTCCACGGCCAGCGCACCAAGACCAATGCGCGTACCCGTAAGGGCCCGAAGAAGACCATGGCCGGCAAGAAGAAGGCCAAGAAGTAGTACTAGCTACTACAGCACCGGGCGCGCACGTTATGAGCGCCCATCCTCGACTTCAATCCGCACAACCACAGGAGTAATTGGCTCATGCCTCCCAAGACTCGCGGCGCAGGCGCCGTGAAGAAGGTCCGGCGCAAGGAAAAGAAGAACGTTGCGCACGGCCACGCTCACATCAAGAGCACCTTCAACAACACCATCGTCTCCATCACCGACCCCACGGGCAACGTGATCAGCTGGGCCTCGGCCGGCCACGTCGGCTTCAAGGGCTCGCGTAAGTCCACTCCGTTCGCCGCCCAGATGGCCGCCGAGAACGCGGCCCGCAAGGCGCAGGAGCACGGCGTCAAGAAGGTCGACGTCTTCGTCAAGGGCCCGGGTTCGGGTCGCGAGACCGCGATCCGTTCGCTGCAGGCCACCGGCCTCGAGGTCGGCACGATTTCCGATGTCACTCCTCAGCCGCACAACGGCTGCCGTCCGCCCAAGCGCCGCCGGGTCTGACGCGAGAATCTGGAATAGGAGAAGACATCAATCATGGCTCGTTATACCGGCCCCGCCACCCGAATTTCCCGCCGCCTCAACGTCGACCTGGTCGGCGGTGACGCTGCGTTCGAACGCCGTCCCTTCCCGCCCGGCCAGCACGGCCGCGCCCGGATCAAGCAGAGCGAGTACCTGCTCCAGATCCAGGAGAAGCAGAAGGCCAAGTACTCCTACGGCGTGCTGGAGAAGCAGTTCCGCCGCTACTACGAGGAAGCCGTCCGCCGTAATGGCAAGACCGGTGACAACCTGCTGCAGATTCTCGAATCGCGGCTGGACAATGTGGTCTACCGGGCCGGCCTGGCCCGGACCCGTCGGGCCGCGCGTCAGTTGGTCAGCCACGGCCACTTCCTGGTCAACGGCGTCAAGGTGAACATCCCCAGCTACCGGGTCACGCCGCTGGACATCATCGACGTCAAGCAGAAGTCGCTGGAGACCACGCCGTTCCTGATCGCCCGCGAGACCCTGGGCGAGCGACCGGTCCCGGCCTGGCTGCAGATCGTGCCGTCGAAGCTGCGGATCCTCGTGCACCAGCTCCCGGAGCGGGCCCAGATCGAGATCCCGCTGTCCGAGCAGCTGATCGTCGAGCTCTACTCGAAGTAAGAACTGCGATGCTCAGGCGGCCGCTGGTCGCCTGAGCATCGACAACTGAATATCTAGGCGTGGGCGTCATATAGCGGTCGCCCCAATCATCAAGGAGCATCACCTTGCTTATCTCCCAGCGTCCGGCGCTGACCGAAGAGGTCATCGCGGACAATCGGTCCAAGTTCGTCATCGAACCGCTCGAGCCCGGCTTCGGCTACACGCTCGGCAACTCGCTCCGGCGCACGCTGCTCTCCTCCATCCCGGGCGCGGCGGTCACCAGCATCCGGATCGACGGTGTGCTGCACGAGTTCACCACCGTCGAAGGCGTGAAGGAAGACGTCACCGATCTGATCCTGAACCTGAAGGAACTGGTCGTGTCCTCCGACTCGGACGAGCCGGTCGTCATGTACCTGCGCAAGCAGGGCCCGGGCGAGGTCACCGCCGCTGACATCGCGCCGCCGGCCGGTGTCGTCGTGCACAACCCCGACCTGCAGATCGCGACCATCAACAAGAAGGGCCGGCTCGAGATCGAGCTCGTCGTCGAGCGTGGCCGTGGCTACGTCACCGCCGTGCAGAACAAGCAGCCGGGCCAGGAGATCGGCCGGATTCCGGTCGACTCGATCTACTCGCCGGTGCTGAAGGTGACCTACGCCGTCGAGGCGACCCGGGTTGAGCAGCGCACCGACTTCGACCGGCTGGTGGTGGACGTCGAGACCAAGTCCTCGATCAGCCCGCGTGACGCCGTCGCCTCGGCCGGCCACACCCTGGTCGAGCTGTTCGGCCTGCTGCGTGAGCTCAACGAAGAGGCCGAGGGCATCGACGTCGGCCCGTCGCCGATGGAGGTCGCTGACATCGCGGCGTTCTCCATGCCGATCGAGGAGCTGGACCTCACCGTTCGTTCCTACAACTGCCTCAAGCGCGAAGGCATCCACACGGTCGGCGAGCTCGTCGGCCGGAGTGAGGCCGACCTGCTCGACATCCGTAACTTCGGTTCGAAGTCGATCGACGAGGTCAAGATCAAGCTCAACGGCCTCGGCTTGGCGCTGAAGGACAGCCCGCCCGGATTCGACCTGAACGCTGTGGTCGACTCCTACGGCAGCGAGGACTTCGGCGACGACACCGACTACGCCGAGACCGAAGAACTCTAAACACACCATCCCGCCGGCCGGGCTGACAG
>CAZZZW010000452.1:0-3155 GCA_964658795.1 Phormidium nigroviride PCC 7112
CGGCCCGGGCCAAGGCCCGCTCGGCCGGACCACGGGCCACCGTCGGGGCTGATTCCGGTTCGTCGACGGGCAGGTCGGGCACCGCCTTCAGCCGGGGCGGCAGGGCGACCGCGTCGCTCAGGTCGACCTCGCCGAAACCGGAATAGCTGAGCGCGGCGGTCAACCGCCCGGACAGCACCGCCTGCTCGGCCCCGGCATCGGCGATCGCCGCCTCCAGGGTGGACCGCAGCTGGTTGAGCACGCTCTCCCCGACCGGCCGGCCAGCCACCTTGCGACCGAGCTGGATCAGCTTGCCCAGCACCTGCTGACGCCTTTCCGACAGCGACCGGAGTTCCTCGCCCCGCAGATGCCGGTGGGCGTCGCGCAGCCGGCCGGCCACGTCGGTCAGCTCGGCCAGCGCCGTGGCCTCGTGCCGGACCAGCAGGTTGGACAGCGCCGCCGCCTGCACGGGTTTACAGAACTTGCCTATCTCAGTGGCCAGTTCCTTGTCGCCGTCGGCTTTGGCCTGCTTCACCAACGCGCCCCGGCGAGTGGCGAAGCTGTCCAGTTCGTCGGCGGTCAGGCCGTACAGCTCGTCGGCGGCGTCGTCGAGATTCATCAGGGGGTCGCTCCCAGTCGATCGACGACGTAGCCGTCGGGATAGCTCCGGGCGGTGAATCGGAATGGTCGGTCCTCCGGACGGGGTGGGCCCAGCCGAACCAGCAACGCCCGTAGCCGCAAACCCGATCGAGCCAGCGCGCGCAGGACGGCCGGCGGCCGGCGTAGCCCGAGCGCGGCGAGCAGGTGATCGTCCAGCAGGAAGGTCGCACCCCAGCGGACGGGCCGGCGCAACCGACGGGGCCACCAGGACGCCATCAGGTCCAGAGTGGCATCAGCCACCGCCCGGCCGGCCGGCCGGTAGCGGAACCGGGCCGCCTCGTAGGAGTCGAGTAGTCGCGAATGCTCCTCGTAGGACGAGGGAATCCCGGTCAGGTCCATCGCCTCGCCCATCGCGGTCATCGAACCGGTCCAGGCGGCGACCTCGGCCGGACTGAACCGGCGCCAGCCGAACGAGGCGTTCCAGCGCACCGGCATGACGACGAAAGTGGCCAGGGTGTAGAGGTAATCGGCATTGCTGATGTGGTACTGCCCGTGCAGCTGGTTCAGCCGGGCCACCGCCGGACGGCCCCGGGGGCTGTCCGGCCCGTCCGACCAGATCTCGTACAACAGCAGCACGGTGTCGTCGTAGCGGCGCTGGGCCGCGGCGGCGAATTGCCCGGTGCGATAGAGCAATGCACCGATACTGGGCACGGCGTAGGTACGGAACAGGGCCAGTTCGAGGGAGCGCATCATGTCCCACGGGAACTCGTACTCGGTGAGGGTTCGGGCGATGACGTGCCGGTCGGTGACCGGGTCAAGCGCAGCCAGTCGACGCGCGCGATCGAACCGGCCGGGCCACATGGTCAGCCGATCCGCTTGCCCAGGTGGACCGACAGGCTCGCGTCGGCGTAGTGCCCGAACGCCGGCACCGTCTGATAGCCGCAGGAGTGGTACAGCGCGACCGCCTCGGGCTGCATCGACCCGGTCTCCAGCAGCAGCCAGACCACGCCGGCCGCCGCGGCGCGCCGTTCCAGTTCGGCCAGCATGGCCCGGGCGAAACCGGAACCGCGATGCTCGGGCACCACGTACATCCGCTTGATCTCGGCCGCCGGCGCGGCCCAGCCGGTCAGCGGGTCAGCGGCCGGGTGCCGTCGCCAGCCACCCATCGCCACCGGCACGTCGTCGAGGTAGCCGATGCAGAACAGACCGGCCGGGGAGCGGAACTCGTCGAAGTCCACCGGCGACTCGTCCGGGCCGCCATATCGGATGACGTATTCGGCCTGGACCTCCGCGATCAGCCGCCCGGCGTCAGGATGTTCGTAGCCGACGTCGCTGATCCGCAGTTCACCCATGCGGTGGAGTGTAGGGCGTGCCGCGGCAACAATTCGGCGGCGTCGGCGGCGGTCACCGGACTGCCCGGCGGCGTGCGGCTGAGGGCCGCCGGGACGGCATTTTCATTGCGCACGGTGACGAGTCAATTACCCTTTGAACATAGGGCTAAACGCAATCTCACCTGCGCTTGACATCAAGTTCGCGTTAGGGGAACCTCGCCGGAGAAGGAAGAAGTTTTACGGGTTTCACGGGGGGCGGTTTTCGCGTGCGCGCTGGACGCGTGGTGCTCGCGGTGGGTACGGCTGTTGCCGTGCTCGCCGTCAGTGGCGTCGCGTGGGCGTACTGGACCACTGCCGCTCGGGGCACCGGTTCGGCGCAGGTCGTTGCCGATGCGCCGCGACTGACCCTGCACGCGAGCACCACCGGCCAGTTACTTCCCGGCACGAGCGTGCCGGTGTCGATCACGGCCGACAATGTGAGCAGCACCGCGCTCCAGGTCGGCCGGGTCGAACTGGTCGGCATCACCGCCGATCCCGATCACACCGGTTGTGCCGTCGCCGACTTCAGCATGACCGACATCGTGCTCGACCGGACCGTTCCACCGCACACAAAGGCGTTCCCGTTGACCTCGGCCGCCCTGAGCTATGCCGACACCGCGGTCGACCAATCCGCCTGCCAGGGTGCGACGCTGACCCTCTCGATCTCCAGTGACTGAGCCGAGCACCGGTCCGCGACCGGCACCCCGAGCCCGGCGGTCGGCGCTGCCGACCCTGATCAGCACCGTGCTGGCCCTGCTCGCGGTCCTCGGTGTCCTGATCTTCACCGGCCGGCATCACCGGAGCAGCCAGTTCGGACTTCAGCTCGGCACCCCGGTCGTGACGGTGACGGCCGGTGGCGCCATCCAGACCACCGTGACGGTGCAGGCCCAGGGCAGCTTCCGCGGCACCGTCACGCTGTCGGCCGGGGACCTGCCCAGCGGACTGGTGGCGGTGTTCACCCCGCCGACCGTGACCGTGACCGATGCCCAACCCACAGCGACCGCGGTGCTGCGGATCCGCGCGACCCAGGCGCTGCCGGCCGGCCCGGTCCGGGTCGAGGTCACCGCGGCCGCCGGCCGGCAGAGCCAGAACACGGTGGTCCAACTGCAGGTGCAGTCCGACGGCAGCCTGAGCTCGACGCCGCAGCCGTCGCCGTCACCGGCGGCCAGCGGCTTCGGCATCAGCGGCAGCCCGGTCGGCGCGCTT
>CAZZZW010000453.1:0-3144 GCA_964658795.1 Phormidium nigroviride PCC 7112
GGGTGTTCACCACCGGCTCGCAGCCGCTCGCCGCGGGCGTGGTGCGCAAGGTCGCTATCGCCGGTCACGCGAACCTGCCGACCAACATCGGTGCCGTTGAGGTGAACGTGACGGTATTAGGGCCTACGAAGTCCGGCTCGCTGGCGGTGTACCCCGGCACGTCGGCCTTCAACGGTTACAGCATGGTCAGCTTCACCACCGGCCAGACCCAGCAGAGCATGATCACCGCCAACCTGGGGGCGGACGGCACCCTGGCTCTGCGCAGTACTGCCGCCGGAGCAAAGCTGTCGGTGATCCTGGACGTGGTCGGGTACTACGTCGCGGGGAATGCCACCGAGGAGGGCACCTATCACGCGATTCCAACTGTGCGCGTCTCCAACCCGGGCCAGACCGGCGCGATCGCGCCCGGAGCAACCCTGACCGTGTCGACCGGCGGCAAGGGCGCGATTCCGGCGCTCGTCGGATCGATCGTCGTCAACCTCACGGTCCAGTCGCCTTCTCGCGCCGGTTCGGTAGACATCTACGACGGTCCGTCACGGCTTTCGACCTTCACCGTCGCGGCGGGGACAACCGTGCAGCGGATGGCCACGATTCGCCTGGACGACGGCGCTGATTTTCAGCTCAAGAACGTCGGCACGGCATCGGTCGTGGTGATCGCCGATGCCGTCGGCTACTTCAGCGACTGGCGTCCGCCGCTGGGCAGCGGTGCCTACCTCGACGAGAGCGATTCCTCGCCTGCTACACCATCGATCGCTCCCCTTGCCGAAGCCAGGTTCACGGCGGTACCACCTGATTCGTCAGGCATCTGGGCGGTGCGGATGGAGGTGCAACTGCTCCGACCGACGAAGGCCGGTTCCATCTCGATCTACAGCGCGGACGAGCCCTATGCCGGGGTTGCCACCGTCTCCTTCCAAGCGGGAAGTCTCGGCGTTCATGAGGTGACATCTTTGGTCTCCGCCGGCGGGGCAATCACAATTCGAAACAACTCCTCGGGGACGATCAAGCTGACGGCCGCAGTGGTAGGCCAGTTCACCTATCAAGCCAACCCGCTCAGTTTCTCCAGCTCGGCGGTGGATTTCACCAGTGCCTCCGGTTCCACCACTGGCCTGTCCTGTCCTACGACGACGTTCTGCCTCGCGGTCAGCAGCAACGGCGACGCGGCCGCGATGACCGGTACCACGTGGTCTGCGGCCACCACCGTGACGGGCCAAGGCGGTCTGTCCGATGTCTCGTGCGTCAACGACCAGTTCTGTGTCGCGATCGGTGGCGCCGGGGTAGCGCTGTATCAGCAGGGGGTCTGGTCGGCGCCGGCGTCGATCGATCCCGGTCAGACGTTGACCGCCCTGAGTTGCTCGAGCTCCGGCCTGTGCGTTGTCGGCGATTCGCTCGGGCGGGTGCTGATGTATCGCGCAGGTTCATGGAGTCAGCCGACGGTGCTGGGCCCGGCGGCTGTGTCGGCGCTGTCCTGCGCGCCGGACGGATCGTGCATGTCGGTGCTGAAGAACGGCAACACGACGCAATATCGCAATGGTGCATGGCGGGCCGTCTGGATAAGTGGCTCATTGGCCCCGGAGCTGTCGTGTGCCTCAGCCAGCTACTGCATGGCCGTGTCGATCGAGTCGGTGGCGACTACCTGGAATGGTTCTACCTGGGTTGACACGCCGGGTCGGTACGAGGATGTCGATTGCCCCAGCGCACTGTTCTGTGCGGGCATCGACGACGCCGGCGGCCTCGTGGTCTGGGACGGGCACTATCGCTCGGTGGAGCTGTTTCCGGTCGTCCTTCTGAACGACGCAGTCCGGATCGCCTGCCCCTCGACCCAGACCTGCTTCGTCAGCAATGGTGGTCGAGCCGTCGGCACCTTCAGTCGAGCGGCGTGAAACGCATTGTGCGGCCACACCTTGCGCGACACGCCGAAGCGATGCACAAGTTGTGGCCGCACAATAGGCAGTCCTGGTAAAGCAGAACCGCTTAGCGCTCGACGTCGCCCTTGATGAAGGCTTCCAGGTTTTCCCGGGCCGTCGTGTCGTTGTACTGCACCGGCGGCGACTTCATGAAGTACGAGGACGCCGACAGGATCGGACCACCGATGCCGCGGTCCTTGGCGATCTTGGCCGCGCGCAGGGCGTCGATGATGATGCCGGCCGAGTTCGGGGAGTCCCACACCTCGAGCTTGTACTCCAGGTTCAGCGGCACCTCACCGAACGCGCGGCCCTCGAGCCGGACGTAGGCCCACTTGCGGTCGTCCAGCCACTGCACGTAGTCCGACGGGCCGATGTGCACGTTGCGGTCGGCGATCTTGCCGGCCAGCGGGCCGGTCAGGTTCGAGGTGACGGACTGGGTCTTGGAGATCTTCTTGGACTCCAGCCGGTCGCGCTCCAACATGTTCTTGAAGTCCATGTTGCCGCCGACGTTGAGCTGGTAGGTCCGGTCGAGCACGACGCCCCGGTCCTC
This sequence comes from Phormidium nigroviride PCC 7112, assembly GCA_964658795.1. Classification (GTDB taxonomy): domain Bacteria; phylum Actinomycetota; class Actinomycetes; order Mycobacteriales; family Jatrophihabitantaceae; genus Jatrophihabitans_A. Next base: position 2,455 of record CAZZZW010000453.1, read on the forward strand.
GAACAGCTTCGCCATCACCCGGTGGGTGATGGTGGCACCGACCTGGGACTTGATGTCGTCACCGACGATCGGGACGCCCGCGTCGGAGAACTTCTTGGCCCACTCCGGGGTACCGGCGATGAAGACGGGCAGCGCGTTGACGAAGGCGACCTTGGCGTCGATGGCGCACTGGGCGTAGAACTTCGCCGCGTCCTCAGAACCGACCGGGAGGTAGCAGATCAGCACGTCGACGGCGTTCTCCTTGAGGACGGAGACGACGTCCACCGGCTCCTCGTCGGATTCCTCGATGGTCTCGCGGTAGTACTTGCCGAGGCCGTCCAGGGTGTGACCACGCTGCACCGGCACGTCGAGCGGCGGCACGTCGCAGATCTTGATGGTGTTGTTCTCCGAGGCGACGATGGCCTCCGAGAGGTCGCGGCCGACCTTCTTGGCGTCCACGTCGAATGCGGCGACGAAGTTGATGTCGCTGACGTGGTACGGGCCGAACTTGACGTGCATCAGACCCGGGACGGTGCCCGACGGGTCGGCGTCGGCGTAGTAGTGCACGCCTTGGACCAGCGACGCGGCACAGTTGCCGACCCCGACGATGGCGACCCGGATCGGGCCCCCGCCGACATTGTTCTCAGTAGCCGAACCCATCGGGTTCCTCCTTGTGTTGATAGGTGAATCTTGGTGGTGGAGCTTGCTTGT
>CAZZZW010000454.1:0-3144 GCA_964658795.1 Phormidium nigroviride PCC 7112
TCCCAGGCACTAGGGCAGGTCGAGCAACTCCTCGGCGAAGCCACCGATCTCGCGGGCGCGGTCGACCAGATGCACCTCGAGGATCCAGTGACAGATCCGACCGGACCGGTCCAGTCGCCGCATCGGTTCGGTCGAGCCGGTGGTGATGTAGTACTCGATCTCGTCGCCGTTGATCTTCTCGTGCGGAAACTGCCCGACCAGGTGACCGGCGTGCGGACCGCCGAACTCATAGCCGGCCGCCTGCGTCAATTCCCTGATGCGATCGAACAATTGCTCACCGGTGACGTCGGGTTCGGAGCGGAAGAACGCACGACCGGCGTCCCACACCACCGCCAGGGCGTCCCGCAGCGCGAGCTTGGCCGGGTCCTCGCCGATGACGAACGTCCGACCGAAATCGGCTTCCCATATCTCGAAGATCGGGCCGAAGTCGCAGAAGAGGATGTCGTCGGCGCCGATGACCCGGTTCGGCGGATTCTGCCGATACGGCTGGAGGGTGTTCGGGCCGGCCCGCACGATGCGCTTGTGCCAGAACCTGCTCACCCCGAACAGCTCCGCAGCCAGGTCGCGGATCGCGTTGCTGGCCTCGACCTCGGTGACCCCGGGACGGAGCAGCTGCCGTTCCTCGACCGCGGCGAACAACTGCTCGGCCTTGTCCTGGGCATCGAGCAGTCGTGCCGAGCGTTCGGATTCGTCCTCGACCAGGCGCGTTGTCACCCCTGAGACGCTAGCCGGTCCGGCGTCTCGGGCCCGCGTCCCGGTGCGGATCCGGCTCCTCCGGGGCGATCCGGAACGCGTGCCACGAGTTGGGATTTACCTTGTCCGGTCAGGACATCCGGTTCACGGACGCTCGAGGCCGAGGGCGAAACCGCTCCACGAGTTCGGGCCGAGCACGCTGTCCACCGGGCCGGTGTAGGAACCGAACTGCTTGGCGTAGACCTGCACGTAGTGGCAGGTGTTCGCGCCGGGCACGCCATCGATCGGGCCGGTGTAGCCGACGTTGGCACAGGTGGTCTGGATCCCCTTGATCGAGTTGACGCCCCAGGCACCGTCGATCGGACCCGAATAGCGGCCCCGATTGGTCAGGTCTTGCTGGATGCGCTTCTGTGTAGCGCTGTCCGGCGCGTTCCAGGCCCAGGTGCTGCCGCCGCCGCTGCCACCGCTGGGGGTCCAGGCCTGGACCGGGATCTGTGGGTTCGAGCCGTTCTTGTAGGACCAACCGAGGTAGGGGCCGGTGGTGTAGTCGACCAGCCGGCTGATGTAGAGCCCGTGCCCGAAGTCGTAGTAGTGGGTGCCGTCGGCCTGGGGCGAGGTGTTGATGCAGTAGCCGTTGCCGATGTTGGTCACCACGTGGCCGGCCGAGGAGGCGTTGTAGTAGGAGAACGATCCGGCCGGGGCGGTGTTCATGTTCGTCGAGACGATGCTGCTGGCGTTGTAGGCCGCCTTGGCCGTGCTGTAGGTCTGGATCTGTGCGTCACTCAAACCGGCGGCCCGCTCGGCCCAGAACTGCGCGGCCTGGCAGTTCTCGGCCCAGTTGTAGGACGAGCCGTGATAGGCCAGGGCGAGCTGATTTATCCGATCACCCAAGGTGATTGCGTCCATCGTCTCGGCGTGGGCGGTTCCGGTGCCGAAGACGCTCAACCCGGTCACCGCCGCCGTGCCGAGGCCGATCGCTTGCAGGAACTGACGGCGGCTGGCGTGCGTACGGGCGGTTGAATCAGTCATTTCTCGGACCTTTCCGGCAGATTGCCTAGACGGCCACAAGTTATCGCTGCCCGACGTTCTCGGCAAGAGCCGGGCCGGGAACGCAGCCACGGCTGATCCGGGTTTCCCAGATCGGTGCTGGGGCCTAGATCGGTGCTGGGGCCACGCCGGGCCGGGTTCGACCCGACGGGGGCAGCGAGCGATAGATCTGACCCATACCGCCCAGGACGCCGCTGAGCCGGGGCAGTTCGACATAGGCCGGATCGTTGGCCAGGATGGCGTCGACCGCCCGCAGTCGCCACATCGGCGTTCTGGGGAACAGGTGGTGGACGAGGTGGAACCCCTCGCCGTCCGCCTCGCCGAACAGGAAGCGGGTGGGCAGGCCGTACTCCCGGTTCCACGACATGTACAGGTCGATCCTCGGCGCGGTCTCGATGAGCGGGAAGTGCTCCATCAGCTCGGCCACGGCACCGATCCAGACCTGGGTGGTCACCAACGGGACGAACCAGAGCAGCACCAGCCAGGGCCACCATCCGCCGAGCACCGACCAGGCCAGGACCCCGGCCAGGACCGCGATGCGCAGCACCCGTTCCGGAGTGGCCTCGTCCTTGGAGAAGATGCGGTGCCGCAGCAGATACAGGATGTAGGAGCAGGTCGAGGTCGGGCCGACCACCTTGCGCAGGTACTTGTTCAGCGCCGCGCGCCCGAGGTTGTCGCCGCACAGCCCGTTGTCCCGGTACTGGCGGTAATCGGGATCGCGCTCAGGATCGCCCAGCCGGCCGTGGTGCTCGCCCAGGTGCGATGCCCGATAGGCGGTATAGCTCTGCAGCACCGGGTAGCCACCGAACACGGCGCCGAGGATGCTGCCGGTGCGGTGATGGGCCATGAACGCCCGGTGGGTGGCCATGTGCAGGATGCCGGCCAAGGCTCGTTGCCGGCCGCCGATGAAGAACGCAGCCAGCAGGTAGATCGGTATCGCGGCCGCCAGCGGCAACTCGTGGTAGCCGACGACCGCCGCCGCGCACCACAGGGCGATCCAGAACCAGTGTTGAATCAGCTCGATCGGCCCGTGCCAGTTGTCCATCCGGGAGGCGGCTCGGACGGCGTCGAGGATCTCGGGCGCGAAGCGATGCCGAGTCCCGCGTCCGATCGATTCTGCGGTAGCAATAGTTTCGGACATAGCTCCCTAGTGGATCAGACTGTGGCAGAAATGTCTATTTCGTACGCCGCGCACCGGACGGCGGCAGCGGTCATCCGGAGCGGCCGGACTCCCCGGCGGCCCGGCGCACACTCAGCGGCGCGATATCGGTCCACACCGACGCGATGAAGCTCAGCGCCTCGGACTTGGGGCCACAGCAGCCGGCCGTTACCCAGCCGTCCGGGATCGGCTGATCGGCCAGCCAGATCGAGTACTGCTCCTCGGCGTTGCGCACGACCTCGTAC
>CAZZZW010000455.1:0-3141 GCA_964658795.1 Phormidium nigroviride PCC 7112
CTGAGTCGGCCGACTGAGCCGGCTGGCGTCTGCAACCTGGCTGAGTACAGGCTGCCGGAATCCCCCTGCGCACGGTGTTATCAGGACGACGGCGAGCGCTAGTGTGCACAACGTGTCTACGCCACGGCTGCCTCGGCAGAGAGCCGGCAGGAGATGAGTCGCCTGTCGGACCTGCTCATCGCCGCGAACGCCGAGAAGCTGAGCGGACGCGCCATCGCCGCTCGCGCCCAAGCGGCCGGGCACAACCTGAACCACGACACGGTCGCTCGCTATCTACGGGGTGCGCATGGGCTTCCGGACGAGTCGACCCTGCTCGCGTTCGCCGAGGTCCTGCCGATCACGTTGTCCGAGTTGCGGGCAGCCGCCGAACTGCCGTCCGAGGTCGTCGAGCCTTACCGGCCGCCACCGGAATCCAGTCGGTTGACCCGACGACAGCGCCGCGCGATCGATGAACTCATCCGCACCATGGTCGGTCCCGTCGCCGGGCGCGATCAGGCCCGGCGGCTGCGGGCAGCCCGGCGCGGCGATTCGGAGCCGTCCGCCTGAGGTTCGGCTGGCGCCGTGCGCACTAGGCGGGTCCGGGCTGGGCGCGCGGGCGAACCTGGGGACGCGCCAGCCTGCCGGATGTCGGCCTCGCGGAAATGTCGGAGGCATGTTCGATGATGCGGCGATGGAAGCAGCATCGTGGCAGGGGACGCGCCCAGCTCTGACCGGCGGTGGCCGCGGTGGTGGCGACCGGTACGACCCGTGGCTGGACCTGCGCCGGAACTGGCCGGGTATCCGGATAGTTGTCGAGCCGATGCCGGATGACCTGCTGGGCGAGTTGCGTCTCGACGAGGCGGCCATCGCGCTGCGTGCCGGTACCAGCGCGGCTCAGAGCCGGTGCACCCTGGCGCACGAGATCATCCATCTGGAACGGGGCATCCGAGATTGCGGTCCGTGGCTCCAGCGCGAGGAGCGAATGGTCCACGGCATTGCCGCTCGGCGATTGATCCGGATCGACGATCTGATCGACGCCATCCGGCATCTCGGGGGCACGGCAGACCGGGCCGCGATGGCCCAGATCCTCGAGGTCGACAACGAGACACTCTTGCTGCGCCTGACCGAACTGAACCGGCTCGAGCATCGGGCGGTACGACGGGCACTGGCTGGGTGCAGCATCCTGTGGTCGGTGGCATGATGAGGCACGTTCTCGAACACTCGTTGACAAGAATCGGACTTTCCGGCATTCTGACCTGCGTCGATCGTCTGATGCTCCATCCGACAGACCGGTTGGGTTCCCCGCCTCGGCCGGATGTCCGGGACGTCAACGAACGACTGCGGTAAAGCCCGGCGCGCACGGACACGCGTCGAGGGCTCCTCGGGGGAGGGTGGGGGCGGCATGACTCGACGGCGAACAGCCTGGACAGCTGTTCTCGGTGCTCGGCTGGCATCACGACGCCAGCCGATGGTCCCGGTCGGTCATGCCGCCCTCGTACGACAGTGGGGACAACGTCGGGACCGACCGGCGCCGTCGGCGGAGCGAGCGGCCGAACCCGATCTGCGGAGCTTGAACGATCAGCTCGACAGGCTCACCGCGAAGTAGTCGCGCGGATCGGTCCACCAGTTCGACACGGTCAGTCCGGCCGTGGCCAACTCCGAAGTGATTCCGTCCCGGCGGAACTTGGACGAGATCTCGGTCAGCAGCTCCTCGCCCCGGCCGAAGTGCACCTCGAGGTCTGTCGCGGCCAGCCGGATCCGAACCTCGCGCTCGGCCCGCAACCGCATCTCGATTCGCTCCTCCGTCGCGTTCCACACCGCGCGGTGCGAGAAGTCATCCAGATCGATGTTTCCGTCAAGCTGGGAATTGAGCACGCGCAGCACGTTGAGGTTGAACTGCGCGGTGACTCCGGCCGCGTCGTCATAAGCCGGCACCAGCACCTGCTCGGACTTGACCAGATCGGTGCCCAGCAACAGGGCGTCGCCCGGATTCAGCGCCGAACGTGTCATCGACAGGAAGCGCGCGCGCTGCTCCCGATCGAGATTCCCGATAGTGGAGCCGAGAAACACGATCGCGCTTCGGCCGACCGTGTCGAGCTCGGCCAGGTGCCGGGTGAAGTCGGCCCGTACCGGATGCACCTCGATGCCCGGATAGCGCTGCTGCAGCTCGGCGGCGGCTTCGGTCAACGCGCTGGTCGAGACGTCCACCGTCACTATCCGCTGCAGGGTGCCGCCGCGGTGCCAGGCGTCCAGCAACAGCCGGGTCTTGGTCGAGGACCCCGAACCGAGCTCCACGACGGTCTGTACAGGCGCGGCCGCCGCGATGTCATCGGCGTGTTGGGCCAGGATCTGCCGCTCGGTGCGGGTCGGGTAGTACTCCGGCAACTCGGTGATCTGCTCGAACAGCTCACTTCCCCGGGCGTCGTAGAACCACCGCGGCGGCAGTGTCTTGGGGGTGCCGGTGAGTCCGGCACGGGCGTCGGCCGCCAGTTCGTTGGCCGAGACGGCCGCATCGAGCAACCGGTCATCAACGTTGATGGACATCGGGTTCGTGCCTTTCTACTGGTACGTGAGTGGTACGTGAGCGAAATCAGGTGAGGTTGGGCGGGTCAGCAATCGAGCGGTTCGATAACGACGTCGTCCCGGTCGAGACGGACCAGGCTCGCTTCGGGTATCGGCCGCCAAGCCGGGTCGTCGTCAAGAGGCTCGCTGGCGACGATCGCCGGATCCAGCCGCACCCAGAGTGCGTGCGTGACCGCGGTCGCCCACGCGGTGCTGCCATCGGTCAGCAGCAGGTTCAGCCGGGATTCCGGCGCAGCCGAGAGCACCTGGTCGACCACGTCGCGCAGCACCGTCTCCGCTGGCTGGTCACGCGCCAGGCGGCCACGGATGACGGCCCACAACAACGCGGCGTCGGTCGGAGCGTCCAGGGTCAGCAATTCTTCGATGCTGAGCTCCTCAGCCAGCTTGACCGCCGATCCGGGCCAGCCGTCGATCCGGCCGTTCAGGCTGAAGATCCAGCCGGAGCCGACGAACGGGGCCGCCGCCGACTCAGCGACCAACATCCCCGCGGTCGCATTGCGCACCGACGCCAGGAAGGCGGTCGACCGGGTGGCCGCGGCCGGCTGAGGCCTGGTCGCGCGCCGATCGGGCGCGCCCGGC
>CAZZZW010000456.1:0-3119 GCA_964658795.1 Phormidium nigroviride PCC 7112
CGTCCACTCGAAGGGTGAACTGACCACTCGACGCAAAGGCCCGCAAGGCAACCGGCCCGCAAGCAACCTCCGCGCAAGGCGTCCGGCGCAGCGACCCGGGCTGACGGGGGACAAGCGGCGGGGCAGGTCAGTCGCAGACGCCGGTGCTGACCGGCTCGGTGGCGTACCGCCCGTCCGTCACGTCCGCGGCGATCTCGTCCCCGGTCAGCACGAAACCGGTGTCGGCCGAGTCCAGGGCCGAGGCGAACACGATGCCCAGCACCTGTCCGGACGGGGTGATCAACGGGCCACCGGAGTTGCCGGCCCGAACCAGGGACCGGACCGTGTAGATGTCCCGGTCGATCGACAGCTGGCCGTAGATGTCGTGCCCGGTGATCCGCTCACGATCCCGGACCCGCGCGGGCCGGACGTCGAACCCCCCGTTCTGCGGATACCCGAGCACGATCGCGTCCTGTCCGGACCGGGCCGGCACCGCCGCCAGCCGCAATGCCGGTGCGGTCAGCCCGGGCACGTACAACACCGCGACGTCCCGGGCCGAGTCGAACAGCACCACGTGGGCGGTCAACGGTCCGGTGGCCGACTCGACCTGGACCTCGTTCGCGCCGGCCACCACGTGCGCGTTGGTCAGCATCCGCTGCGGGGCGTAGACGAAGCCCGAACCCTCGATGCCCCGGTCGCAGGAGCGGGCGGTGGATTCGATCTTGAGCACCGACGGCCGGGCCTTGGCCACGCCGGCGGAGTTCAGCAGGTCCTTCGACGGCGCCGGCACGTCGACTATCCGGGTCGGCTGCAAGGTGCCGAACACCTGCGGAAAACCGCTGCGATCCACGAACAGCCGCAACGAGCTGTACAGGTTGCGCACCCGGTTCGGCAGCACGTCGTCGACCGACCGGATCAGCTCGGAGTTGCGGACCTGACCGGCGACCGTCGGGTAGGGCGCCACCGCCAGCGGCACTGCGATCATCCAGGCGACCAGCAGCACCGCCGCCACCGCGAACAGTGCCCCCAGCGCATGATCGACCTGCCGGGCTGGATGCCAGGTCACCTTCGACCGGAGCCGCCCGGCCACCCAGACCGCAGCCAACTGCCCGAGTAGCGCGAAGAACAGCACGCACACGATCGCCACCGGAACCTGCGTGCCGCCCTCGGCCAGCTTCTTGCCTAGCGGCTTGGCCAGTTGAGCCCCGGCGGCCGCTCCCCCGAAGAAGCCGGCGAACGACAGACCGCCGATCAGGGCGCCGTTGCGATAGCCGCCGAAGGCGTAGCCGACCACGGCGATCACCAGGACGAGATCGAGCCAGTCGGGATGCATTCGAAATGCCCTAGTTCGGCAGCACGACCAGCGTGCCGGTCTGGCCCTGGGCCACATGGATGGTGCACACGAAGGTGTACGTGCCCGGCGCCGGCGCGGTGAACTCGATCGACTTCTGTTGCCCCGGTGACACCAGCGGCACCGCGTCGGCCGGAAAACCCTGCAGCGACCAGTTGTGCGGCGCGCCGGTTCCGACGTGCTTCAGCGTGATCCGGACCTTGCCCGGGTGGACGGTGATGGTGGACGGATCGAATCGATAGTTCTGATCGGTCGTGATCACGACGTCCTGGACGCCGCCGGACGCCGCCGCGGTGGACGCCCCCGTGTGCGGCTCACGGTTGATCGCGCTCTGGCTCTGACAACCCGCCAGCAGCAACAGGCCGGACAGGGGCACGGCGATCACGGCAGGCAGACGGCGAGGCACGTTGCGACCGTACCCGGCCCGGATGAGGGGGCGAGCCATCAGAGCTGGACCGGACGGCTGACCGATCTGTCCCAGGGCTGCTCCCAGCCGCCCAGCCGCAGCATCCGATCGAGCAGGCCCGCGGTGAATCCCCAGATGAACAAACCCGAAACCTCGAAGCCCGGACCGACGAAGCCGGACGGATGCTGCACCGTGAACCGGTTCGCCGGATCGATCAACTCGGCGATCGGGGCCCGGGCGACCGACGCCACCTCGCCGGCATCGACGACGCCGACCGGGTGCGGTTCGCGCCAGTACGCCAGCACCGGGGTCACCACGAAACCGGACGGCGGCAGGAACAGGGCCGGCAGCTCGGACAGCACGTCGACCGTACCCGGATCCAGACCTACCTCCTCCTCGGCCTCTCGCAGCGCCGTCGCGGTGGGCGTGACATCGTCGGGGTCGGTGGCACCACCCGGAAAGGCGATCTGGCCGGCATGGCTGCGCAGCGTCGCCGCGCGCTCCAACAGCAGCACATCACCGTCGTCAGCGGTGCCCGACTCCGAGGCGAACAGCATCAGCACCGCCGAGGACCGCCCGCTCCCGTCGGCCGGGGGCAGGAACCGGGACAGCTGGTCCGGTGCGATGTCGGTGACGGCGTCCAGCAACGGCTTGAGCCAGACGGCGTCGGACGAGCTCATCCGGCCAGCTCGGGGTTGGTCTGGGACGGGCTCTTCACCAGCTTGGCCGCGGCGACCGGGTTCATCTCGCCGATGCCGTAGGACGGGCAGAGCTTGGCCAGTGGGCAGACCCCGCAGGCGGGCTTGCGGGCGTGGCACATCCGGCGGCCGTGCCAGATCACCCGGTGCGACAGGATCGTCCACTCCTTTCGGGGGATCAGTTCGGCGACGTCCTGCTCGACCTTGACCGGGTCGTCGTTGGCCGTCCAGCGCCACCGTTCCGACAGCCGCAAGAAGTGCGTGTCGATGGTCAGACCAGGGATGCCGAAGGCGTTGCCCAGCACCACGTTGGCCGTCTTGCGACCGAAGCCGGGCAGCGTGACCAGCAGATCCAGCTTGTTCGGCACCTCGCCGTCGAACCGCTCGACCAACTGCTGACCGAGTTTCATCAGGGAGTTGGCCTTGTTCCGGTAGAAGCCGGTCTGGTGGACCATCTCCTCCAGCTCCTCGCGGTCGGCCCCGGCGTAGGCGGCGGCGTCCGGGTACTTGCGGAACAGCGCCGGCGTCACCTCGTTCACCTTCTTGTCGGTGCACTGGGCCGACAGGATGGTCGCCACCGAGAGCTCGAGCGGACTGGTGAAGTCCAGTTCGCAGTGGGCGTGCGGGTAGAGCTGTGCCAGTTCCTTGTTGATCCGGCGGGCTCGACGGGTCAGGGCCAGCGGGG
>CAZZZW010000457.1:0-3107 GCA_964658795.1 Phormidium nigroviride PCC 7112
ACCCAGTTCGGCCGCCTCGGCCGGGTTGTCGACGACCCAGCGCATCGCGCGCGCGGCCGCGGCCAGATCCGGTTCGGCCCAACGGGTCGGCGGACCGTACGGTTCGGCGCCCGGCGCGATCGTCACCAGCTGGTACGGGATCAGCAGGCTGTTGTCGGCGTCCATGAAGTCGAGGTTGCCGGAGTAGTCGGTGGCGATCACCGGACGTCCGGCCGACATCGATTCCGACAGGGTCAGGCCGAGACCTTCGGCGCGGTGCAGCGAGACGTAGGCCAGGCTGTTCTGCACCAGCGCCTCGACCTGGTCGTAGTCCAGGTAGCTCTCGATCAGGTGGATGTCGTCCCGGCCCGACACCGCATCCCGCAGCTCTTCGCGCTGGGTCCGGAACCGGCCGCCGTTGACGCTCTTGATGACCAGGATCGGGCCGGTCCCGTCATCGGTCGGGAACGCCTCGGTGAAAGCCCTGACCACGCCGATCGGGTTCTTGCGGGCGAACACGCTCAGGTAGTCGAACATGAACAGGAAGTACGGCCGGTCGGTGGGCAGACCGAGCGCGGCCCGGTCCAGCTCGGCCGCGCTCTGCAGCTCCGGGATCTGGTACGGAATGACGTGCACCGGCTTGGTGGTGCGCTTCTGGATCGCACCCTTGACGAACGACGAGATCGCCCAGATCTCATCGACCAGTTCGATGGCCCGGTCGAATGCGGCGGGGAAGTCCTCGACCTCCCAGGCCCAGACGCCGATGGTGTAGCGGTCCTCGATCAGCTCCGCGCCCAGGCTGCCGGCCCATTGCGGCAACTGGTCGGCGTTCATGCTGACCACGTTGATGGGATAGCGCAGTTGGTTGGCCGAGTCCTCGAACGTCGCCTGCTCCCGGCTGACCGTCGGGCCGGCCGGGATCGTCGAGTACGGCAGGCCGGTGGCCCGGACCGCATCCACCAGCAGCCGGCCGATCTGGCCGACGCCGGTCTCGGTGCGGAAGTACCCGACCAGGTTCACCCCGCGGGCCTTGGTCGAGGTGCTGGTGTCGACAGCCAGCGGTGTGGTCGGCAGGAACGCCGGCACCATCGAACCTTCGGCGATTCCGGAGGTCTGGCACCACTTGAGGTAGTTGGCGGCGTCCAGGCCGAAGACGTCCGGGAACGCTGTCTGCAGGTCGCCGCGGTAGAGCCAGAGGGCATGCGCGGCCCGGGTGACCCAACTGCCCGGTACGACCTGCTCGCGGAACCAGCCGACGATGGGCTCGTCGTTGTCGGCGCCGAACGGGGCCGGCGGCGGCTCCTTGTGCAGCTCCTCGGCGTCGATGACGGCCTGCCGGTACATCCGCCGCAGCCCGGGCACGATCGGCGACCCGTCGGTGAACTTGTTGTAGCGATAAGGGGGTTCGCCGACCGGACCGTTGGCCGTGATCACCTGGGCGTAGCCGTCACAGAGTTCCCGGACCACCGGGTGCTCGCTGAGCACCACCCGCGGCCGGTCGGCGACGTACTTGCTCAGCACCCACGGCTTGGACGGCGAGTACCCGCTGAAGTGGAAGAAGCGAAGCGGCACGCCGTTGACCAGGTAGTGCTCGCCGTCCTTGGTCACCTCGCGTGAGTCGAGGTTCCAGTAGGCCACGTTGTAGCCAGGGTCGCGCAGGATCTTGTGCGGGTAGTAGCCCGGCACCATGTCGATCCAGCGCTGATCGGTGAACAGCATCAGTTCGGGGGCCGAGATCGAATCGCGGCGCAACCGCTCCTGCCACCAGGTGAGCATGCCTCGCTCGGACTTGCGCACTGCGATGAAGCCGAGGTTGTAGATGCCCGATCCCATGATGTCGGCCTCGGACGGACGCAGCCCGTCGCGGGGCATCGGGACCAGGGTGTGCGGGGTCAGCACGATCCCGTGGGCCAGGGACTCGACCTCGATCTGGTGCATCGAGTCATAGACGTAGATGTCGGGGTCGAGGTAGACCGCCACCTCGGCGCCGCGGTCCAGCAGCATCTCCAGGCCCCACGGCTTGAGCGCGGTGGACAGTTCCGTGACGTCGTACAGGAAGGCCATCCGGCCGAACTCGTCCGCCGGGATCGACAGATCGGCCGGGGTGGCGATGTCGTAGGCCTCGGTACCGGCAACCTCGCCCGGCTCGGCGTCCACCAGCAGGATGGTGAACCGGTCGTCCGGGTTGGCCGCGGCGAAGGACTCGGCGACCGTACGGGCCATCGCCAGGTAGTTACGGGCTGCGATGGTGATGGCGTGCACGGAAGGTTAAGCCTCCTGGGACGTAGTTTCTCGGCGTTCGCCGTGGGTTCGCGGGGTGCGGGCCGTGGCCGGGGACCATTGAGGACTATAAGTCACCAACCGGCGCCCAAATAAATGCTCGCCAGCGGCGAGGAAGGCTGGCGGCCCGGGCCGGACCGGTAGTCTTCGGGCCCGTGGAACTCCAATCCGATGACCTGAAGGCGCTCTACGCCAACCGGTTCAACGCCGAGGGTGAGCAGCGTCAGGACATCTGGCAGGTGTTGTGCGCCGACTTCTTCCAGCGTTGGGTGCCATCCGACGCGACCGTGCTCGACCTGGCCGCCGGGCACTGCGAGTTCATCAACAACATCCGGGCCGGACGCCGGATCGCGGTCGATCTGAACCCCGACGTCCAGGTCCGGGCCGCCGCCGGTGTCGAGACCCACGTGTTGCGCTCGGACCGGCTCACCGGCATCGAGACCGGCTCCGTCGATCGGGTGTTCATCTCCAACTTCTTCGAACACATCACCCGAGAGGTCATCACCGCGACCCTGATCGAGGTCCGGCGGGTGCTCCGGGCCGACGGGCAGCTGTTGTTGTTGCAGCCCAACGTCCGGTTCTGCGGCAAGGACTACTGGCAGTTCTTCGACCACATCACCCCGATCGACGACCGGGCCATGCTCGAGGCGTTCGCCCAGACCGGCTACGACGTGGTGCGCAACATCCCGCGGTTCCTGCCGTACACGACCAAGAGCCGGCTGCCGTCCGGGCCCGCGCTGGTCCGGCTCTACCTGAAGGTGCCGCTGGCCTGGAAGGTGCTCGGCGCGCAGGCGTTCATGGTCGCCACCCCGGGTAACCACCGTTGAGAATGGAGGATTCACCGGACG
>CAZZZW010000458.1:0-3087 GCA_964658795.1 Phormidium nigroviride PCC 7112
GCTTCGTTCGGGACGAAGAGGCCGCAGGTTCAAATCCTGTCACCCCGACCAGTTCAGTCTTACTTGAACCACCGGCCAGAAAAATCTCGGCAAGGCCCAGAGGTAGGTGGTCCTCAGTTTGAGGGTCTGGACCCCTGGCATCGCCGGGGGTCTTTTCTCGTTCGGGTGCCTGTCTGGACTCGCCTTGCTGGTGAGCGTGGTAAGCCCGGGCTGCGTCCGGAAACTCGTGGAACGGCGGCTTGCGCGAGCTCGCTGCCACCTCTCCGTGCTCATCGACGAAGAAGCGCACGGTAAAGGTCTCATTGATCGTCCGGCGCACATCATCAGGAGCCCGGCTATACAGAGCTGCGGGATCGCGGCACAGATTGAGCGACGTCAGGAGCAGGTCATAGCCAGCGGCAAGTTCGTCTCAGGTCCTGCGCAGACCGGCTTGAATGCGGCCGCGGTCCAGCGCGAGCTTGTTCAACCGCCCCTTTATCTTGCTGCGGGGCTCATGTATCGAGAGCCGAAGCGCCGCTCACTCCCACCGGCGCGAGCAAGCGCGTCCAGCTCTGCCATCACCACCGATAGGCGGGCCGGTTCCACATCGGAGAGGTTGAGGAACGGCCGACGGCTCGCCACGTAGTAGTGCGTCGCAAACTCAGGAACCTCCCTCGCGAACTCACTCACGCGACGATCTTGTCATCGCACCGATCGCCAGGCCCCTTTCGTTCCGCCGCGGCGTGGTGCGTTGACCGGTTGAGAGCGCCTTCGTTTACGGGCGCGCTGAGGCTTCGGTGAGACCGTCACGCTCCGTTACGTTGTTGTGCTTGTTTCCTGGTTTGCGGGGCCTACCCTCGGTTTCATGCGGTATCGAGTGCTGTTAGGTGGCCTGCTGGTGGTGCTGGCCGGCTGCGCCTCTGCGCCGGTGGCTCCGGGGGCGTCCCGGCCGGCAGCGTCGCCGACACCAATCTCGTCGGCCGAGCTGGCAGCGTGCCCGTCTTTGCGCGTCAGTCATCTTGTCCAGTTGGACGCGTCGGGCACTACCGAGGCGGCAGTGCAGGCCCGGGTGGGCGACTACGTGCGGATGACGGTGCCGCCCGACACCCCCTACCCGGTTCCCTCGGTGAGCGGTACTGCGATCCGGCTGGTGTGTGGAACCTGGACGAACTCCATCAAGAGCGTGACCCTGCGCGCTGGCTCGGTCGGGCAGGGAGCAGCCTCGACGGCCGACACGTCAACGACCTGCGGCGGGTGCAATCACGGGATCTATGGCATCACCGTGAGCGTGACGAAGGCCTGACCCGCTCGACGACATCAATCTTCAGCACTCGTGGAGGCCGGTAATGCCCAGCACAGCGCGTCGATGGGCAGCTTTGTCAGCTGCCGCCGCAGTGAGCGCCAGCGTCGCCGTGGTGGCCACGCCGGCCAGTGGGGCGACCCCGCCCGCGCTGCGCGGATCGTGTCCGGCCGGGACACAGGCGTTAACGCCCGTCTCAGCGACGGTGCTGCCCGGAGGCGGCTACGCCTATCACTACACCTCGTCGGCGGGGTAGCTCAGAGCCAGATCGTCACACCATCCTCGTTTCACCCGGCCACAGCAGCCGATGCCACTCTGCGGGAGTACAACTACCCACCCCGACCAGTCCCAGGCACTCCCGCCCTGGCCAGCTGGGCAGCCCAAGCGGCCCGCTACCACGGCTCGACCGCGAGCCGGATGTGCCAGCGTGAGCACCCCATCAGCAACCCGAACCAGCACGTATCCAGCCCCCGAGCCGGCAACAGCGCGTCGAACAACTGGTCGGGCATGACCGCGGCCCAGACCGCTTCGATCGAAGGCAACCGGCCCTTCAAATTCGTACAGGGCCAGTGGGTCCAAACCATCTATCAGAACTGCGGCTGTACCGAACCCACCGACGAATCGACCTGGGTCGGCATCGGCGGCGACCAAGCCAACAGCACCGGCCAGGACGGACTCATCCAAGACGGCACCGACATGTACGGCACCAACGAACCCAACTCCTGGTACGAATACCTCTACCCCTGCCCCAACAGCACCAAAGAATGCGGCGTCTCCGAACAGCCCGCCGCCAACGTCGCCATCGGTGACACCATCTACGCCAGCACCTACTGGGACGGCAGCGCCGCCCATTTCCTTGTCACCGACAACGGCAACGCCGTCCTCAACGTTGCCGGCACCATCCCGACTAGCTCCTACGACGGCCGCAACGCCGAATGGATCAACGAACGACCCCTCTACAGCAGCACCACCACCCCGCACCTGCCCTTGACCAACTACGGCGTCCAACACTGGGCCAACGGCTCGGCCTGCCCCTCCACCGACCCCGGATCGATCTGTTTCACCATCGCCCAATTCGCACCCACCTACGTCGCGATGGTCAACAAGAGCATCACCATCACCACCGAGACCTGCACCAACACAGCCATCCTCGCCTACCCCAACGCCCTGTCCGGCGGCTCCTTCAACAGCAACTGGTGCCGCGCCACATAGGCCACCCAACGCAGCTCCCAGCACAGCAGCGGCCCCACCGTCAGGTAGGGGCCGCTGCTTTCTCATCGCCAATAGACGGCGTAACCCAGGGCCAAGATCATTCGCTATCAGGGTGCTGCCGTGTGGGCCCGCAGCGGTACGGCCACGCGGTGCGCTGTCGGTGACGCCCGATACCGTCGGCGATGCCCGTGCCTTCCGTGGCATAGCGACCGTCACTGACACGACGAGACATCGCCAAAAGCCGGGCAGCAGGGCGAGGGAATCCACGGCTCTCGCTACACGTCACCGCCCGGAGCCCCCCCGCCATGGCCTACGCCGTGCTGCTCTGCACCCTCACCCTGACCACGCTCCTGCTCGCCGGCCTCGGCTGGCTCTATTACCGCACCCGGCCCGGCTCGCTCCGGCTAGGTGCCCGGCTGCTCCGCCTGGTCGACCTCGAGGTCGAGATCCGCGCCGATCGCGAGTAGCCACTCACGATCGGCCGGGGTCTATGGGTAGCGGGCACTTAGACACTTGGGGTGTAGCACTCACGACCGCTCCCGCATACAAACCAGGTAGCCCGGGATTTCGGTCCGGCGAGCTCGCCGGACGGTCGG
>CAZZZW010000459.1:0-3083 GCA_964658795.1 Phormidium nigroviride PCC 7112
TCGCTGCGAGGTGAACGGCCCGGCGGCCCGCTCGGTCGTGGTCAGCCCGAGCGCGGCCGCAGCCGAGGGCAGGATGACCTCGGCCGCGCGGGCGTAGCCGATAGCGGAGGGGTGGAAGGCGTCGTCGGAGAAGTACTCGCGACGGGCGGCGAACTCCGGCCCCAGGATGTCGCCCAGGCTGACCGCCCGGCCACCGGCCGCGACCACGGTCACGGCCTGCGCCGCGGCCAGGGTCCGGGACAGCCGCCGGGCCAGCCACCGCAGCGGCTGTGCGATCGGACGGATGGTGCCCAGATCCGGGCAGGTACCCAGCACGAAGTCGATCTGATGGTCGTTCAGCAGCTCCAGGGCCTGGTTGAGAAAGCGCACCGACTCCGAGGCCCGCACCCGATGGGTGACGTCGTTGGCCCCGATCATGATGATGGCCAGGTCCGGTTGTTCGTCCACGATCTGCTCGATCTGACCGACCAGGTCTGAGGTCTGGGCCCCGACCACGGCCACGTTGCGAAGCCGGACCGGCCGCCGGGCCAGCGTCGAGATACCCAGTGCGATCCGGGCCGCCGGGGTGTCGGCGTCGGTGTGCACGCCGTAGCCGGCCGCCGAGGAATCGCCGAGCATGGCCAGCACGATCGGATCCCGCTTGGACTTCACGCCGGTGGCCGACCAGATCCCGTCGGCCCGCGGCGGGTCGGTCTCGGCCGGAGCGATCCGGCGCCGAGCCAGCTTCGACTCGCCGTAGATGACGCCGACCAGAGCGGCGCTCAACGCCCCGAGGCTGCCGCCGCCGAAGGCTGCCGCCGTCACCACCCGACGTGCTCGTGATGCCCGGCCCATGCCTCGCTGCCCCCAATCGCCCCATACCTCGCGTCTCACCCGCCCCGGCAGGCGCTGATCCGTCCTGTCGAGGTTAGCCTTTGCCCCATGCGCTATCACACCTCGCTCGTCGAGCTGATCGGCAACACCCCGCTGGTCCAGCTACACGGCATCACCAGTCATCTCGATCCGGCCCGCGCACCCCTGGTTCTGGCCAAGGTCGAGTACTTCAACCCCGGCGGCTCGGTCAAGGACCGGATCGCGCTGCGGATGATCGAGGCGGCCGAACAGTCCGGCGCCCTCAAGCCCGGCGGCACCATCGTCGAGCCGACCTCGGGCAACACCGGTATCGGGCTGGCCATCATCGCCCAGCAACGCGGTTACAAGTGCGTCTTCGTGCTGCCGGACAAGGTCGCCCAGGACAAGATCAACACCCTCAAGGCCTACGGCGCCGAGGTGGCGGTCTGCCCGACCGCTGTGGCGCCGGAGGATCCGCGCTCCTACTACCAGGTATCGGACCGGCTGATGCGCGAGATCCCGAACGCGTGGAAGCCCGACCAGTACTCCAACCCGAACAACCCCCGATCCCACTACGAGACGACCGGACCCGAGCTGTGGGAGCAGACCGAAGGCCGGATCACCCACTTCGTGGCCGGTGTCGGTACCGGTGGCACCATCTCCGGCACCGGCCGCTACCTCAAGGAGGTCTCGGACGGGCGGGTCAAGGTGATCGGCGCCGATCCGGAGGGCTCGGTGTACTCCGGTGGCACCGGACGTCCGTATCTGGTCGAGGGCGTCGGCGAGGACTTCTGGCCGAGCGCGTACGACCGCACGGTGACCGATGACATCATCGCCGTCTCCGATCGGGATTCCTTCGACATGACCAGGCGACTGGCCCGGGAAGAGGGCCTACTGGTCGGCGGCTCCTGCGGCATGGCCGTGGTCGCGGCGCAACGGGTGGCCGAGCAGGCCGGGCCGGATGACGTGATCGTCGTGCTGTTGCCCGACGGCGGCCGGGGCTACCTGGCCAAGATCTTCAACGACACCTGGATGTCGGACTATGGCTTCATGGAGACGGCCGGTGAGGAGACGGTCGGCGACGTGCTGACCGCCAAGACCGGTCCGACGCCGGCGTTGGTGCACGCGCACCCGAACGAGACGGTCCGAGAGGCGATCGACATCCTGCGCGAATACGGCGTGTCCCAGATGCCGGTGGTCCGGGCCGAGCCGCCGGTCACGGCCGGCGAGGTGGTCGGCTCGGTGTCCGAACGCACCCTGCTGGACAAGCTGTTCGCCGGCGAAGCCAGCCTGGCCGATGCGCTGGAACCGCACATGGGTCCGCCGTTGCCGATCATCGGTTCCGGTGAGCCGGTCAGCCAGGCCGTGCAGGCGCTGGAACGGGCGGATGCGCTGCTGGTGCACGTCGATGGCAAGCCGGCCGGCGTCCTCACCCGGCAGGACCTGCTCGGTCATCTGACCGACGCCTGAGCACTTTTCGCATTTCGCGGCCGGAGTTTGCCGCCGAGCGGCGTGTCATGAACACTCCGGCCGCGAAATCCGAAGGCTCACGTAAGGGAAGTCGCCAGCAGCTTGGCCGCGGCCTCGACCCGGTCCACGCCGGTCTGGTAGTCCGGCTGATGCTGGCTGAGTACCACCAGCAGCACCGGATCGCCGCCGACGGTGGTCAGGCCGGCGCTGTTGACCGCCCACCGGCCGTTGTCGGAATCGATGTTCAGCCAGCCGTTCTTCAGGTCGGTGGTTGCTCCCGGGTCGGCGGCGGCGGACACGCCCCAGTCCTGGTCGGCCTCGACATCACCCATCAATTGCAGGGCATACTGCCGCGACGCCGCGTTCAAGGGTGAGGTCGTCGACACCAAGGCGTGCATCAGCTTGAGCTGGTCGGCGGCCGAGGTGACCGACAGGCCCCAGACGCCGTCCGGGTCCAACGTGGTTGCGGTCAGGCCGAGCACATCGTTGTACGCCGCAAGCGCAGAATTACCGCCCACGCCTTGGAAAACCTCATCGGCGGCCTGGTTGTCGCTCTGCTCCATCATCTCTTCGGCGTCGGCCTGGTCGAAGGAATCGCCTTGCTGTGCTTGATAAAGCGCCGTGCCGAGGATGTCGAGTTTGACGACGCTGGCCTCGGTCATGCCGCTGGTCGCGCCGGCCGTCACACTCTGGCCGGTGCTCAAATCCAGGCCGGCGACCGAGAACGCATCGCCGGCGCCGTAGATCTGGGTGAGTTGGGCGGTCAAGGCCCGAGCATCCGG
>CAZZZW010000460.1:0-3079 GCA_964658795.1 Phormidium nigroviride PCC 7112
CGGTGCGCAGAATCGCGGCGACGTGCAGGTGATCGCCACCGCCGGACATGTCGATCACGGCAAGTCGGCCCTGGTCCGAGCCCTCACCGGGATCGAGCCGGATCGCTGGGAGGAGGAGCGGCGGCGCGGGCTGACCATCGATCTCGGTTTCGCCTGGACCGAGCTGGCTGACGAGACGGTCGCCTTCGTCGATGTGCCCGGACACCAACGTTTCATCGCGAACATGCTGGCCGGTGTCGGCCCGGTCCCGGCCGTGTTGTTCGTGGTGGCCGCCGACGAGGGTTGGAGCCGGCAGAGCTCGGAACACCTGGATGCCTTGCAGGCATTGGGGATCTCTCATTCCGTGCTGGCCGTGACCAAAGCCGACCTGGCCGGTGCGGAGCAGCTCCAGGCCGTCAGCAGGGATGCCCGCGGCCGGCTGCAGCGGGCCGGTCTGGACCCGATCGAGACCGTGGCCGTCTCGGCCCGGACCGGGGCGGGCCTGGCCGAACTCCGGGCCGCCCTGCTCCGACTGGCCCGGACCGCGCCGTCGCCCCGAACCGACGGGCGGGTTCGGCTCTGGATCGACCGGGTGTTCTCCATCAAGGGCGCGGGCACCGTCGTCACCGGCACCCTCGGTGCCGGCAGCCTGCACGTCGGTGACGAATTGACCGCAGGCAGCAGCCGATTCTCGATCCGCGGTCTGCACCAGCTCGAGCTTGCCGTGGACCGGGTCGTCGCCGTGTCCCGGGTCGCGGTCAACCTGCGTGGGCCGGATCGGGCCGAGCTGCATCGCGGTGATGCGCTGCTGAGCTCCGGCGACTGGCCCCTCACCACGGCCGTCGACGTGCTGCTGGACCCGGTCTTCGGTGAGCTGGCCGAGCGGCAGATGCTGCACATCGGGTCGGCGGCGCTCCCGGTCCGGGTGCGGCAGCTGGGGGAGCGGGGCGCCCGGCTCACCCTGGATGGCCCGTTGCCGCTGGTGGCCGGCGATCGGGCGGTACTGCGGGATCCGGGCCAACAGGCCGTCACCGCCGGGGTTGTGGTGATCGATCCGGACCCGCCGCCGCTGTCCCGACGCGGCGCGGCGGCCCGCCGGGCGGCCGAGCTCGATTCCGGCCGGGCCGGGACGTCCTTGACCCAGCTCGAGCGGCGGGGCGCGATGCGGGCCGCCGAGCTGCGTGCGCTCGGGTTCGCCCCGCTGTCATCGACCGGACCGGTGCGGTCCGTCGGTGACTGGCTCGTACATGCCGACACCTGGCAGCATTGGCAGGATCAGCTGAGCATCGCCCTGCAGGCCCGGGCCGAGCGCGATCCGCAACAGCCCTGGCTGGCGCCGGAGGCGGTCCGGCGTGAGCTCGACATCGCCGATCCGACCCTGCTCCGAGCCCTGATCGCCGACACCGGCCTGGTCGTCCGGGACGGCCGGATCGGTCGCCCGGACGTGGTGGAATCCCTCGGCCGCGCGGCCGCTGCCTTCGTCTGGCTGGCCGATCGCTGGCAGCACGATCCGCTCTATGCCCCCGACCGCGACGAACTCGCCGAGCGCGGCTTGACGGTCAAGGACCTGGCCACCGCCGAGCGCACCGGAGCCGCGCTCCGGCTGGCCCCGGACCTGGTCGTGGCGCCGAACGCGATCGAGTTCACCCGGCAGAACCTGGCCGAAATCGACCAACCTTTCACCCTGGGTGAAGCCCGGCAGCGGTTGGGCACCACCCGGCGGGTCGCGGTACCGCTGCTGGAACTGCTCGATCGCCGCGGCCACACCGTACGGGCGGCCGACGGCCGGCGCCGACTCGTCGGCTGAGTGCGTGGCGAGCCTGCATTGACGCCGCTCGGTGGCTCGGTAGCTTTGAGCCAGCCCTGAACCAGCAGCGGCTCCGAGCCATCGGCTCGAAACCGTGACCACCGGTCTCTGTCGAGACCAAGGAGAACGATGACCCAGGACAGCCCGTCGAGCGATGAGCTCCCGGACTCCACCCGCCCGGACGTCGACCGCGGAGACGGGGAGGTCGAGCCGGGGACCGACAACACCGAGGCGCCGGCCGGCGCGTCCACCCCGGCTCCCCGCGGGCGTCCGGCCGAGGCGGTCGCCTGGTCGCTGCGGGCCACGTCGGAATGGTGCTGGCGGCTGCTGGTGGTGGCCGCCGCGCTGTACCTGGCGGCCAAGATCTACCAGAAGGTGCATCTGGTCGCGTTCTCGTTCCTGATCGGGTTGCTGATCGCGGCGGTGCTGCGTCCGGTATTCAACCGGCTGGTCCGCTGGCGCCTGCCGCGGGCACTGGCCGCGCTCGGCTCGGTGCTGCTGGCCGTCCTGGTGCTGGCCGCGGTCGGCTATTTCGTCGCCGACCAGATCAGCTCCAACAGTGGTGAGCTGGCAACCCAGTTGCAGAAGAGCGTCGACCAGTTCACGCACTGGCTGGTCAACGGGCCGTTGCACCTCAAGCAGTCCGATCTGAACGGCATCAGCGACAAGATCACCGCCAGCATCAAGAGCAACCAGACCGCGATCGCCGAGGGCGCGGTGAGCACCCTGCAGAGCGTGGCCGACGGCCTGTCCGGGCTGTTGCTGGTGATCCTGACCGCGTTCTTCCTCGTCAAGGACGGCGACAAGATCTGGGGCTGGCTGCTCTCGATGCTGCCCTACAACGCCCGGCCCCGGGTCGCCGAGGCCGGTGCGCGCAGCTGGTCGACCCTGGGTGGTTACGTCCGCGGCCAGGTCACCATCGCCCTGTTCCACGCGGTGACGATCACGATCGCCCTGTTGATCATGGGGGTTCCGCTGGCTGCGCCGCTCGGCGTGCTGGTGTTCATCGGTTCCTTCATCCCGCTGTTCGGCATGATCATCGCCGGCGGCATGTGTGTCATCGTGACGCTGATCGAGCACGGCCTGGTGCGGGCCATCGTGATCCTGGTGATCGTGGTGGCCCTGGTGCAGATGGAAAGTCACGTGCTGCAGCCGCTGATCATGAGCCGGGCGGTGGAGATCCACCCGCTCGCGGTGGCGCTGTCGGTCATCTCCGGCACCACCCTGGACGGCATCTACGGCGCGCTGCTGGCGGTGCCGCTGGTGGCCGTCACCAACACCGCCTTTCGGGCG
>CAZZZW010000461.1:0-3031 GCA_964658795.1 Phormidium nigroviride PCC 7112
CGCCGAATCGGCCTCAGCGGAAACGTCGCCGAACGAGATTCCCCAGGCCTGACCATGCGAATCGGCATCGTCTGCCCCTACCAGTGGGACATCCCGGGTGGTGTGCAGAGCCACGTCCGGGACCTGGCCGAGACCCTGATCGGACTGGGCCACCAGGTCTCGGTGCTGGCGCCGGGGGATGAGGACAACCCCGACCTGCCGCCCTACGTGGTCGCGGCCGGCAAGACCGTGCCGATCCCGTACAACGGCTCGGTCGCCCGGCTGCAGTTCGGTCTGGTGTCGGCCACCCGGGTCCGGCGGTGGCTCAAGCAGGGCGACTTCGACGTGGTGCACGTGCACGAGCCGGCCCCGCCCAGCCTGTCACTGCTGACCGTGCTGCTGGCCGACGTCCCGTTGGTGGCCACCTTTCACGCCGCGTCGAGCCGGTCCCGGTTCCTGAGCATGTTCGACGGCGTGGTCCAGGCCGTGTTGGAAAGGCTGTCCGGCCGCATCGCGGTCTCGCCCGCGGCCCGCAAGCTGATCGTCGAACACCTCGGGGCCGACGCCGTGGTCATCCCGAACGGAGTATCGGTGCAGCACTATTCCAGTGCGCTGCCGTTGCCCGGCTACCCTCGCGATCCGGCCGCGGGGGGCACCATCGGCTTTATCGGGCGCTATGAGGAATCCCGCAAGGGCATGGCAATCCTGTTGCAATCATTGACCGAACTAGTCCGGACCCGACCTGGTCTGCAACTGCTGGTGGCCGGCAAGGGTGAGCAGCAGTCGTTCCTGGACGACCTGCCCGACGCCATCGCCGGCAATGTGGTGATGCTCGGTTTGCTGTCCGAGGCCGACAAGGCCAGTCTGCTGCGCAGCGTGGACGTCTACGTCGCGCCCAACACCGGTGGCGAGAGTTTCGGCATCATCCTGCTCGAGGCGATGGCGGCCCGAACCCCGATCGTGGCCAGTGACCTCGGTGCCTTCCGGCGGGTGCTGGCCGGCGACCAGGCGAAGGCTCGGCGCGTCGACACCTCCGACCACGAGGGCTGGCAGCGAGCACCGGCCGGGTTGCTGTTCGCCAACGGGAACGTCACCGGTCTCACCGCGGCCCTGGAACGGGTGCTGTCCGATGCCGACCTGCGGTCCGAACTGGGGCGGATCAGCGCCGAGGTCGTTCAGCCCTACGACTGGACGGTGGTCACCGCCCAGGTCCTGCGGGTGTACGAGATCGCCCTCGCGGCCAACCTTCCCGGCTGACCACGGAAACCGCCCGCTCTCGACCGGGACGGCCGTGAGTGGGTGTCGAAGCCGGATCGTCGGCCGCTGCGTTTGTAACGTAGCCGTGTGCTGTCTGCCGGCTGGTTGGTCCTCGCCGTGGTTCTGGCGATCCTGCTCACCGCCTGGGTGATCTTGACCCTGACCCGGCTCGACCGGCTGCACGCCCGGGTCGATGCCGCCCAGGCCGCCCTGGATGCCCAGTTGGTTCGCCGGGCCGCGGCCGTCCAACACCTGGCCGAAGCCGGTGCCGCGCCGCCGGCGCTGTCCGGTCAACTCGTGGCGGTGGCTCGCCAGGCGCTGGCCGCCTCGGCGGCCGGAGCCGACCGGCAGGTGGCCGAGAACCGGGTCGGACATGCGATCACCGAACTCGCCGACTACCGTGGCCAACTGCCGGCCGAGGCGGTCGACGAGTTGTCCGAGGCCGCCACCCGAGTGCTCATCGCACGGCGATTCTTCAACGATGCCGTTCGTGACACCCGTACGCTGCGGGCGCGCCGGATGCCACGCCTGCTCCACCTGGCCGGCCGACGTGACCTGCCGCAGTACTTCGACATCGACGACAGCAGTCTGTTCGCGCACGACGTGGGGTCTGACGCCACGCCGCATGACAACCAATAAGCGCCCGACAATCGATGACGCGCCCCCACCGCGTTGCAAGGAGTTCTCATAAGAATGATCGGCCCACTGTCCAAGAACCAGGCCCTGATCGTCGGCGGTGTGGTCGCCGTCGTGGTGATCGGCGGTGCCGGCGCGTTCGCGCTGAGCGGCAACAGCAAGAAGTCCACCGCTCAGACGCCGCCGGTCAGCAGTTCGCCCTCGGCCAGCCTGACGCCGACCCCCACCCCGACCAGGACGACGGCGGCCCCCAAACCGAGGCTCAAGCCGGTGAACCCGTTGACCGGCACCGGTCCGCTTCCGTCGGGTCCGGTGATCGGGGTCAAGGTCGACGACACCGAGAACGGACGGCCATCGCGCGGGGTGGATCAGGCCGACGTGCTCTACATCGAGGAGGCCGAGGGTGGCCTGACCCGGATGCTGGCGGTGTTCGACACCAACAAGCCGGTCGTCGAGGCGGTGCGCAGCGTGCGGGCCAGCGACCCGGAACTGCTCGAGCAGTACGGCAAGATCACCCTGGTCGCCTCCGGCGGTGGCGGGGATTCGCTCAGCACCCTGGCCGCCTCGACCATCCACGGTGTGATCAACGACAGCGGGGGACCGGGCTTCAACCGGGACGCCGACCGGCCGGCCCCGTACAACCTGCAGTCCGATCTGGGCCAGGTCTCGGGCGCGGTCAAGACCGCGGGCGCGAAGTCGATCGGTTTCACCTTCGGGGTGACCGACGCCGCTCTGGCCAAGGCTCCCTCCATCCAGAACGTGCACAGCGTGGTCGGTTCGACCAGCGTCGACTTCCGGTGGGAGCCGACCATCTCGCGCTACGTCCGGATGATCGACGGCCAGCACCTGATGGCCGCCGATGGCAAGCTCATCGCGGCCGCCAACATCCTGGTGCAGACGTGTCAGGTGACGGTCAACCCGAACGACGTCGACGTCGAGGGCAACGCTTCGCGCTACACCCACACGATCGGCTCCGGCCAGGTGGTGTTGTACCGCAACGGTAAGCGCATCGTCGGCCGCTGGTCGCGCCCGAACGCCAGCTCGCCGACCACCTACGTCGACTCGACCGGCAAGCCGCTGTTGATGTCACCCGGCAATACGATCGTGGCGCTGACCTCGGCCTGAGGCTGGAACCTGCGTTGCTCGTTGGTGACAGGTT
>CAZZZW010000462.1:0-3019 GCA_964658795.1 Phormidium nigroviride PCC 7112
CGCGCTGGCCAAGCAGACCGCGGTCGACCTCGGGGTGGCCGAAGGCGATCAGGTCACCGTGACCGCGGCCGGCCGCTCGGTCAGCGCCCCGGTCGAACTGCACGAGCTGGCTGCGGCCGGCACGGTGTGGTTGCCGACCGGCCATCGCGACGGCAGCCTGCAGGCACCGCACGGGGCTGAGGTCACCGTCCGCAGGGTCGAGAACGCGACGGGAGCGCAGGCATGAGTCCTCAGGTAGCCCTGGCGGCGGCGGGTGCCAACGACAGCCTCGGCGTGTTCGGCCAGGACAAGATCTGGATGGTCCTGCTCAAGGTCCTCGCGGTCTTCGTGTTCCTCGTCGTCATGACGCTGTTCTCGATCGTCTTCGAGCGCAAGGTCGTGGGTCGGATGCAGAACCGGATCGGTCCCAACCGGACCGGACCCTGGGGCATCCTGCAGTCGCTGGCCGATGGCGTGAAGCTGGCCTTCAAGGAAGAGATCATCCCCGCCCTGGCCGACAAGCCGGTCTACTGGATCGCCCCGGTGCTCTCAGCCGTGCCGGCCTTCCTGGCCTTCTCGGTGATCCCGTTCGGTCCGACGGTCTCGATCTTCCACCACCAGACGCCGCTGCAGCTGACCGATCTGCCGGTCGGCGTGCTGGTCATCCTGGCCTGCTCGTCGCTCGGGGTGTACGGCATCGTGCTGTCCGGTTGGGCCTCCGGCTCGACCTACCCGCTGCTCGGTGGCCTGCGGTCGGCGGCCCAGATGATCTCCTACGAGGTCGCCATGGGCCTGTCCCTGGTAATGGTGTTCGTCTTCTCCGGAACCATCTCGACCTCGGGCATCGTCTACGCCCAGCGGCACACCTGGAACGCGATCCCGCTGTTCCTGTCCTTCTTCATCTACCTGATCGCGATGGTCGGCGAGACCAACCGGGCCCCGTTCGACCTGCCCGAGGCCGAATCCGAACTGGTCGGTGGCTTCCACACCGAGTACTCGTCGATGAAGTTCGCCCTGTTCTTCTTGGCCGAATACATCAACATGGTCACCGTCTCGGCGCTGGCCACCACGATGTTCCTCGGCGGCTGGCGGGCACCGGTGCCGTTGTCGTTCTGGCACGGCGCCAACCACGGCTGGTGGCCGATGCTCTGGTTCACCATCAAGGTGATCATCCTGATCTTCGGCTTCGTGTGGCTGCGCGGGACACTGCCCCGGATGCGCTACGACCAGTTCATGCACTTCGGCTGGAAGCTGCTCATCCCGGTCAACCTGGTCTGGATCCTGGGCTACCTGACCATGCGGGTGCTGCGCGACCGTGGCTGGAACTCGGTCGTCGCGGCGGTCATCGTGATCGTGCCGGTGCTGGTGATCATCGGGATCTGGGGCGTGACCGACACCAGACGGGCCAACCGCGAACAGGCCGAGTTCGAGGCGGAGGAGGCGTCCGAGGCTCAGCAGGGTCTGACCTTCCCGATCCCGCCGATGGACCTCAAGGTGCCCCCGTCGCCGCGTCTGGTGAGCGCCGGCATCACTGATCAAGCTTTGACAACCGGACGAATCTCGAATGAGGGGCCGCTCGATGGCTGACCAGCCTCAACCACCCGCCGACCATGCGGCCAACCCCACCGGAGCCGCGGTGCCAGCTGATCGTGCGGCCGCCCAACCGGCCGGACGGTCCTCGGTACCGGCACCGGTGGACGTGTCGAACAAGCAGTTGCAGCAAGATCCCTTCAACCACCCGGCACCGACCGGGCTCGGTTTCGCCAAGGGCTTCGGGCTGACCTTCTCGACGATGTTCAAGAAGGTCTACACCCAGCAGTACCCGTTCGAGGTCTTCCCGACCGCGCCGCGCTACCACGGCCGGCACGTGCTCAACCGGCACCCGGACGGCCTGGAGAAGTGCATCGGTTGCGAGCTGTGCGCCTGGGCCTGCCCGGCCGACGCGATCTACGTCGAGGGCGGTGACAACACCGAGACCGAGCGGTACTCGCCCGGCGAGCGTTACGGCAAGATCTACCAGATCAACTATTTGCGTTGCATCTTCTGCGGATTGTGCATCGAAGCCTGCCCGACCCGGTCGCTGACGATGAGCAACGAGTACGAGTTGGCCTTGGACAACCGGCAGGATCTGATCTACACCAAGGAGCAGTTGATGGCTCCGCTGCTGCCGGGGATGGAGGCGCCACCGCACCCGATGCGGTTGGGCGAGGACGAGTCGGCCTACTACGCACCGCGCAAGGATGAAGGCGCCCCGCAGAGTGCGGCCAACGTTGCCGGCCGGCCCATCACGGGCAAGGCGATCGAGGTCGGAGGTCACCACGCGTGAGTGCCACCCAGACCATCCTCGCCGCGGCCGGACCGAACCAGGTCAGCACCGGCGAGGCGGTCGCGTTCTGGATCCTCGGACCGGTCGCGCTGCTCGGGGCGATCGGCATGGTGTTGTTGCGTAACGCCGTGCACTCGGCCCTGTCGCTGGTCGCCACCATGATGTGCCTCGGGCTGTTCTACCTGATCGAGGAGGGACCGTTCCTCGGGTTGGTACAGATCATCGTCTACACCGGCGCGATCATGATCCTGTTCCTGTTCGTGCTGATGCTCGTCGGTCGAGATTCCTCCGATTCGCTCGTGGAAACGCTGCGTGGTCAACGGATCGCGGCGCTGCTGGCCGGCGTCGCGTTCGCCCTGCTCGTGGCCATCGGGGTCGGCCGGGCGTTCAACGGCCAGACCGCGAAGAACCTGGCTGATCAGAACGGTGTGAACAACGCCGACAACGTGGACTCGATCGCCAAGCTGATGTTCACCAAGTACCTCTTCGCCTTCGAGCTCACCTCGGCGCTGCTGATCGTGGCTGCGGTCGGGGCGATGGTGCTGGCCCACATCGAACGGGACGGACCCAAGCGCACCCAGCGTTCGCTGGCCCGCGAGCGGATCCGGTCCGGCCGGCCGCAGCCGTTGCCCGGCCCCGGTGCGCTCGCCTCCGGTACCGCGATCGGCACGCCGGCCGGATTGTCGGGCGCCTGCAGCATCCGGGGCACGATCG
>CAZZZW010000463.1:0-2998 GCA_964658795.1 Phormidium nigroviride PCC 7112
GGTCCAGCCGGCCGTACAGGAACGACCGCAGCGCGAAGTACATACCGCCGGACAGCAGCACGATGAGGATCAGCAGGAGCCCGACCACGCCGACCACCAGACGGGAGGTCAACGTCCGTGGCAGCAGCCGACCGATCGAGAATCGTCTTGTCGGCACGGGCAGATCTGGAACCGGGGGTGGGCTCGGCGGCCCGGCGTCCATGGTCGGGACGGTCGCCGGCAGCGGTTCGTCCAGCGACGAGTCCTCGACCCGGAACGGCAGGCTCAACCGCGCGGGGCCTTGATGACGTAGCCGGCCCCGCGCACCGTGTGGATGAGCTTCGGCTCGATGGAGTCGATCTTGCGGCGCAGGTAGCCGATGTAGAGCTCGACGATGTTGGAGTGACCCTGGAAGTCGTACTTCCACACCCGGTCCAGGATCTGGGCCTTGGACAGCACGACCCGTTCGTTGCGCATCAGGTAGCGCAGCAACTCGAACTCGGTGGCGGTCAGGTGCAGCTCCTCGCCGGCCCGGGTCACCTCGTGACTGTTCTCGTCCAGTTCGAGGTCGGCCACCCGCAGTACGCCGTCCTTGTCGAGTTCGGCCTGGGTCCGGCGCAGCACCGCGTGCACCCGGGCCAGCAACTCCTCGACGCTGAACGGCTTGACCACGTAGTCGTCGGCCCCCGACCGCAGCCCGGCAACCCGGTCGTTGGCGGTGTCGCGTGCGGTCAGGAAGATCACCGGGACGACCGAGCCGGCTTGGCGCAGGTGCTGCAACACCGCATGCCCGTCCAGGCCCGGCATCATCACATCGAGCACGATCAGGTCCGGGTCGTGTTCGGCCACGGCGGCCAACGCGGACTGGCCGTTGTCGGCGGTGACGGTGTCAAAACCGTCGAAGCGCAGCGCAGAAGCGACCAGATGGACGACGTTTTCCTCGTCATCCACGACCAGAACCTTGCGCTTGGTACGCGATCCCATGAGCGCTTGGGAATTCGACAGCGAAGATGCAGAACTCGTCATGTCACCAGAGTCTCTGATCCGGGTAGGCATACCCACAGCTTTACCTGTGAAGGCTCTGTGCGCTAGCCCTGCTGCGGCAGCGGGGACAGTTCGATGTCCGAATCGTCGGGCGCGTGCGCCTCGTCGTCGGCCGCGAGCTCAGGTTCGCCTCGCACCCAGCGGGTGGCTTGCGGGGTGACCGACATCAACAGCGCCAACACCGAGGCGACGAACACGACGAGCGGCACCTGCGGTTCGCCGGCCGAGGCGTCCAGGAGCAGGTAACCGGCGGTGCCGGCCGTGACCAACTGCCCGGCCCAGAACACGGCCCGGTTGTAACCGTTCAACATCCGGGTCATGCCCCAGAGCACGAAGGCCAGAAAGATCAGCGCGATGAAGCCCGAGATCGCCTCGCCCTGGCGGCTGCTGGTGATGTCGGGCTGCTCCGGGGTGACGAAGATGCCCCGGGCGATGAACAGGAACGAGTAGACGATCAGGAACGGCACCACCACGGTGGCCGCGGCGACGGCACCGATGACGATCCCCGGCGTGCGGTTGGGGTCGAAGTCGGTGGGGCGCGCGGTCACCCGCCGGTCGGACTCGGAACTCACCGGTTCATCATCCCCGAATCAGTGCGACTCCACCGCCGGGATCGGCTCACGAGGCGAAGCTGTTATGTGATCGAGGCTCGGATGATCAACTTTGGTCCGATCAAGCCAGCCGGAGATCAGCGCGACCACCAGGCCGGCCAGGGCGAGGACCCCGCCGACCCGGCTGGGCCAGGTGTAGCCGAGCCCGCGGTCGAGCACAAAGCCGCCGATCAGGGCCCCGAGGGCGTTGGCCAGGTTCAGCGTCGAGTGGTTCAAGGCCGCCGCCAGCGACTGCCCGTCCTTGGCCACGTCCATCAGCCTGGTCTGCAGCATCGGGACCAGCAGCGAACCGGTGATACCGAAGACGAAGATCGCGACCACGGCCGCCACCTTGCCCTGTTGGATGGTCCAGCCGAAGGCGAACAGCACCGCGGCGGTGATCAGCAACGAGACGTACAGGCTGGGCATCAAGGCGCGGTCGGCCAGCCGGCCACCGATCACCACGCCGACCGTCATCCCCACGCCGTAGACGGCCAGCAATGCCGTCACCGCTGTCTCGCTGAAGTGGGCCAGGGTGGTCATCGTCGGAGTGATGTAGGAGTAGGTGGCGAACATGCCGCCGAAACCCACGGTCCCGGTGAGCAAGGCCAGCCAGACCTGCGGCTGCTTGAGCGCCGACAGCTCGGTGCGCATCGTCGCGTGGGCCTCGGCCTGGCGCTCGGGCATCCAGAACAGCAGCGCGGCCAGGGTCAGCAGGCCCAGGATGCCGACCAGCGAGTACGGCCAGCGCCAGCCCCACTGCTGTCCGATCAGGGTGGTGAGTGGGACGCCGACCACGTTGGCCACGGTCAGGCCGGCCATCATCATCGAGAACGCCCAGGCGCGCTTGTTCGCCGGCACCAGGGAGGCACCGACGACGGCGCCGATGCCGAAGAACGCGCCGTGCGGCAGGCCGGCCAGGAACCGGGCGGCCAGCAGCGAGTCGTAGTTCGGGGCCAGCGACGAGGCCAGGTTGCCGAGGGCGAAGACCGCCATCAGGGCCAGCAGCAGCTGCCGGCGTGGCCATTTCGCGGTGAAGGCCGCGATCAACGGGGCGCCGACCATGACGCCGATGGCGTAGGCCGAGATCACGTGCCCGGCGGTCGGGATCGAGACATCGATGCCGGTGGCGATGTTGGGCAGCAGCCCCATCGATACGAACTCGCCCGTGCCGATGGCAAAACCACCGATGGACAAAGCAAAAATAGCCAAGTTGGCGTGTTTGGCCGGAATGGTCGTCGGGGCGGCGGCGAGGGTCTCGGTCACGTCTATGCCTAGCGTCTGAATCGATCAGGATGTTC
Source organism: Phormidium nigroviride PCC 7112 (assembly GCA_964658795.1). Classification (GTDB taxonomy): domain Bacteria; phylum Actinomycetota; class Actinomycetes; order Mycobacteriales; family Jatrophihabitantaceae; genus Jatrophihabitans_A. Next base: position 2,915 of record CAZZZW010000463.1, read on the forward strand.
CCGTCGAGGGTACCGAGCCCGGGTCCCGCTGGGCCGAGTGGTCAGTTCACCGGTCAGGTGGGCGGTTCCAAACGCCCACTGGCG
>CAZZZW010000464.1:0-2996 GCA_964658795.1 Phormidium nigroviride PCC 7112
CCCAGCAGGTCTGACCTGCCACCCGCTTGGTCGAATGATCCATTGTCCGACGAATGATCACTTGCAACCGATCATTCGTCGGCCGACCGATCATTCGACGGGACGGACGCCGGACGCTCAGGCCGACCGATCATTCGTCGGGACGGGCGCCAGACGCTCAGGCGTGGACGCCGGCCAACGCTTTGGTCAACCGCTCCATGGCCGAGCCGATGCCGAACTTCTCAGCCAACGCAGCCAGCATCTCGGGATCGGCCGGCGTGGCGGGGATAGCCGTCTCCAGCGGGGGAATCTCGATATTCGTGCGTCCCCGCACCACCGCCGGCGCGACCGCGAGGTAGTCCAGCGACTTCATGATCTTCGACCGCACCGAGGGCCCCATCCGGTCGTCGCCGTTCTGCGCGGCCTCGACGATGTTCTCGATCGTGCCGAACTTGGCCACCACCAGCGACGCGGTCTTCTCGCCGATCCCGGCCACCCCCGGCAGTCCGTCCGACGGGTCGCCGCGCAGGATCGCGAAGTCGGCGTAGTTGCCGGCCGGGACGCCGTACTGGTTCTGCACCTCCTCGGGAGTGAATTCGACCAGCTTCGACATGCCCTTGCCGGTATAGACCACGGTCACGTTCTTCGTGGCCAGATCGATCAGATCTCGATCGCCCGACACCACCAGCACCTGATCCTCACCTCGGCCGTAGCGGTCAGCCAACGTGGCCAGAACGTCATCGGCCTCGAACTCGTCCGCACCCACCGCACACAGCCCGGCCGATTCCAACACCTTGAGCAGGATCGGCACCTGCGGCTCGAGCAGATCTGGCACCTCCTCGATGTCCGGTGTCGTGCCGGGCTTGGGCACGGCCACCCGGTGCGCCTTGTACGACGGGATCAGCTTGACCCGCCAGGCCGGGCGCCAGTCGTAGTCAAGGCAGGCAACCAGGTCGGTGGGGGAGAACCGGGTGATGAGGCTGGAGACCATGTCGGAGAAGCCCCGGACCGCGTTCACCGGCATGCCGTCGGGGGCGGTCACCGAGTCCGGCACACCGTAGAACGCACGGAAGTACAGGCTGGCCGAATCCAGCAACATGACACGTCTCATCCGGACAGATTAACGATAGGTTGTGCCGCATGGTCTGCGTCATCGGCGAAGCTCTGATCGATCTGGTCTACCAGGACGACTACCGGGACCCGGTGTCCGGCGGCACCGACAGCTACCTGGCCCATCCCGGCGGCAGCCCGTTCAACGTCGCCATCGGCCTGGCCCGGCTCGGGCAGCATTCCCGACTGCTGGCCCGGCTGTCCGGAGACGCCTTCGGCCGGCAGCTGCGAGCCCACGCGCAACGGAACCAGGTCGATCTGTCGCTGGCCGTCGCCGCCGCCGAGGCCTCCACCCTGGCCGTCGTCAACCTGGACGCCGACCGGAACGCAACCTACGACTTCTACCGCACCGGGACGGCGGATTGGCAATGGACGCAGGCTGAACTCGATCGCATCCCGGCTGACGCGGATTGGGTGCACACCGGTTCGCTGGCGTCCTGGATCGAGCCGGGCGCTTCGGTCATCGAGACTCGGCTCAGCCAGCTGTCGGGTTCGGTGATCAGCTTCGATCCGAACATCCGACCGGCCCTGCTCGGTGACCACGCTGACGCGGTCGCCCGGATCGAACGGCTGGTCGGCCTGTCGACGGTGGTCAAGGCCTCGGCCGAGGATCTGGGATGGCTCTATCCGAACCGGGACATCGACAGCACCCTGCGGCGCTGGCGTGACCTCGGACCGGCGGTCGTGGTGATCACCGACGGCGGTCACGGCGCGCACGCGATCGGCAGTGACGACCAGCCGTTCGTGGTGCCCGGTCGCCGCGTCGAGGTGGTCGACACGGTCGGTGCCGGCGACGCGTTCATGGCCGGCTTGATCAATGCCCTGCACCGGACCCGGCTGGTCACCGGCGGCAACCGACCGAGTCAGGCCGACCTGCGTCCGGTCGTCGACGAGGCGATCCTGGTCGCCGCGCTCACCGTGGCCCGTGCCGGGGCCAATCCGCCGACCGCCGACGAACTCGCCGTGGCATCGACCTGAGTCAGGACCTGGTGTAGACGCTCTCGGCCGCGACGGTCGAGCCCCGCACCACCAGGTTCGTGGCCAGGACATGGTCCGAGGGCTCGCTGCCGGAGCCGGCCAGCGCGTCGAGCAGTTCCCGAGCCAGCACCGCGCCCTGTTCGCCCACCGGTTGACGCACCGTGGTCAGATCCATCAGGTCGGCCGTGGCGTGGTCGTCGAATCCGATCACGGCGATGTCCTCGGGCACGCGCAGTCCGCGCCGGCGGATCGCTTTCATCGCGCCGTAGGCCATCTCGTCGGATTCGGCGAACACCGCGGTCGGCGGTTCGGGCAGCGTGAGCAGGTGCTCCATCGCCTTCTCGCCGCCTTCGACGGTGAAGTAGCCGAGCACTTCCATGGCCGGATCGGTCTGGATGCCGGCGTCGGCCAGGGCCTGCCGGTAGCCGGTGCCGCGGTGGTGCGGCGGGGTGAACCGCATCGGGTCGTCGGTATCGCCCCCGATCAGGGCGATCCGGCGGTGGCCCAGTGACAGCAGGTGCTCGACCGCCGACCGGGCCGCGGCGATGTCGTCGATCCGAACCGAGAACATGCCCGGGTGCTTGACGCCGAGCACCCCGACCGGCAGCTCCAGGGTCTTCAGCGCGGCCACCTCGTCCTCGGTCAGGGCCAGGCTGACCACCAGCACGGCGTCGACGCGTTTGCGCACCGGCAGCGCCGAGAAGAAGCGAGCCCGACCGTCGCTGTCGGCCAGGTTGTGCAGCAGCAGATCGAATCCGGCCCGGCTCAACACCGTCTCGACCGAACCGAGCACCTCGGCGAAGAACCAGCGATTGACGAACGGCACCACCACACCCAGGGTGGACGACCGGCCACTGGCCAGACGGGCCGCGAACGGAGAGGCAACGTAATCCAGTTCCTGGGCGGCCGCCAGCACCCGATCCCGGGTG
>CAZZZW010000465.1:0-2967 GCA_964658795.1 Phormidium nigroviride PCC 7112
TGCCCAGGGCCACCGCGCGGGCCACCGACAACGCGGCGATCGGCTTGACCGAGTCCCGGTGCCGAACCGCGCCCCGGATCCGATTGGCCATCACGAACTCGATCAGCGCCAACGCCCCGATCGGCAGCGCGATGAACCATTGGAACGGCGGCAGCGACTCATAACCCACCTGCAACAGCAGGTAGGCCAGCACGCCGACGACCAGCAACGGGAGGAGCAGGTCGACCGGCCGGGTCCGCTGGTTCATCCGTCCGTCCGATCCTCTTCGCGCACGCGGCTCGCTACCCGATCCTCTTCGCGTACGCGGCTCATTCGGTGCAGCTCCAGCCCGAGTTTCAGCCGGACGCTCTCGGCCTCGCCCGACGGCAACTGCTGGATCAGGCCGAGCACCGATCCGCGTCCCGGCAGCTCCGCCTCCGGGTCTGCCGACCACCACGGCACCAGGACGAACGCCCGCTCAGCCGCCCGCGGGTGCGGCAGGGTCAACGTCGGATCGTCGGACACGACATCATCCACGGTGATCACATCGACATCCAGCGTGCGCGGACCCCAACGCAGATTCCGGACCCGTCCGGCCTCCTGCTCGCAGGCCTGAGCCCGGCTCAGCCAATCGGCCGGCCCAGCATCCGGATCCTCGACGATCAGGATCGCGTTGAGGAACGGATCCTGTTCGGTGACGCCCCAGGGTGGCGTCTGGAAGATCGGCGATACCGTTGTCAGATATGGCGAAAACCCATCGGCGGCCAGCTGCAGGTAGGCCAACCGGTCGTCGATGTTGGAACCGATCGACAACACCGCCCTAGACATCGGACCGCTCCTGCTCGCGCCGGATCGTCACGGCCACATCGCTGAAGCTGAGCGGGATCGGGGCCTGCGGCTTGTGTACCGTCACCGTCGCCGCGGTCACCCGCCGGTCGGCCAGGCAGACCGCGACCAGACGGGTCGCCAACGTCTCGAGCAGATTCACCGGCTCACCCGCGATCACCGCGGCCAGCCCCTCGGCCAGTTCGCCGTAGTGGACGGTTTCGGTCAGATCGTCGGACCGGCCGGCCCGATCCAACGCCAGCTCCAGCGCCACGTCGACCACGAAGTCCTGGCCGTCACGTCGTTCGAAGTCGAAGACCCCGTGGTGGCCGCGGACCCGGAGCCCGGTCAGCCGGATCAGATCGGTCACGAGGTCACCGCCGACGCTGGCGCGCCGGCCAGCTGCAGGGATGCGGCCACCAGCGCGGCGTCGACGTTCGGCCGGACCTCGTGCACCCGGACGCCCCAGGCGCCGTGCAGGGCCGAGTAGGTCGTCAGGGCCACGGTCGCATCCTCACGTTCGGCGAAGGCACGGGGCTGCCCGTCGGCTCCAGCCAGCAGCCGTCCGAGGAAGGACTTGCGGGACGCGCCGACCAGCACCGGCAGCCCGAGCCCGGTAAGGGCCTCGAAGTGGGCCAGCAGCGCCCAGTTGTGTTCGGCGTGCTTGGCAAAGCCCAAACCCGGATCGAGGGCCAGCTGGGACGGGTCTACGCCGGCCGCCAGCGCGGCATCGACCCGGGCCGACAGCTCGGTCCGGACGTCGGTCACCACATCGTCGTAGTGGGCCAGCGCGGTCATGTCCCGGGAGTGCCCGCGCCAGTGCATCAAGATCCACGGGCAGCCGGCATCGCGCACGACCCGGGCCATGTCGGCGTCGGCCAAGCCGCCCGAGACATCGTTGACGATCCGCGCCCCGGCTGTCAGCGCCTGCTCGGCAACCGTGGCCCGGTAGGTGTCGACGCTGACCAGGTGCCCTTCCTCGGCCAGCCGCGCGATGACCGGCAGCACCCGGCGGGCTTCCTCGGCGGCCGGGACCCGTTCGGCTCCGGGCCGGGTGGACTCACCACCCACATCGATCAGGTCGGCCCCGTCGGCCCGCATCTGCCGGGCATGGACGAGGGCATCGTCGAGGTCGGTGTAGCGACCGCCGTCGGAGAAGGAATCGGGCGTCACGTTCAACACACCCATCACCACGATCCGGTCCGACCGGGTCGGCAGCAGGCCGGCGGTGCTCATCGGCCGAGAATAAGGCTCATCGCTTCGGCCCGGGTACGGGGATCGCTCTTCATGATGCCGCGCACGGCCGAGGTGACGGTCCGGGCACCGGGCTTGCGAATACCTCGCATCGCCATGCACAGGTGTTCGGCCTCCACAACGACGATGACTCCGCGCGGCTGCAGTTTCGCCACCAGCGCGTCGGCGACCTGGCTGGTCAGCCGCTCCTGCACCTGGGGGCGTTTGGCGTAGAGGTCGACCAACCGGGCAAGCTTGGACAGGCCGGTGATCCGGCCGTCCGAGCCCGGGATGTAGCCGATCGCCGCGGTGCCGTGCCAGGTCACCAGGTGGTGCTCGCAGGTCGAGTAGATCGGGATGTCCTTGACCAGCACCAGCTCGTCGTGGTTCTCGTCGAACGTCGTCTGCAGCACCTCGTCCGGGTCCACGTGCAACCCGCCGAAGATCTCGACGTAGGACCGGGCGACCCGTTCCGGGGTGGCCTTGAGCCCCTCCCGTTCCGGGTCCTCACCGATGGCGATCAACAGCTCCCGGACGGCCGCTTCGGCACGCGCGAGATCGATCGAACCGTTCGCGTCAGTCACGACTGGGCTCAGCGCCGGTTGTCGCCGTTACCGAACGGCCAGTGCTCCTGGTCCGGATTCACGGCCGGCAGCTGCCGGGTGTCGTGATCGGAGTCCTGGCGCGGCTGGTCGGTCGGTGGCTGGTACTCACCCGGGGCCTGGTACCCACCGGGCTCGTTGCCGTTCGGTTGGTTGCCGGGCGGCGGCTGATAGCCGGGCGGCGGGTACGGGTTGGAGCCGTTGGACTCCGGCGTGCCGTAGCCCGGGCCGGGGTAGCCGTTGCCCGATTCCGGCGGTGGATAGGCCGAGGGTGGCGGGTACCCGGGCGAGTGTGGATAAGCCGCCGGGTAGGCGCCGTTGACCGGCG
>CAZZZW010000466.1:0-2944 GCA_964658795.1 Phormidium nigroviride PCC 7112
GCCGAGCACCAGCATCAGCACGGCGATGATCTTCAGCGTGCGCCCGGCCGGCCGGACGGCCGTGGCAGTCTCACTCGTCACCGGTACTCCTCAGCGCTCGCCCAAGGCTAGCGGCAAGGTCGCTTGCATCGCGGCCTCCTGTCGAAAGCGCAATGGCATCAGCCGACGGTCGAGCGCACGGCTGGCCTGCTCGATCGTCAGCGGTGACTGCTGCCGGACCATCGCCGCGCGCATCAGGAAGGTCAGCTTCGGCTCGCGGTCACCGTTGGGTCGGACGGTGCAGGACCCGATCGCGAAACTCAGCGGCGTCTGGGCCGGCCAGAGCAAAGCCTCGGCCCGACTGGTGCCACCGCCGACCCGGAAGCAACTCTGCTGGATCTGTCCGATCGCCCAGGTGTCCTTGGTCTCCAGGGGTTTCGCGGCCTGTTCGGCCGACACCGTCGTCGCGCCCGACATCAGCTGGACGTGCTGCTCGAGTTCCGAGCCGTCCAGGACCGAGCAGGCATATCCGAGCTGGGTGAGTTCGAAGGCCAACGCCGCCGCGGCACTGGCGGTGGCCCGCTGCGCGCCGGCCGGACCGCCGCCGCGAGCCAGGATCGCGCGTCGGGTCGGGCGTTCGGCCACCCGGACGCTGAGGAAGAACTGGCGCAGGGTGCCGGTGCCGCCCTCCCAGCTCGAGGGCACGTTCCAACTCAGCACCTGGACGGCGGCCAGCGGCAGGTCCGGCCGGATGCAGGCCCGGGTGGCGGCGGCGATCAGTGCGTCCGGGTCCGGCGTGGAGGTGTCGGCGATCCGGACGGTGGCCGACCAGCCGAGTCCGCTGCCGATCATGCCGGTGCGGTTGCCGGCCCGGTCGATGTGGGTGTTCAGCGTCAGCCCGGGCAGCAGCCGACGCTGCACGGTGTCGGCGGCCGGATCCTGGGCGTAGCGTTTCCGCCTTCTGCGCAAGGTCATCGCTGCCCGTACCCGGTCCAGCCCGGTCAGCCCGGCGACCCGGATCGAGGTCAGCAGCACGGTGATCAGCGCGACCGCGGCCACGGCCCACAGCACCGGGCGGCCGGCTGAGTCGGAGCGGTGTGCGTAGCTGATCAACACGGCCCCGGCGGCGGCCTCCCAGACCAGGACGGCCCCGAGCCGGATCGGCAGCAACCAGCGCAACCACACCGACGGACCGGCGACCGGCTTGGTGGCGTGCCGCTGGCCTCGGGTGGGTCCGGGGGTGGGCGCCGGCGTCGCCGCGGGCGGCAGCTCGGCCGGTCGGGTGATGCTCACCGATTCCGCTCCTGTTCGTTCCGGACTTGCCGCTATTCTGCACCTTAGCTTTAACGGTGATATTGCATCAGGCCATATCGCCGCAGCGACGAACGGATGTCGAGCAGCCGCACATGTGGACCCAGCGAGACCAGATCCAGGCGTATCAGTTCCTTCGCCGTCGGTTGGTATCAGCTCTGGTGTCGGCCGATGCCAACCATCCCATCTCACCGAGCCGGCGGCTGGTGATGGGCAGCGTCCTCGGTCTGATCGCCACCCTGATCGCGACCGCGGCCTTCGGCATCATCGGCGTCATCAAGCCCAGCACCAGCTCGGACTGGAAGAAGCCGGGGCAGGTGGTCATCGAGAAGGAGACGGGCACCCGGTTCGTCATCACCGCCGACGGTGCCCTGCACCCGGTGCTGAACTATGCCTCGGCCCGGTTGCTGGCCGGTGGCGACGGCAGCAAGACCTCGACGGTGCCGGCCAAGCAGCTCGCCGAATTGGGCCGGGGCGCGCCGCTGGGCATCCTCGGCGCCCCGGATTCCATTCCGGCCGCGAACCGGATCAGCGCCGGTCCGCTGGTGGTGTGCTCGGTCGGCTCGAACGATTCGCCGGCCGCGCAGGCACCGGCCACCGTGGTGCGCTGGTCGTCGACCATGCCCGGCACTGCGCTGGGACCCAACAGCCTGCTGGTGACCGACGGCCGCAGTGAGCAGGTGGTCAACGGTGGTTATCGCTACCGAGTACCCGGACCGGCCCAGGCGGCATCGTTGCAGTTGGCGGCCGCCAGCGATGTGACGGTGTCCTCGGCGTGGCTGTCGGTGTTGCCCTCCGGTGGCGACCTGGACTTCATCGCGGTCAATGGAGCGGGTCAGCCCGGGCCGACCGTCAACGGCAAGGCGGCGCGGATCGGGGCCGTGCTGGTGGTACCGGATTCGGCCGGCTCGGGCCAGTTCTACCTTGTGCTGAAAGCGGGAATCGCGCCGGTGACGCCGGTGCAGGCGCAGCTGGCGGTGAACGCGCCGCAGAACGCGGCCGCCAACCCCAGCCACAAGCCGGTGGCCATCAGCGCCGCTGCCCTGGTCGGGGTGCCGACCGCGGCCCTGCCGCCGGCCCTGGCCGAGGGTCAGACCCTGACCGGCCTGCCACGACTGGTGACGGTGGTCGGACGGTCCAGCCCGGTCTGCCTGGGTATCGCCGACGGTGGCGCGGTGACCGCCTCGGTCGGTGGTCCCACGACCGATGTCGTCACCGGGGCCAGCGCGCCGGCGGCCACGTCGGCCCTCGGTGCCTCGGCCATCGCGATCGCCCCGGGGACCGGTGGCCTGGTCGAGAACCGCTCGTCCGGCACGGCTGAAACGCTGTACCTGCTGGCCGATGACGGGGTCAAGTACCCGGTGCCGACTGCCGCGGCCCAGGCTGCGCTCGGATATTCGAAGGTCACTCCGGTGGTGCTCTCGGACGCCGCGCTGGCCCTGTTGCCGACGGGTCCGGCCCTCGATCCGGCTGCGGCGACCACGGAAGTGCGATGACGCGCGTCGCGAGCTCACGCCCCTCCATCGGCGGCGACGAGCTGGAGGTACGGAAATGACCCAGGTCGGCGGCACGATCACGGTCGCGGTGGTCGAGGACCATCCCCTCTTCCGGGCCGCGGTGGCCCGGGTGCTGTCCGAGGTGCCGGACTTCGGGG
>CAZZZW010000467.1:0-2943 GCA_964658795.1 Phormidium nigroviride PCC 7112
TACGACATCGCCGACTACACCGCGGTGCTGGCCGGACGCACCAGCGACGCCACGCCGATCCGGTGCCGGGTGGTCGGAAAGCATTGCGAGAGCGGCGACATCGTGGTGCGCGACTGCTGGCTGCCTGGTGACGTCCGGCCCGGGGACCTGATAGCGGTCGGCGCGACCGGTGCATACTGTTTCGCAATGGCCAGCAACTACAACCGGATTCCTCGTCCGCCGGTAGTCGCTGTCACCGACGGCAAGGCTCGCGTCATCGTGCGCCGCGAGAGCTTGGACGAACTGCTGGCCACCGATGTCGGCTGGAGTGCCGACCTCATCACAGGAAGCTCGACATGACCGGACGCAACTACACCAGCGGACCCGCCTGCTCGGCCTGGCCCGGACTGATCGAGGCCTATCGGGATCGGCTGCCGGTGACGGCCGATACGCCGGTGATCACCCTGTTCGAGGGTGGCACGCCGCTGGTGTCGGCCCCGCGGATCTCCGAACGGGTCGACGCCGAGGTGTATCTCAAGGTCGAGGGCGCCAATCCGACCGGTTCGTTCAAGGACCGGGGCATGACGATGGCCATCTCCAAGGCGGCCGAGGCCGGCGCCAAAGCGGTCATCTGCGCATCCACCGGCAACACCTCGGCCTCCGCGGCCGCCTACGCGGTCCGGGCCGGCATGGTGTGCGCGGTTCTGGTGCCACAGGGCAAGATCGCGCTCGGCAAGATGGCCCAGGCTCTGGTGCACGGGGCTCGACTGCTGCAGGTGGACGGCAACTTCGACGACTGCCTGGAACTGGCCCGCAAACTCGCCGTCGACTACCCGGTGGCCCTGGTCAACTCCGTAAACCCAGACCGGATCGACGGTCAGAAGACGGCGGCCTTCGAGATCTGCGATGTACTCGGCGCCGCCCCGGACATCCACTGCATTCCGGTCGGCAACGCCGGCAACATCACCGCGTACTGGAAGGGCTATTCCGAGTACCACCGTGACGGCGTGATCGGGAATCGTCCGAAGATGTATGGCTTCCAGGCGGCCGGCGCGGCCCCGATCGTGCTCGGTGCGCCGGTGGCCAAGCCGATGACCATCGCCACCGCGATCCGGATCGGCAACCCGGCCTCGTGGTCCTTCGCGGAGGCGGCTCGGGATGAGTCCGGTGGACTGATCGACTCGGTCACCGACCGCGAGATCCTTGAGGCCTATCGGCTGCTGGCCCGGTCGGAGGCGGTCTTCGTCGAGCCCGCCTCGGCGGCCAGCGTGGCCGGGCTGATCAAGTCGGCCAAGGCCGGTCTGGTGCCGGCGGGCAGCCGGATCGTCTGCACCGTGACCGGCAACGGTTTGAAGGATCCGGAGTGGGCGATCTCGGGTGCGCCGGCGCCGGTGACCATCCCGGTCGACGGCCACGCCGCCGCCCTGGAACTCGGACTGGCCTGATGCCCTTTGCCGACAAGGTGGTTCGGGTTCGGGTGCCGGCGACCAGCGCCAACCTGGGTCCGGGTTACGACACATTCGGTCTGGCCCTGGCGCACTACGACGAGGTCACCGCGCAGGTCACCGACTCCGGACTGAGTATCGAGGTGGACGGTCCGGACGAGGTCAACCTGGACGAGAGCCACCTGGTCGTGCGCAGCATGCGGGCCTGCTTCGACCGGCTAGGGGAGCAGCCGCCAGGCCTGCGCCTCAGGTGCGTGAATCGGATCCCGCACGGTCGTGGTCTCGGCTCGTCGGCGGCGGCGATCGTGTCCGGCATCGAACTGGCTCGTGCCCTTACCGCCGGCGGTCGGGATCAGCTCGACGATGCCGACGCACTGGCGCTGGCCACCAGGTTGGAAGGCCATCCGGACAACGTGGCGGCCTGCCTGCTCGGCGGCTTCACCATCGCCTGGTTGCAGGACGGAACCGGCCGGGCCGTACGGCTGCAGCCGGTCGGGGTCAGCCCGGTGCTGTTCATCCCGCCGGACCGATCGGCCACCCACGAGGCCCGGGCGGCGCTGCCGGCCGAGATCCCGCATGTCGATGCCGCCTTCAACGCCAGTCGCGCGGCGCTGCTGGTGATCGCGCTGACCGGCCGGCCGGACCTGCTGTTGACCGCGACCGAGGACCGGCTGCATCAGCACTACCGGGCCCCCGGCATGCCGGCCAGTGCTGCTCTGGTGACGCGGTTGCGCGAACTAGGTATCGCCGGGGTGATCTCGGGAGCCGGCTCGTCGGTGTTAGGTCTGGCCACCACGCCGGAGCAGATCGACCAGGCCCGAGGGGTGGTCACCGACGGGTGGGCCGTGCACACCTTGCTGCCGGCTGACGGGGCCGAGACCGAAGTGCTGGGCTGAGACTGTGGCGCTGGGACATCTGGAATACGACACGCCGCCCCTGTGTTGCCGCTCCGAGACGGATACGTCTAGTCTTAACTCAGTCTCGTGAAACGTCGGTGCGACTGAGAAGTTTCAGATGTCGTGAAATTTCCAGACGCCGGCGATGACCATAGAGGCAAATCCGGACCGCAGCCCCGAGAAAACGGGTGTGTGTCGTCGATATTCAGGCCAGCCCGGCTCGATATCTCCCCGCCGCAACCCGGCCTTCACCGGTTTGCGATCCGGCCGCACATCCCCTGATCTTCAGTTTGCGATCAGGACGGCAGCAAACCTGCCGATTCAACATCCGGTGCACGTTCGAACGAACGCCGACGTGCCACCCTTCGGAAGGATCCGACACCACTGTGACCGAAATCCAGGACCAACTGAGCGTCCTGCCCGACGCCGCCAGTCCCGCGCAGGAGCGGGCCAAGCGGCGCTCCGGCTCGCTTTCCGCGATGCTGCTGCCCGAGCTCAAGACGCTCGCCGGCTCGATGGGGATCGAGGCCGGAAAGCTCCGCAAGAGCGACCTGATCGCCGCAATCGAGAACGTTCAGCGCGGCAACGGCGCGTCCGGAGCGGCCAAGAGCCCCACCTCGAAC
>CAZZZW010000468.1:0-2940 GCA_964658795.1 Phormidium nigroviride PCC 7112
GCCGGTCAACCACCACGGGTGACCGGCCGCGGTCATCGGCCTCGATCCAGTGTTCGACACGCTCCGTCAGGCCGGCCGGCCAGGGATGGCACCCGGAGGCAGGGCGGTCTGGTCCTTCGCTTGACTTGAAGCTGACTTCAAGTTCAACCATGGGGACATGACGAGTTACCAGTATGAGGACCTGCGCCGGCTGATGAGCCTGATGACCGGCGATGAGAAGCACGACGCCAGTGCCACGTCCACCCTGGACGCATTGTGGGTGCTCTATGACCGAGTGCTGCACGTGGATCCGTCGAAGCCCGAGGCGCCGGATCGAGATCGGTTCCTGCTGTCCAAGGGCCACGGACCGATGGCCTACTACGCCGTGCTGACAGCCAAAGGCTTCCTGTCCGAGGACGAGCTGGCCGGCTTCGGCCACTTCAGGTCGCGGCTGGGATTCCACCCCGACGGCCGGCTGGTTCCCGGGGTCGAGATCGGCTCCGGATCACTCGGGCATGGCTTGGGAATCGCGATCGGACTCGCTCGTGGCCTCCGGCAGTCCGGATACGACCGGACCCGGGTAGTGACCCTGACCGGTGACGCCGAGTTGGAGGAAGGCAGCAACTGGGAGGCGATCCAGGTCGCCGGCCGATGGGGTCTGGGCAACCTGATGGCGATCGTGATCGACAACGATTCGGCCGCCCTGCGCTGGCCTGGCGGCATCGGATCGCGGTTCGCCGCCGAGGGCTGGACCGCCGTCGACGTGAACGGCCGCGACCACGACGAGCTGTTCCAGGCGTTCACCACCGGCATCGAACCCGGCCGCCCACATGTCGTGGTCGCCCACGTGGAGAGGAAGCAATCATGAGTCCGCTCAAGGAAGAAGTTCGTTCGGAGAACCAGCGCGAACGGTTCTACCGGGTGGCCGGCGAGCTGGTGACCGACCGCAGCGACCTGGCGATCGTGCTGGCCCAGGTCGGTCTGGGTTACCTCTCCCCCGACCTGCCGGCCGAGCGGGTGGTGAACGTCGGCATTCGGGAACAGCTGGCCATCGGTGCCGCCGCCGGGCTGGCCCTGGCCGGGATTCGTCCGATCGTGCATACCTTTCCGCCGTTCCTGACCGAGCGACCGTTCGAACAGATCAAGCTCGATCTGAACCATCAGGACCTGGGCGCGGTACTGGTCTCGGCCGGCGGCAGCTACGGCTGGCCGGAAGGCGGCGAAACCCACTTCGGCCTGCGCGACGTGTCACTGCTGGACACCCTGGACGGCTGGACGATCGAGGTCCCCGGCCACCCCGACGAGGCCGAGGCGTTGCTGCGCGCTGCGGCCGCCGCCAATGATCGTCGCTATCTGCGCCTGGACGGGGAAAGCAATGCGGCACCGTTCGATGTGGTCCACGGGCAGTTGACCCTGGTCCGCGAGGGCGATCACGCCTTGGTGATCGCGGTCGGTCCAACCCTGGACCGGGTACTGGCCGCCACCGAGGGGCTGGACGTCTCGGTCGCCTACACCGCCACCGTGCGTCCGTTCGACGCGGCCGGCCTGCGGGCACTGGCGCGTACCGAGGTCGTCCTGGTCGAGCCGTACCTGCGGGGTACTTCAGCCCAGGTGATCAGCGAGATCCTGCAGGACCGGCCGCATCGGTTGCTCAGCCTGGGTGCCTCTCGCGTCGAGCAACGGCGGTACGGCACGGTCGCTGACCACCATCGGTTGCACGGTCTGGATGCGGCCGGATTGCGTTCGTCGATAAGCACATTCCTCGGCTAGTGGCCGGGGAGCACCAGATCGGCGTCGGCCCACGGCTGGTGCGCCGCACCCCACCGCCGCTCTGCCGCCATCCATTCCAGCCATTGGCCACGGGCCTGCTCACCGTCACGTTCCAGGCCCCGGCGAAGTCTGACCTCGGCCGGCGTCTCGAGCCAGATCGACCCGGCCAGATAAGGCCGAAACTCAGCTCGGGACGAGGTGACACCCTCGATCAGCACGAGGCCGCCCGGCGGCAGGTCGTGCCACTCGGCCAGTTGCCCGCTGACCCAGTCGAAACGCTGGTACCGGGCCTGCTCGTTGCGTCCCAGCGGACGAAGGATCTGGTCGAGCAGCCGGGGCCACCAGTCGATCGGGTTGTCCCAGGAGGCGAAGTCGTCGGTGTGCACGACGGTGGCGTCATAGGTCGCGGCGATCAGCCGCGCGAGGGTCGACTTGCCCGCTCCCCCGTAACCGTCGACGGCGATGAGGCAGGTGGCCATTCCGGGTGGCGGCTGCACTGTTCGCACAAGCCGGCGCACGGTGTCGGTCAGCTCCTGCATCTGGTCAGTCTGGCGCGCTACCACCCCAGGTAGAGGTGCCTCGCGCCCGGCCATCTGTGGTCTAGCTCACACAGATCGAACAGGGCGGTGTGCAACAGGACCGCCGCTCGGAAGTCTTTACCGGTGCATACGGCAACACGGCCGTCGGCGGCCCGGGTCCGAGTGGCTCGGACCGGCACTCACGTTGGAGAAATGCAGATGAGCAACATCAACCGCCCGCGACGCCGACGCCAGTGCGGGCGGCCGGGCGACCGGCGAACCTGGCCCGCGGCACTGGCCACCGTCCTGACCGGGCTGGTCCTGGCCGGCTGTTCCAGTTCGCACCACAACAGCTCGGCAGCCGATTCGGTGGTCGCTTCGAATCAGCCGTCGGTCGCCCCTTCGAGCCGCGTGCCGACCAGCCCGGCATCGACCACGGTGAGCCCGGCGCAGACGTCGAGCGACACCGCTGCTTCCCAATGTCTGACGCCGGATCAGGCGTTCGCGATCGTCACCCGGACGAACGGCACCAGCATCGCGATCGACGCCGAGCACGGCTACGCCTGCGCCGCCGGCTGGGCCTATGTGGCCCACGTCGATGCAAGCGTGCGCAGCAAGCAGCGCAGCTTTCTCAACCGCATCAACCCGGCCTACGACTTCGCCGTGCCGGGAT
>CAZZZW010000469.1:0-2930 GCA_964658795.1 Phormidium nigroviride PCC 7112
CTCCGCGTGGATCACCTCGAGCACGTCCTCGAGCGTCAGCGGCTCGAAGTACAGGCGGTCGGAGGTGTCGTAGTCCGTCGAGACCGTCTCCGGGTTGCAGTTGATCATCACCGTCTCGTACCCGGCGTCCTTCAGCGCGAACGCCGCGTGCACGCAGGAGTAGTCGAACTCGATGCCCTGCCCGATCCGGTTCGGACCGCTGCCCAGGATCAGCACCTTCGGCTTGTCCGGCTGCGGCGCGACCTCGGTCTCCTCGTCGTAGGTCGAGTAGTGGTAGGGCGTGCTGGCCGCGAACTCGGCCGCACAGGTGTCGACCGTCTTGTAGACCGGACGGATGCCGGCCCGATGCCGTAACCGACGGACGCCCTGCTCACCGGAGAGCTCCGGACGCAGGGCCGCGATCTGCCGGTCGGACAGGCCGTGCCGTTTCGCCTTGCGCAACAAGGCCGGCGTCAGGCTGTCGGCATCGGCGACCTCGTTGCCCATGGCGAGGATCTGACCGAACTGGTCGACGAACCAGGGATCGATCCCGGTGGCGGCGGCCACATCGTCGACCGAGGCCCCGGATCGCAACGCCCGCTCGACCGCATACAACCGGCCGTCGGTGGCGACCGAGGCGATACCCAACAGCTCGTCCACCGAAGGCAGATCCTGATCGATCGGGTCGGCGGTCCAGAAACCGGCGGCCTTGGTCTCCATCGAGCGCATCGCCTTGCCCAGCGCCTCGGTGAAGTTGCGACCGATCGCCATCGCCTCACCGACCGACTTCATGTGTGTGGTCAGGACCGGGTCGGCACCAGGGAACTTCTCGAACGCGAACCGCGGAATCTTGACCACAACGTAGTCCAGTACCGGCTCGAAACAGGCCGGCGTGGCCCGGGTGATGTCGTTGCTGACCTCGTCCAGGGTGTAGCCGACGGCCAGCTTGGCCGCGATCTTGGCGATCGGGAATCCCGTTGCCTTGGAAGCCAACGCGCTCGACCGGGACACCCGGGGATTCATCTCGATGACGATCAGCCGCCCGCTCTTGGGGTCGACCGCGAACTGGATGTTGCAGCCGCCGGTGTCGACGCCGACCTCGCGCAGCACCGCGATGCCGATGTCGCGCATCTGCTGATATTCCCGGTCGGTCAGCGTCATCGCCGGGGCCACCGTGATCGAGTCGCCGGTGTGCACGCCCATCGGATCGACGTTCTCGATCGAGCAGACCACGACCACGTTGTCCTTGCGGTCGCGCATCAGTTCGAGCTCGAACTCCTTCCAGCCGAACACGCTCTCTTCGACCAGCACCTCGTGCACCGGGCTGGCGGCCAGGCCGCGGGCCGCCAGCACGCGGACCTCTTCGGCACTGTGAGCCATCCCGGAGCCGAGCCCACCCATCGTGAACGAGGGCCGGATGACGACGCGATTGCCCACCGTGTCGGCGAATTCGATGGCCTCGTCCAGGGTGTGACAGACGATCGAAGCCGGCACGTCGCCACCGATCTTGCGCACGATCTCTTTGAACTTCTGGCGATCCTCGCCCCGCTGGATGGCGTCGATGTCGGCCCCGATGAGTTCGACCCCGTGCTTGTTCAGGATCTTCTGCTCGTGCAGGTCGACGGCGAGGTTCAGCGCGGTCTGCCCGCCCAGGGTGGCCAGCAGCGCATCGACGGGATGCCCGAGCGCAGCCTCGGTGGCCAGCACCTTCTCCACGTATTCGGCCGTCAACGGCTCGATGTACGTCGCGTCGGCAAACTCGGGGTCGGTCATGATCGTCGCCGGATTGGAGTTGATCAGGCTGACCCGAAAACCCTCCTCGCGCAACACCCGGCAGGCCTGAGTGCCGGAGTAGTCGAACTCGCAGGCCTGACCGATCACGATCGGACCGGAGCCGATGACCAGGATGTGCTTGATATCAGAACGCTTTGCCATTACGACCGCCCCTCCAGCAGCTCGGCGAAACGGTCGAAGAGGTACGCGGCATCGTGCGGGCCGGCCGCGGCCTCGGGGTGGTACTGGACCGAGAATGCCCTGACATCAGTGGCCCGAAGTCCTTCGACCACGTTGTCGTTGAGGCAGACGTGACTGACCTCGACGCTGCCGAAGTCCGTTTCACTGGGCCGGTCCAGCGGAGCGTCGACGGCGAAGCCGTGGTTGTGCGCGGTGACCTCCACCTTGCCGGTCGCCCGATCGGCCACCGGCTGGTTGATGCCGCGGTGGCCGTAGCGCAGCTTGTAGGTATCGAAGCCGAACGCGCGACCGAGGATCTGGTTGCCGAAGCAGATCCCGAAGATCGGCACCCCGGCCCGCAGCAGGTCCCGGACGGTCTCGACGGCACGATCGGCAGTGGCCGGATCGCCCGGTCCGTTGGCCAGGAAGACCGCGTCCGGTGCCGCCGCCCGGATCTGGTCGGGTGTGGCCGAGGCTGGTAGTACGTGCGTGGTGATGCCTCGTTCGGCCATCCGATGCGGGGTCATCGCCTTGATGCCGAAGTCGAGGGCGGCCACGGTGAACCGGTGCGCACCGATCGCCTCGACCGTGTACGGCTCACTCGTGCTGACCTCGTCGGTCAGGTTCGCTCCGAGCATGACCGGTGCGGATTGCACTTTGCGCAGCAGGGATTCGGCGTCCAGGTCGATCGAGGAGATGACGGCCCGCATCGCGCCCCGCTCGCGCAGGTGCCGGGTCAGGGCCCTGGTGTCGATCCCGCTGATGCCGACGATGTTGTTGGCCACCAGTTCGTCGTCCAGGCTGCCGGTGGCCCGCCAGTTCGACACCCGGCGGGCCGGATCCCTGACCACATAACCGGAAACCCAGATCCGGCGGGATTCACCATCCTCGCCATTGACCCCGGTATTGCCGATGTGCGGGGCCGTCTGGACGACGATCTGGCGATGGTAGGACGGATCGGTCAGCGTCTCCTGGTAGCCGGTCATGCCGGTGTTGAA
>CAZZZW010000470.1:0-2882 GCA_964658795.1 Phormidium nigroviride PCC 7112
CCCTGCCGCCGGCGGATGGATCCGGGTGAGCTATGACGACCTCGAGGTCACATTCGGTGATCGCACCGTGCACGCAGGTCCCATGTACATGATCGGCGCTGTGACGCTCGATCTGGCCGCAATCCCCGATGAGTCCCCCTACGGTGCAGACGTCCCTGCCACCCTAGAAGTCCTTTGCGACGGCTGGTTCCACGCGCGGCGCGGCCCGGCCGAGGACTTGCCCGTCACTGGCGCTGAACCGCTGCCGGCCGGCAAAGCGAGAATCTCCTACTCCGCCGACCGGATCGAGATTGTCGGCAACGGCGCCGAGTTCCCGGCCGCGCGAGCTACCTCGTCGGAGGACTCGGGTCACGGGTTGGTGTAGACGGACATGATCGCGCGGTGATCCAGGTTGAAATGGTGGGCCATGCGACCGACGACCCCGTGTTCGACGTCGAACCAAAGGCGGCTGAGCAGCTGGGTCAGGCTGACGGGCCGGACTGCGGGGATGCCGGGACCGTCGGCGAGGACAACCGTGTACTCCAGGTGTGGGTCGAACCCCTCCGGCGGGGTCGCGTCCAGGAAATCGAAGCGCGCCGCGACGCTCCCAGTCCGCAGCGGACCATCGGCGACTTGGAGGCTCGGGCCTGGGTCGTCGCCGATGACCGGCCACCAGGCACCGCGGAGGCTAAGCTGTGCGGCCATCACCAGCAGGAGCCGGTGCTTGTCGATGTTGACGAGCTCGTTCAGCATGAACAGCCCGTTGTTCTCGGGTGGCTGTCCGTCGAGCGGGTGCGGACCAGCGGGCTGGACCTCCTCAAGCTCGGCGAGCAAGTCCGGGCGGGCGCCGCGGAGCGTCAGCGCCCGCGGGGCCTGCCCGTCCGGCCCTAGAGTGCGGATCGGGAAGCTGGTTTGCTTCGTCGGTTCACCGTCGCTGAGGAGAACCAGCTGCCAGGCGAGATGATCCAGTGCCGCGCGCAGATTCGTGAGGACATCGCCGAGAACGGTGCTCCACGCCGGGTCGATGCGGGGAACGCCGGTTGCGACGAAGACCAGCTCACCCGGCCGGTCGCCAGGTCGGGACTCGAAGCCGCCGGCGTTACGCAGCGATTCCTCGACGAGCGCTTTGAGCTCGGTCGCGTGCATACGGGCACGGTCGAGCTTCGCGTACACACCGTCCAGCACACGGCCAGTGTTCCCGCCGGTCGGCAGCCGGGCAACGATGCGCGACCAGCGCCGGGCGCCACCGGCTGGAGTCCGGGCTGGTGGCGCCCGTCTGAGTGATCAGCTGGCGTGCCAGACGCTCAGTGCGATACGGATGATGTTCAGCACGATGTTGGCGGCGCCCAGCCAGAGACCCAAGTTGGCGGGAGTGGTGAATTTGTTCCTCATCGGTGGTCCCTTCGTATCAGACTTGGGCGACTTTCGCCCTGTTACAGAAAGGACTTTCCAGAGTCTTACCGGTGTCTGAGCTTCCGAATGGCCGGCGGTAGGACTCGGTCTGGCGGGACGGCCGCGGCGTAGGGCGCCACCAGGAGCTGTGACCGCGTCGGGTTCGGAGACGACTCCGAATCGGGCCGACTCTCACGTGTTGCCGGCACGCTGAGCCGATCACGTTGGCACACTATATGCGGGTCGACGTCGCCGGGATATCGACAAGGGGGGTGCTGGCGTGCCGGGACTGGAACCGCGGCCGGACCTGGCGGGGGAGCCCGGCAGGATCGCTGACCGGGCCGACTTCGCCGCCGCGCTGGTCGCCCTGCTGGCCGGCCGAACAGTCTCCGCGATCGCCAAGGAGCTGGCCACCGCCGCGGCGAGTTCGGGGACTGTTGTCGCTATCTCGGCCAAGACCCTCTACGGCTACTTCGACGGCACGTCGCGTCCGGAGACAACCCAGATGCTGGTGTCGCTGCTGCAGGTGTTGCGCGTACCACAGGGGGATCTGCCGGCCTGGAAGGCGGCCTGGGCCCGCGCCGCGATCAAGACCCGCACCATCGGCAGCTGGCATCCCAACGACCTCGGCGTGCACCGTTCCATCACGACCACAGACGGCATCGACCAGGTCACCGCCTACGTGCGCCGCGCCCATGACGACCGGATCCGCACGCTGTTGGCCAGCCTGACCCGGCCGCAGCTGCTGGTCGTCGTCGGTGACTCCTCGACGGGTAAGAGCCGAACCTGCTACGAGGCCGTAGCCGACGTCCTGCCGACCTGGCGGCTGATCCGCCCCACCGCGGCCACGCCCAAAGCGTTGACCGAGCTGCTGTCCTCGCCCCTGCCAGACCGCAGCGTGATCTGGCTCAACGAGATCCAGCGCTACCTGACCGGCCTCCCCGACGCGGTCGCCGATGCGGCCGCGGCGGTCGAGCGCTGCCTCGAGCACGACAAACGGCTGCTGCTCATCGGCAGCACCTGGCCTCGCAGTTGGGACCACCTGACCCGCCGTGGCGAGGGCGACGAGGCCATGACGGCCGGGCCGGCCGCGGACTGGGCCAACCTCCGCACGGTCACCGTGGAGCGCACCCCACCCGGCTTCGCCGACGCGGACGACCTGCGTAACCTTACCGAGGCCGCCCGACGCGACCCGGCCCTAGCCGAAGCGCTGCGGACAGCCGGCCCCGACCACCGGGTCACCCAGACCCTCGCCGGCGGCCCGCTGCACCTCGACACCTACCACCAGCTCGAATCCAGCACCGAACCCCAACAACGCGCCACCTGGGCCGTCCTCACCGCGGCCATCGACGCTATCCGACTCGGCTACAGCCCACCCGTCCCGCCAGACATCCTCCAGTCGGCCGCTGCCGGCTACCTCACCGCAAGCGAGCGGGTTCTGCCCCGCGAATGGTTCACAGCCGCTCTCGCCACGCTAACCACACCATTGCGTGGCACCCGCGCTCTCACCC
>CAZZZW010000471.1:0-2862 GCA_964658795.1 Phormidium nigroviride PCC 7112
CGACCGCCGTCGTCCGAGCGAGCGCAGTGCACGTCCGTCCGGATGCTCCGAGCCCGCAGCGGCGCGGCAGAGCAGCCATCGCCGACGTCTCGCGTGATCGTGTCACGAACCGTCGGAGAGCCGGAAGATCAAGGCCGGCCGTTCGACGCTAGCCGGTCGATCAGCTGAAGCGGTCGCGAAGTTCGCGCTTGAGGATCTTGTGGCTGGGGCCGAGCGGGTAGGAGTCGACGAATTCGATCCGGCGCGGATACTTGTGCCGGCCAAGTCGTTCCTTCGACCACTCGATGATCTCTGAGGCCGACGCCGAGGAGCCCGACCGCAGGATGAGAACCGCGCAGACCTCTTCGCCGTGTACGTCGTCCGGCAGCCCGATCACCGCCGCCTCGGCCACGGCCGGATGCCGGATCAGCGCCTCTTCGACCTCGCGGGGGTAGACGTTGAACCCGCCGCGCAAGATCAGATCCTTCTTGCGATCGACGATGCTGATGAAACCATCGCTGTCCTTGGTACCCAGATCGCCGGTCCGGAACCAGCCATCGACCAGCGCGGCAGCGGTGTCATCCGGACGGTTCAGGTAACCGCTGAACACGTTGTGCCCACGGATCACGATCTCGCCCAGTTCACCGGTCGGCATGAATTCGATCCGCCCTTCGACCTCGGCCGCGGCCACCTCGACGTCCACACCCCACAGCGGATGTCCGACGGTGCCGGCTCTGACCCCGAACCAGGGCTGGTTGACCGTCGCCGTCGGCGAGGTCTCCGACAGCCCGTACCCCTCCAACACCTGGACCCCGAAGACCTCGTTGAACCGCTCCAGGATGGTGGTCGGCAGTGGCGCGCCACCGGAGATGCACAACCGCAGCGTCGGAAGCTCCGGTGCCGTTGTGGCTGCTTCCAACAGGGCAACGTACATCTGGGGCACTCCGTGGAAGGTGTTCACGCCCTCGGCCACCATCAACTCGATCGCCGCCGCAGCATCGAAGCGGGGCAGCAGCACCAGGGTCGCTCCGGCTCGCCAGGTCGAGTTCATGCTGACGGTCTGCCCGAAGGTGTGGAACAGCGGTAGTGCTCCCAGCGCGATGTCCGCCGGCGTCATCTGGTTGGCGTCGAACGCGTTCACCGTTGCATTCATGACGAGATTGAGGTGACTGAGCACCGCACCCTTGGGCTGGCCGGTCGTCCCGCTGGTGTAGAACACCACCGCTGGATCCTCCGGCCCGCGGGTCACGAAACCGGGCAGCGGCTCGGCCGCGACGTCCTCCAGCCGGGCCAGTCCGGCGTCGGGCCCGACGGTGCGCAATGGCAGTCCGGCCTCGGCCGCGGCCCGGCCACCGACCTCGGCGAACAGCGGGTGACACACCACCAGTGAAGCCTCACTGTCACGCAGCACGTAGGCCATCTCGGGTGCGGTCAGCAGCAGATGCACCGGCACCACGACCGCTCCGGCGGCGATGATGGCGTAGTAGGTCCGCGGGAACTCGGTCGTGTTCGGAGCGATCAGCGCGACCTTGTCGCCGGGCCGCACCCCCTGCTGCGCCAACGCCCCGGCAAGCGCCAGCACCTGGTCCCACAGCTCGCCGAAGCTGACCCGATGCGCGCCCTCGATCACGGCGGGCTGCTCGGGCCACCGCCGGGCCGACTCGGACAGGACGCTGGCCAGGGACAGACTGCTGCTCATCGGGCTCCCGATCGCCGGAGATGTTGAATCATGCTCGATAACCAGAACCTACTGCGTCGTCATGCGACTCCGCCTCGCGGTGCAGAGCCGAACCGGGCGGGAACTTCCCGGTGCCCGTCCCGCGTTATGCAGGCGTAGTTGTTGTACGTCAGCCCGGCCGGAGGTCGGCGCTGTGTTACCTGGAGGCGACAGTAGTGGCCAGTAACCCGGTTCTGCGGGGATTCGAGAAGACCGGCCGTCCCGGTCAGGGCGGCAACGCGGTGGTTCCGCCGCCGCCTTCGGCCGCGCAGCTCAACGAGTGGTACGCCGCCCCGTCCGCCGGTCAGCCGCCGGCGCCGCAGGCACCCTCGCGCTACCTGACCCTGGACGACGTCATCACCCGGACGGTCACGCTGCTGGCGACGGTGCTCGTCGCGGCCGGCATCGCCTGGTTCGTGGTGCCGGACTCGGCCGCGGTCGGCGTCACCGCGATCGGCTTCATCGGCGCGCTCGGCCTCGGCCTGTTCATCAGCTTCACCGGCAAGGCCAACGCGGTGAACACCGTCCTCTACGCCGCGCTCGAGGGCCTGGCGCTGGGCTCGATCAGCGAGATCTTCAACCGCCAGTGGCCGGGCATCGTGGTGCAGGCCATCACGGGCACGATCATGGTGGCCGGTGGCGTGCTGATCGTCTACAAGACCGGCGCCGTCCGGGTCACCCCGAAGTTCACCAAGATCGTCTTCGCCTCGACGCTGGGCATGCTCGGCCTGGTCATCGTCAACGCGGTCGCGAGCCTGTTCCACAGCGGCGGCCTCGGTCTGCGCGACCCGCACACGAACTTCGGCATCGCGGTGGCGTTCAGCCTGCTGTGCATCGTGATCGCCGCAGCCAACCTGATCGTCGACTTCGACATGATCGAACAGTCCGTGCGCCGCGGCACCGACGAGAAGTTCGGCTGGTACCTGTCCTTCGGCATCCTGGTCACCCTGGTCTGGCTGTACCTGGAGATCCTGCGGCTGCTCAGCTACCTGCAGGGCGGCGGCCGAAACAACTGATTTCGGCACACAGGCAACGGAAGTGCCGGTCTGAGCGTCTATACCCTCGACAGGCTTTGTTCCCAGGCGGCCCGTTCCCATCACTTCGCGGCTGATGGGGACGGTCCGCGCCCACAGTGTGGACCGAGAACGGGCGCGCTGGACCTAAAA
>CAZZZW010000472.1:0-2818 GCA_964658795.1 Phormidium nigroviride PCC 7112
CGCCAGGACAGCGCCACCGAGCTGATGCCGGCCAGGTTGTAGACCTCGTCCGGCTCGACCTCGTCGATCAGCCGCGAGATGCCGAGCGGATCGGTGAGGTCACCCTCGTGCAATACCGCCGCCGGATAGCGGGCGGCAAACGACTCCGACTCGGCCAGCGATTGCACCAGTCCGTGCACCCGGACGCCCTCGGCCAGCAGCTGCTCGGTGAGATAGCTGCCGTCCTGCCCAGCGATACCAGTGATGAATGCAGTGCTCACGAAAGCCCAAACCTAATCGAGACCCAGCCCGGACCGGGCCGGGAAGTTACTTACCGGACCGGGCCTTCTGCTCCGCGACATCGGAGTCGACCATCATCTCGACCAGCTGGGTGAAGCTGACCGACGGCGTCCAACCCAGCTTCTCCTTCGCCTTGGCCGGGTCGCCGATCAGCAGGTCGACCTCGGCCGGACGGAAGAAGCGCGGGTCCTGCAGCACCAACGGGGCCCAGTCACTGATCCCGACCCGTTTGAAGGCGATGTCGAGGTACTCCCGGATCGAGTGGGTTTCCCCCGTCGCGACAACGTAATCGTCACCGGCATCCTGCTGCAGCATCCGCCACATGGCATCGACATAGTCGCCGGCGAAGCCCCAGTCACGCTTGGCGTCGATGTTGCCGAGCGAGATGTTGTCCTGCAGCCCCAGCGAGATCCGAGCCACCGCCTGGCTGATCTTGCGGGTCACGAACTCAGGACCGCGGCGCGGCGACTCGTGGTTGAACAGGATGCCCGACGAGGCGTGCATGCCGTAGGACTCGCGGTAGTTGATCGTCATGTAGTGGCCGTAGACCTTGGCCACACCGTAGGGCGAACGCGGCCACAGCAGCGTGGACTCACGCTGCGGCACCTCTTGCACCTTGCCGAACATCTCCGAGCTGGAGGCCTGGTAGAAGCGGACCTTGCCGATGTCCTTGCCGGCGTAGAGCCGGGTCGCCTCGAGCATGTTCAGCACACCCATACCGGTGACGTCAGAGGTGAGCCGCGCGTTCTCCCAGGAATAGGCCACGAACGAGATCGCGCCCAGGTTGTAGACCTCGTCGGGCTCGGCCTCGGCGAACGCGCGGATCAGGCTGGACAGGTCGGTGAGATCGCCGGTCAGCAGCTTGACCTCGGGCACCTGCTCCTGCACCAGCGCGTACTTGGGGTTGTTCTGCCCCCGGATCAGGCCGTACACGTCGTAGCCCTTGGACAGCAGAAGCTCGGCGAGGTACAGACCGTCCTGACCGGTGATCCCGGTGATCAGCGCGCGGGGCATCTAATGGCAACCTTCCAGACGAGTGAGGCGAAGCAGGAGTAGGTTACCCGGCCCGCCCGGCCGATCCGAAAAGCCGACTCGCGGGCCGCCCGACCACCGGCCGTGCTCAGTAACCCCGGCCGAGTCCGATGGTGTCCTTTTTATCGCGGTTCCAGTCCCCGACCAGCGGTCGATCGCCCGGCTGTCCGAAGATCACGTAGGTGGCCGGGTTGAGCTTGCTGAGATCGTTGGTGAAGGCGAAGTCGGTGTCGTTCTGGAAGACCCCGATGGTGTCCAGGCCGTCACCGTCGAAGTCACCCGCGATCGGGGTCTGACCGGGCTGCCCGAACTTGTACCGGTACCGCGGCGAGCCGGGCAGCAACGTGTTGATCAGGTAGAAGTGGGCCGTCGTGGGATCGAAGACGCCGACGCTGTCCTTGTGACTGCCGTTCCAGTCACCAGCAATCGGCTGGAACCCGTGATCGCCCAGCAGCACCTGGATCAGCGGCGTGCTGGGCGTCCGAACCGTCGTGTTCATCAGGTAGAACCGCGACGTTGTCGGGTCGTACACCCCCGGGGTCTGGGTGCCGTTGCCGTCCCAGTCACCGCAGACCGGCAGGTCACCGGCCCGGCCCAGGTTGACCCCGAACAGCGGCGAGGCCTGGGAGAAGGTGTTGCGGAAGTAGAACATGCCGGTGGCTGCGCGGTAGACCCCACCGGTGTCGACACCGTCGCCGTTCCAGTCGCAGGCCAGCGGGATATCACCCTTGTGGCCGAAGGGTTCTTCGATGTCGATGCTCGGCGTCACGATCGACTGGCTGTAGTACAGCGCCGGCAGGGTCGGGTTGTGCACGGTGAACCAGTCCGAGTTCAGCCCGAGCGCAGAAGCAAAACCGGCGCCGGTCTCGGTGTCGGTGCCGGCCGAGCCGGTGATCGTCACCGACAACACCCGGCCGCCGTCGGCACCGAGTCCGTTGCGCTGCTCGGTGATGCTGATCAGCGTGCCGACCCCGAAGGTGTTGCCGACGGTCGAGGCCGCGAACGAGTTCGACCAGTTGTGATAGGGCGATTCGATGTCGCCGAGATCCGGGACGGCCGGGAACGTGCCCCCGGCGGTGTAGCCACCGGTGGACGCGCTGTACTCGGCCGAGACCACGTTGCCGGCCGCATTGACCAGGCACTTGGTCGAGGTCGAGGTGACCGCGGTGGTGGTCCGGGCGTCCTCGATCGATGCCCCTTCCGAACCGGCGCCGCCGTAGACCTGGCAGTTGGTCGAGTCACAGATCTTGGCCCAGCTGTAGCGGTTCGACACCGCGGCGTACGAGCGCGCGGCCACTGCCTGGGCCTGCAGTGCGGCCATGCCCTTACCACCGGCGGCATCGCCCCAGGACGGGATCGACTCGCGTGGCACCACGCCCTTGAGGTAGTCGTCCATGCTCACCGTGTTGACCACCCGGGTGGCGCCGGCCCCGTTGAGCAGGGTCAGCGTGCCGCGGTAGGTCCGGTGGGTGCTGCACAGCGTCAGCATCTGGGGCAGCGTGGTCGG
>CAZZZW010000473.1:0-2812 GCA_964658795.1 Phormidium nigroviride PCC 7112
ATGCGTACGTGCTGAACGGCGCGAAGTCCTGGGTCAGCAACGCGCCACTGGCCGACATCTTCATCGTCTATGCCTCAACCACGCCCGGGGCCGGGTACCTCGGTCTGTCGGCCTTCGCCGTGTCCCGTGACCACG
This sequence comes from Phormidium nigroviride PCC 7112, assembly GCA_964658795.1. Lineage (GTDB taxonomy): Bacteria > Actinomycetota > Actinomycetes > Mycobacteriales > Jatrophihabitantaceae > Jatrophihabitans_A. The sequence goes on from CAZZZW010000473.1 coordinate 136, forward strand.
CGGGCGTCCAGGTCGATCCGGCGCTGGCCAAGCTCGGGCTGCATGGGTGTGCCGCCGCCCCGGTCACCTTCACCGACTGCCGGGTACCTCGGACGGCCCGGCTCGGCGCGGAGGGCCAGGGCAGCTCGGTGTTCGCCCGCTCGATGGTGTGGGAGCGGGCCTGCCTGCCGGCGATCTATCTGGGAACAATGGAGTTGCAGCTACGACGGTGCGTCGAGCAGACCCGTGGGCGTCGGCAGTTCGGTCGCCGGTTGACGGATTTCCAAGCCGTATCCCATCGCCTGGCGGTCATGAAACAGCGGCTCGAGGCGAGCCGGCTGCTGCTGTATCGAGCCTGCTGGCTGATCGACCAGGACGATGCCGGCGCCGGGGCAGCCGCCGCCCTGGCCAAGGTGAGCGTTGCCGAAGCGGCCGTGGCCAACGGTCTCGACGCGGTTCGGCTCTTCGGCGCCCGTGGCTACCTGGTCGAGGACGGGATCGGCCAGCAGGTGATGGACGCGGTACCCGCCCACCTGTTCTCCGGTACGACCGAGATCCAGCTGGAGATCATCGCGCGCGGCATGGGCATCTGATCGTGGCCGCCCAGAACCTGCTCGATCTGCTGACGGCCTCCGTCCGGCGTCGGCCCGAAGCGGTCGCGATCTCCCTGGCCACCGAGTCGGTCACCTACGCCGAATTGGCGGCGCGGGCCGCGGCGCTGGCGAGCGCGTTCGACCGCGCCGGGCTCCGGCGTGGTGACCGGGTGGTCGTGTGGGGGCCGAAGTCCAGCGACACCATCGCCGCCATGCTCGCCGCGTTGCGGATCGGCGCGGTCTACGTCCCGCTGGACGCGCTGTCACCGGCCGGCCGCGCCCGGACCATCGTGCGAGTGGCCGGTGCCCGTGCGCTGTGTGCTCCGAGCGAGCTGTACGCCCAGGTCGAGGCGGACCTTCCCGCCGAGGTCGCCCACATCGACCCGAGCGCTCATCGGCAATCCGGATCCGCAGCGGCCCCGACGGATCTGGCCGGCCCGGACGAGCTGGCCTACATCCTGTTCACCTCGGGCTCGACCGGGACCCCGAAGGGGGTCTGCATAACGCATCGCAACGCACTGAGCTTCGTCGAGTGGGCGGTGCAGGTGCTTGATGCCGGGCCGGCCGACCGGTTCGCCAATCACGCGTCGTTCTCCTTCGACCTGTCGGTGTTGGACCTCTACGGCGCGCTCGCGGTCGGAGCGGCCGTCTGCCCGGTGCCGGCCGAATACGCCTACGCGCCGAGCCAACTGGTGGAGTTCCTGCACCGGGAGCGGATCAGCATCTGGTACTCGGTGCCCTCGGTGCTGATGCTGATGATCGGCGAGGGCGGCCTGCTGCGCACCGAGCCGCCGGCCGCATTGCGCGCGCTGCTCTTCGCCGGCGAGCCGTTCCCGATCCACTTCGTCCGGCAACTGGCCGGGTGGACGCCGGCCCGGTTGATGAACCTGTACGGACCGACCGAGACCAATGTGTGCACGTTCCACGAGGTGACGCCCGCGGACCTGGAGCGCGACGCCCCGGTGCCGATCGGTCGGCCGTGCAGTGGTGACGATGTCTGGGCCAGGGGACCGGACGGTTCAGCGGCGGCGGCCGGCGGCGAGGGTGAGCTGGTCGTGGCCGGCCCGACCGTCTTTCGCGGTTACTGGGGCGAGCCGCCCCAGCACGGTCCCTATCCCACCGGCGATCGGGTGCGGGTGCGCGGTGACGGTTCGTTCGACTACCTGGGCCGCAGCGACGGAATGGTCAAGGTCCGCGGCCACCGGATCGAGCTCAGCGAGGTCGCGGCGGCGTTGAACGCGCATCCGGACATCCTCGAAGCCGGCGTCGTCGGTGTCGGCCAGGGGCTGGAGCGGCACCTGGTGGCATTCGTGGTGCGGGTGCCCGAGCGTGACTGCGGCCCCATCGCCGTACGACGGCATCTGGCCCAACTGCTGCCACCGCAGATGATCCCGCAGGTGGTCACGTTCGTCCCGCAGTTGCCGCGGACGGCGCGCGGCAAAGTCGACTCCCTGGCTCTGCAGTCCCAGCTCAACCCCAACGGAAAGGAACAGCAGTGAGTCCGGTGCAACCCGAGGAAGACACATCGAGTCAGTTGCTCAGCTTCATCCGTACCAGCTTTCTCGGCGGCGATCCGGACGGCGAGCTCGATGAGCAGACCCCGCTGCTGGAGTACGGCATCCTCAATTCGTTGAACACCGCCGAGCTGCTGGCCTTCGTGCGCGACGACCTCAACGTTGAGATTCCGTTCGCCCGGGTGACGGCCGAGACGTTCCGGAGCGTGGCGACGCTGGCCGTCCTGGTCGATGCCACCCGCTCGGCCGCTGGTTGAGGTCGGTTCCGCGGGCCAGCAGCTGGCTTCGCCCGATTCGGGCCGTCCGACAGACACCCCCGGCGACGTGGCCAACGCGGTTTTCTCGCGGTGGGGGTGCGGGGATCCGTTGTTCGCCGAACTCGTGCCCCGACCGGCGAACTGACGTCCGACCCCCGCTGACATCACCGTCGACCGACAAGAAAGCCCCCGCGACCTTGCTGCGGGGGCCTTCTGTCGGTGGTCCTGACGGGAACCCAATCGCACACCCGCGAAGAGATAGTGCGGTTAGCAAGTCGTCTGACGTGGACCCCGTGGTCGTTGTCGGTTTAGGTCGCTAGGTTCATTTGGGTTT
>CAZZZW010000474.1:0-2766 GCA_964658795.1 Phormidium nigroviride PCC 7112
TGTGGGTGAACGGGAACGTCGCCAGCGAGCCGCCGAAGTGCTTGGTCGCGGCCGAGGCCTGGTGATAGGCGGCGACCGTGCCGTAGATCATGCCGGCGGCCCAGCCGGCCAGCAGCGCCCACCGGTGCAGCCAGCGGGTGTAGAGGCCGCTGACGATGGCCAGGAACGTCTGCAGGATCCAGACCCCGCCCAGCAACTGCAGGTTGATCGCGTTCTGCTTGTCCAGGCCGAGCACGAAGATCAGCGCGCCGAACTTGACCACGAGCGAGGTGATCTTGGAGACCTGGGCCTCGTGCTTGGTGCTCGCGTCGGGCTTGATGTACTCGCGGTAGACGTTGCGGGTGAACAGGTTGGCCGCCGCGATCGACATGATCGCCGCCGGTACCAGTGCGCCGATGGCGATGGCGGCGTAGGCGATGCCGGCGAACCAGTGCGGGAACTGGTCCCGGAAGAAGTGCGGCACGGCCAACTGCGCATTCGGCTTGCCGTCGCTGCCGATGACCGACGTCTTCTCCGCGATCGCGGCGTAGCCGAGCAGGGCGAGCAGGCCCAGCATCAGCGAATAGGCCGGCAGGATCGAGGCATTGCGGCGGATCACGTCGCGGGACTTGCCCGACAGCACCGCCGTCATCGAGTGCGGGTACATGAACAGCGCCAACGCCGAACCCAGCGCCAGGGTTCCGTAGGCCCAGAAGTTGTTCTTGCCCGGCACCAGCACTCCGGTCGGCGCCCCGGTCTTGGTCTTGGTCGCCAGCTTCGTCCCGGCCGAGGAGAACAGGTGGTGGAAGCCGATGTGCACCCCGACGTAGACGATGGCCACGGCGATGACCAGATACACCAGACTGTCCTTGACGAAGGCGATCAACGCCGGCGCCCGCAGCCCGGACGAGTAGGTGTAAGCGGCCAGCACGGCGAACGCGATCAGCAGCGGCAGGTCCCGGACGAAGGCGTTGCCGTGGCCACCGATGCCGACCGTGTCCAGAACGGCCTGGATGCCGACCAGTTGCAGGGCGATGTAGGGCATCGTGGCGATGATCCCGGTGATGGCCACCGCCAGGGCCAGGCCCCGGGAGTCGAAGCGACCCCGGATGAAGTCGGCTGCCGTGACGTAACCCTTGCTGTGCGCCACCGACCACATCCGGGGCATGAAGATGAACACCAGCGGATAGATCAGAATCGTGTATGCCACGGCGAAATAACCGGAAACGGCGCCGGTCGCGAACATCGCCGCCGGCACCGCGATGAAGGTGTAGGCGGTGTAGAGGTCGCCACCGAGCAGGAACCAGGTGATCACGGTGCCGAACGAGCGGCCGCCCAGGCCCCACTCGTCGAGGGAGTGCAGGTTGTCGGCCCGCCGCCACCGGGCGGCCATGAAGCCGCCGATGGTCACGATCACGAAGAAGAAGATCAGGACGCTGAGGCCGACCCCGTCGACCTTGCTGCCAGCCGCGGTGATCATCGGCTGCTCCGGTTACGGTCGGCCTTGATGACCCGGTGCGCGGCCGAGGTGAAGATCCCGGTCAGCAGCACCCAGAGGAGTTGATACCAGTAGAAGAACGGGAACCCCCACAGCTCGGGCGACTTCTTGCCGTAGAACGGCACCCACAGGATCGCGATGAGCGGGATGGCGAGCAGGATCGTCACGGCGACGAGCGTTCCCCTCGAGAGCCGGTAGCGCTGGGGTGTTGCCATGGCGACCTCCTGGTGAGCTGGGTGCAGGTCGGGTCCGGTCCGCAACGGAGCCGGCGTCGGTCCCGATCAGAGCTGTGAGAACGATGAGCCGGATCGAAAGTAGACCCAGATGCCGTCTTGTGGGGAGATCGACGCGCTGGGCTGCGATTCGGTACGAGTTGTCGCCGAGGGTCGATTTCGACCTAGGGGGTGTTCAGCCGGGCGACGAAGGTGTACCGATCGCCGCGGTACCAGCTGCGCACCCACTCGACCGGTTGGCCGTCGGCATCCAGGCTGTGCCGGGACAGGATGAGCATCGGCGCGCCGGTGTCGGTGGCCAGCAGGCCGGCCTCGCGCGGGGAGGCCGGCGCGGTCTCGATCGTCTCGACGGCTGACCGCGGCCACACGTCGAACTCCTCGTGCAGGACCTGATAGAGCGAGCCGGTCTGACGCAGTGCCTTGGCCAGGCCGGGGAAGCGCTTGGCCGACAGGTGGGACTGTTCCAGCGCCATCGGGGAACCGTTCACCTCACGCAGCCGTTCGATCCGATGCACCTGGGAGCCTTCCCGCAGGTCCAGCAACTGGGCAATCTGGGCGGTGGCCGGGATGCGTTCGGCCGACACCAGGACGGTCTCGACCTTCAGGCCCGACGACGCGGCCTGTTCGGTGAAACTGGACATCTGCAGCGGCCAGGCCAGCTTGGGTTCGGCCACGTAGGTTCCCGAACCCTGGCGACGTACCAGCCGGCCCTCGGTGACCAATTCGGACAATGCCTGCCGAACCGTGGTGCGCGAGGTCGAGGCCAGCTCGGCCAGTTCCCGCTCGGTCGGAACCGGCGTGCCGGGCTCGAGTTCGGCGATGAGTTCGAGCAGGTGCCGCTTGACCACGTAATACTTGGGCTCACGAGGTTGTTCGTCGGGCACGGCGGTCCTCCCGGTTGACGTGTAAGCGCTCGCGGTCACCCTCGTACTATCTCATTTCTGCGCCTCAGTGGTCTATACCATTGACTTGGCGCGCCGAACCCGGCAGGCTGTTAATTTGTCTAGTCCAATTTGGCCCCAGGACAGGCCCGACGAGGGAGCATTTCGCGCATGA
>CAZZZW010000475.1:0-2744 GCA_964658795.1 Phormidium nigroviride PCC 7112
TCTCGACATCTCAGCGTCTCAATGTCTCAACGCCTCAGCTTTTCAGCGTCTCAGCGCGACGGTCGCTCCGGCTGGCGGGACCGCGGTCCGACGCACTGCTCAGCCCAGCAGCTCCCGGGCCGCGTTCAGCACGGTGGCCTGATCGAGCATCACGGCTCGGGCCGCGTCGCCGAGCGGGATGAAGCTGTCGGCGCTGGCCACCCGGCGGATCGAACCCCGGAAGCCACCGTCGACCAGCGCGGTCACGACGGCCTCGGACACGCCCCCGCTGCGGCGGGTCTCATCCACCACCAGCACCCGACCGGTCGCGGCCGCCTCCCGCAGAATGTCCTTGATCGGCAACGGCGAGATCCATCGCAGGTCGAGCACCCGGCTGGCCACACCGTCGTCGGCCAGCTCGTGCGCGACCCGCAGGCTCATCGGAACCCCGTTGCCGAAGGTGATCATCGTCAGCTCCGGTGCGCCGGTGCCGACCGACCACGTCCGCCCGGAACCGATCGGGATGTGCTGCGCGGCCCACTCCGACGGAGCGGCATAGGGAGCGAGCCAGCCGCCATCGCCATCGAGCAGATCCCGTTGGTGATACAGCGCGATCGGCTCGAGGAAGACCCCGACCGACCCGTCCACGGCTGCTGAGGCCAGCAGCGTCCGCAGCATTGCTGGGGCGTCGGACGGGTGCGAGGGCACCGCGACCAGCAACCCCGGGATGTCGCGCAGCACGGCCAGCGAGTTGTCGTTGTGGAAGTGCCCGCCGAAGCCCTTCTGATAGCCGAGGCCGGCGATCCGCACCACCATCGGGTTGCGGTACTGGCCCTGGGAGAAGAACTGCAGCGTCGCCGCCTCGCCCCGCAACTGGTCCTCGGCGTTGTGCAGATAGGCCAGGTACTGGATCTCCGGGATCGGCAGCAGCCCGGCCAGACCGGCGCCGAGGCCGACGCCGAGGATGGCCTGCTCGTCCAGGATGGTGTCGAACACCCGCCCGGCACCGAAGCTCTTGCGCAGCCCGCGGGTCAGGCCGTACACGCCGCCCTTGACCGAGACGTCCTCGCCGAAGACCATCGCCTGGGGCCGGCGCGCCAGTTCGTCGTGCAGGGTCTGGTTGATCGACTGGGCCAGCGTCAGGCCACCCAGGCTCTCGGGGAGTTTGGTGCCGAACACCCTTTCCCGCGCGGAGGAATCGACGTCGGCCACGACCGCGTCAGCCACCGCATCCGGGGTCCGGGGCGCCAACGGTGCCATCACCGCAGCGGCCGAGCCGAGCTGTGGTTCGGCCATCGCCGCGACCGCGACCCCGCGTACCCGCTCCCGCACCTGCTCGTAGCGCTCGACGACCTCCTTGCCGGAGAGCACCCCGGCGCCGGTCAGCAGCCGGGCGGTGCCGAGCAGCGGGTCCTTGGCGTAGTCGGCCGCGATCTCGGCCGGCGTCCGGTAGGCCACTTCGGCATCGGAACCGGCGTGACCCAGGAACCGCACGGTGCGCAGGTGCAGGAAGGCCGGCTTGCGGGCGGCCCGAACGAAGTCCACCGCCTGGGACGCCGCGTCATAGACGTCGGCCAGCGCGCAGCCGTCCACACCGAAGTACCGCAGACCCGGCCGGGCCGAGAAACGCTGGGAGATCCAGCCGGCCGGGGTGCGGGTGCTGATACCGATGCCGTTGTCCTCGCACACCATCAGCAGTGGCATCGGCAGGCCCTGATAGACCGTGTTCGAGGAGCTGTTGAACGCGCCGACCAGGGTCGAGTGATTCACCGAGGCGTCACCGAAGCTGGTGACCACGACCGCGTCGGCCGGCCACGGTCCTTCGACGCCGACCCGCTTGGCCCGCTCCAACGAGTAGGCCAGCCCCATCGCCCGCGGCAGGTGTGAGGCGATGGTGGACGTCTGCGGGATGACCGAGAGGGCCTTGTTGCCGAACACCTTGTGCCGGCCGCCCGCGATCGGCTCGCCGGTGGCGGCCGCTACGCCGTACAGGATGTCGTGTACCGGGTCGGTCCCCTCGACCTGACCGGCCCGGGCGCAGTAGAAGCCGCCGGAACGGTAGTGCAACAGGGCCGGGTCGCTCGGACGCAGGGCCGCCGCCACGGCCGCGTTGCCCTCATGCCCGGACGACCCGATCGTGTAGTAGCCGCGGCCCTGCCCCTGCATCCAGATCGCGGCCAGGTCGGCGTGCCGGGACTCGCACTGGTGGCTGAACAGCTCCAGCGCGCGGGCCACGGTGAGGGTGGTACCGGCGGTGATCGGCTCGTCCGGTCGCCTGGGCTCCCCCGCCGTCTCGGGCAGCGCCGCCGCCTGGGTCAGAAAATGTTCGTCCAGCGGGTGCAGTTCGGTGGCCACGGGAGGACATTCAACCCCGGACGGGCGAACCGCCGCCAGCACCGGCGGGTCAGTGTGAGACGGCTCGCCCGTTGATCGTTCGCGTTTCGGTGACGATCGCACTGACCAGATCGGCCGGCGTCACGTCGAAGGCCGGGTTCCAGGCCGTGCTGCCCGGTGCCGCGATCCGGTGGCCGGCCAGGCACACCACCTCGTCCTCGTCGCGGATCTCGATCGGGATGTCAGCGCCGCTGGGCGTCGCCGGGTCGATGGTCGCCTCGGGCGCGGCCACCACGAACGGGATACCGGCCTGCCGCGCGGCCAGGGCATGTGCGACGGTGCCGACCTTGTTGGCCACATCGCCGTTGGCTGCGATCCGGTCGGCTCCGACCACCACGCCGTCCACCCGGCCGGACAGGATCAGCCCGGCC
>CAZZZW010000476.1:0-2726 GCA_964658795.1 Phormidium nigroviride PCC 7112
CGGCCTGTTCCCCGGACTGGCCGACGAGGCGCTGGTGGCGACGCCGGACGGCGTAGCCGCCGGGTTGGATCTGCGGCCGTACTCCGAGACGGACGGCCCCGACTGGTGGGTGCTGTCCGACCTCGGCGCCGATGTTCGGCCGGGCCGGCTGCAGCCCGAGCACGTCCTGGGCATCGGGCAGGCGGCGACCACGCTGGCCCAGGCCACGATCCGCCGTCCGGTCGGCCGGGCGCTGGACATCGGTACCGGATCCGGGGTGCAGGCCCTGCACCTGTCCCGGCACGCCGGGTCGGTCACCGGGACCGACCTGAGCGCTCGCGCGCTGGCCTTCGCCGCGGCCAACGCGGCCCTGAACGGGCTGAACTGGCAGCTCCGGCAAGGCTCCCTGCTGGAACCGGTGGTCGGCGAACAGTTCGACCTGGTGGTGTGCAATCCGCCCTTCATCGTCGGCCCGGGATTCACCAGCGACGACGGCGGCTTCACCTATCGCGACAGCGGATTCTCCTCCGACGCGGTGTCGCGTCGGCTGATCGAGGGCCTGCCGGCGGTGCTGGCCGACGGTGGCACCGCCCAGCTACTGGCGAACTGGGTCATCGGCGCGGACGAGCCGTGGCCGGATCGACTGACGCGGTGGCTGCCCAGCCACGGTGTCGACGCCTGGATCTGGCAACGCGAGGTGGCCGAGCCGGCCGAGTACGTGGCGCTGTGGCTACGCGATGGTGGTGAGGAACCCGGCACCGACGCCTGGAAACGGCGATACGACGCCTGGCTGGACTGGTTCGCCCGAGCCCAGGTGGCCGCGGTCGGGATGGGGCTGGTGACGATCCGGCGCACCGATCGGCCGTCCCGGATCGTCTGTGAGGACGTCCCGCAGCCCTATCAGCCCCCGATCGGCCCGGCGATCGAGAGCTGGCTGGACCGATCGGCCTGGCTGGCCGGTGCCGATCTGCTTGCCGCCCGGTTGGTGGCGGTTCCGGAGCTGGTGCTGACCACCCGCTCGCTGCTGGCCGGAGAGGACGGCTGGCAACCCAGGCTCAGCCAGCTGAGCCAATCCGGCGGCATGCGCTGGGAGCTCGAGGTCGACGACGCGGTGTCGGCCTTCGTCGCCGCCTGCACCGGCGCGGTTCCGGTCGGTGCCCTGCTCGACGTGATCGCGGAGCTGGTGGCGCTACCCAGCGCGGACGTCCGGGTCGCGCTGCTTCCAGTCGTGCACGACCTGATCGCCCGCGGTTTCCTCGTCCCCGATGACCTCGCCCGCGATGCCGTCGTGACCGGCTCGCTCGCTGCTGGTGGCGGCTGATGCGCGCGGTGGTGTCAAGGGTGTCCTCGGCCTCGGTGACGGTTGAGGGCGAGGTCGTCGGCGCGATCGGTGCAGGCTTGTTGGTGCTGCTCGGCGTGACGCATACCGACACGGCCGAGGTCGCGTTGAACTGCGCTCGCAAGATCGCCGGGCTGCGCATACTGCGTGGTGGCGAGCGGGACGAGCAGTCCGCCGACTCGATCGCCGCACCGGTGCTGGTTGTGAGTCAGTTCACTCTCTATGGCGATGCCAGCCGAGGTCGGCGACCGAGTTGGTCGGCCGCCGCGCCGGCGCCGGTGGCCCAGCCGTTGGTCGAGGCCGTCGTCGGTGAACTGACCAGGCTGGGATTACCTGTAGAAATCGGCCGATTCGGCGCCATGATGGACGTGGCCAGCGTCAACGACGGACCGTTCACCGTCCTGCTGGAGATCTGAACCACCGGCCGCGCGTCGGGTCCAGGTCAGCGAAACGTTCGGTCGCGGCCGATAGCCCGGCGGACTCAAAGTTTGCCCACAGCAACTTTGGGAACAACACCAGCGTCTGATCGTTGTACTGAACGGGAGAAAAAACCCCGATCCCCAGGGACAGGACTCCAACGTGACGCAATCTGCCACCACCACTCGTAAGCCGCGCAAGCCGGCTTCGCGTGCGCTGCCGGGCCACCGCGCGGCGCGATCCACCAAGACCCCTACCGCCGAGCAGGCGACGGCGACGACGCCGGCCTCCGAAGCTGAAATCGAAGCCACTGCCCTGGCCGACGTCGAGGCCGAAGGCACCGCGACCGCTGATCTCGACGAGGTCGTACAGGCGGCCGATCTGGTCCGTTCCTACCTCAACGAGATCGGCAAGGTCGCCCTCCTGACCGCGGTCGAGGAGGTCGAGCTGTCCAAGCGGATCGAGGCCGGGCTCTACTCATCCCACCTGCTGTCCACCAGCAAGCGGATGTCCGTGCCGAGGCGGCGCGAACTGCAGGCGCTGGTGGCCGACGGCGAGCGGGCCAAGGACTTGCTGCTGCGGGCCAACCTTCGTCTGGTCGTCTCGCTGGCCAAGCGGTACACGGGACGGGGTATGCCGTTCCTGGACCTGATCCAGGAGGGCAACCTGGGCTTGATCCGGGCGGTCGAGAAGTTCGACTACACCAAGGGGTTCAAGTTCTCGACCTATGCCACCTGGTGGATCCGGCAGGCGATCAGCCGGGCGATGGCCGACCAGTCCCGCACCATCCGGCTGCCTGTCCATCTGGTCGAGCAGATCAACAAGATGCAGCGGATGCGGCGCGAGCTGGGGCAGAGCCTCAGCCGGGACGCCACCGACGACGAGCTGGCTCATGAACTCGACATCACCGTCGATCGGCTTCGGGAACTGGTCGATCACGCTCGCGACCTGGTCAGCCTCGACCAGACCGTCGGCACCGACGACGACGCGG
>CAZZZW010000477.1:0-2710 GCA_964658795.1 Phormidium nigroviride PCC 7112
CATCCGGTCACTCTGACGGGCCTGCATCTGGGCCGGCGACCAGTAGATCGGGTAGATCTCAGGCTTCGAACCGACGCTGCCGAAGAAGTCGTCGCCGGGACCACGATAGTTCTGGAAGAACTCGTTGCTCTCGACATAGTCGACGATGCCCTGGTCCCAGCCGAGGGCCTGCTCGCGGTCGAAGTGGCCGCGAATCACGACGCAGCCCCGACGATGCAGCTTCTCCAGCGACTCGGGACTGACCGTGCCGGCGGCGATGTCGGCGTACTCGATCACCGGCCAGACCGGCTCACTAGCGGCCTTGGCCGCCTCGATCTCGGCCACCCGATCAGCAACGCGCGCCTCGATCGCGGCGAACACCTGATCGACGGTGCGGCCGGAGGCCTCGATCCGTGACCGCAGTGCCGCCTTGATCTCGCGGATGGCCTGCGGCAGGTCAGCCGGGGCGCTCTCCCAGTGCGGCAGCGCGGCCCGGTCAGTGGTGGTGGTCATCCTGGCTCCTGAGATTCAATTGGGAAGGAGTCCTAACTGAATCTGACAGTAGGCGCGTCGGCGAATCCAGTCAAGACTCCTAACTAGACTGTTCGCCATGTCGACCAAGCCCTCGCTCGGCCTGCTCCGCTCCTTGTCGGATGAACACGTGCTGGGTGCGCTGCTGGCCGAGACGACCCTGACCCGGGCCGGACTGGCCGAGCGGACCGGACTGTCGAAGCCGACCGTGTCCGAGAGCGTTCGCCGGCTGGAGGCCTCCGGCCTGGTGCGCGACACCGGTGAGCGGACCTCCGGGCGCGGCGGCGTCGGCAGCTACTACGCGCTGGCCGGCGGGCTGGGCACCGCGTTGGTCGTGAGCATCGGGCCGGACGGCATCATCGCCGAAACCCTCGATCTGTACGGCAATGTCGTTACTCGTCAGCTCGCTCCGGTGTCTGGCGCGGCGGGTCCGGCCGAGGTCGTGGAGATCTTGCGGCAGCTCGCTGCGGCCGTGACCGGCACTCCGGCATCGCTGGCGGTCGTCAGCGCCGCCGATCCGGTCGATCGGGTGACCGGACGACTGGTGCAGCTGCCGGACTCCCCCTTCCTGGTCGGTGAATTGGATCCGCGGCAGGCACTGGCCGGCCACGTCGACGGGCCGGTCGAGGTGGACAACGACGTCAACTGGGCCGCTCGGGCCGAGCCCGGACCGGCGGACTTCGCCTACCTCTACCTGGGCGAGGGGCTGGGCTGCGCGATCGTGTCCGACGGTGCGGTCCGCCGGGGCCACCGGGGGCTGGCGGGCGAGGTCTCGCACCTGACCGTCCGCGGCCCGCGCGGGCAGGCGACCACGTTCATCGACATCTTCGGCCTGCTGCACCTGAGGAAACCGGATTCGACCGCGATCGAGGTGGCTGCGTTGCTGTCGGCGGTGACCGACGACGCAGCGGTGCGGACAGCGATCGGCTATGTGGTGTGTGACGTGCTGGCGGCCCTGGTGGCACTGGCCGATCCGGAGCTGATCGTGATCGGCGGCCCGTGGGGGGTCCACCCGGCGTTGTTCGCCGAACTCAGCGACCAGTTCGGTCAGCGCGCCCGGGCGGTGCCCCTGCGGGCGGCCTCGATCCGCACCGAAGCACCGTTGGCCGGCGCTCGACAGCGCGCCGTCGCCGCCCTGCGCGAACAGCTGTTCGCTCGAGTTCGGGGGTAGGCCGCTCCGATTTTGGAGAGATTTGCGTTCTGAGGAGGCACAACTCTCCATTTTCCAGGGGCCGCCGTTGGCCGACGAGGAAAGCTCGTCGCTCAGCAGCTGTGCGGGCTGGCCTGGGCCGAGCCGATCGTGCCGTCGCCATAGAAGGAGTCATGCGCCTTGCGGGCCGAGCACACCGACGCGGCGGCGCAAGTGCTCCGGCGGCCGTCGGCGTTCATCCGCAGCACGACCTGCTCGGCCGGCACCGAATGCCCGACCACGGTGGCCTCGCCGTCCGGCGTGGACACGCAGGAACCGATCTCCGGGGCGTTCGCGGCGAAGTCCTGATACAGCGGGTGCTCGTACTTCAGACAACACATCAGTCGGCCGCAGGCGCCGGAGATTCGCAAAGGATTCAAAGGTAGATCTTGATCCTTGGCCATCCGGACGGACACCGGCTCGAAGTCGACCAGGAAGGTCGCACAGCACAGCTCCCGCCCGCACGATCCGATGCCGCCCATCACCCGGGCCTCGTCCCGGGCCGACAGCTGCCGCAGTTCGACCCGGCCCTTCAACGTCGCGCCGAGGTCGCGCACCAACGCACGGAAGTCCACCCGGTGCGGGGCGGTGAAATAGATGACGGTCCGGTTCTCGGCCAGCACATGATCGATGCCAGCCACCTTCATCGGCAGCCCGTGCTCGCGGATCAGCTTGCGGGCCGCGACCCGGCCGTGTGCGCGCTTGCGCTTGGCCTCGTCCCGGGCGGTGAGGTCGTCCACGCCGGCCATCCCGTCGAGCACCGGCAGCCCGACCACATCCTCGGAGACGTACTGCGGTGCCCACATCACCTGTGCCACCTCGGGCCCGTCCAGCGTCGGGTAGAGCACGTGGTCGCCGACGGCGGGCGTCAGCGAACCTGGATCGGCGTAGTACAGCCGCCCCTTGTCGGTGAAGGTCACCGCGCAGATCATGCCCACGGCGTCGAGGTTACGTCAGGTCGGCCGATGCAGTTACCGAAGCCGCGGGCGGTCACGGAAGAAGCGGGCGGTC
>CAZZZW010000478.1:0-2708 GCA_964658795.1 Phormidium nigroviride PCC 7112
CGGACGACGTCCGGTGAATCCTCCATTCTCGACAGTGCCTACAGCCTGCCGTCACGAACGGCTTCGGTCACCCAGGGGATGACCTCGTCCAGCATCACGTCGAGCGAGGTCGTGCATTCGAAGCCCAGCACCTCTCGCGCCTTGGCCACCTCGGGCACCCGCTTCTGCACGTCGTACTCAAATGCCTCATCGCTGACCAGGGTCAGCGGTGCGTCACCCTTGATCTTGCGCCAGATCACCGCCGCCAGCTCCCGGACGCTGGTGCTCTCGGGTGTGGAGATGTTGAAGTCGTTGTTGTAGGCCGCGTCGGCGGCCATGCACTCGACGATGCCGCGGGCCAGGTCGCCGCCGTAGGTGTAGTGCCGGATCTGGTGGCCCTCGCCCAGGATGTGCAGCGGGTCCTGGCCCTTGACCACCTTCTGGACCAGGTCGGGCACCACATGGCTCATGGCCAGCTTGACGTTGCCGGATGCGATCTCGACATCGCCGAGCGCGCGGCCCTCACCGATGCCGACGCAGTTGAACGGCCGCACGATCGTGTAGGGCAACCGGTACTGGTCCCAGGCCGCCTTGGCGAAGTACTCGACCGCCAGCTTCTGGAAGCCGTAGGACGACAGCGGCGGCGGGATCTTGCGCTCATCGCCCTCGACCGACGGCCAGTGCTCGGTCGACTCGAACACCATCGAAGAGGACAGGTAGGTGACCTTCTTCAACCGGCCGCTGCGGTGGGCCTCGATCGCGGCGTCGCACTGGGAGGCCATGATTCGCTCGTTGGTGGCCAGCAGGTCGTAGGCGTAGGCGTGGAAGTAGCTGATGCCGCCGATCAACGCTGCCCCGGCGATGAAGTGGTCGCAGTCGGACAGCAGCTTCGTCATCAGTGCGACGTCGCGGGCGTCGCCCTCGACGAAGTGGTAATCCGGGTGGCTGTCGTAGGACTTCACCACCGGGCCGTACTTGGAGTAGTTGTCGATGCCGACGACCGAATAGCCGCGCCGGAGCAACTCCTCCACCACGTAGCCACCGATGAATCCGGCCGAGCCGGACACCAACACCTTCTCAGTCGTCACCGGGTTCGCTTTCTGGTCGGCTTGTTGTTCTGCTGGGCGATCTGTTGCGCGGCCTGCGACACCTGCTCCGGACTGAGCCTGCGGCCGAAGGCGAAGCGGTACCAACGCAGGTAACGCGGGATCCAGGCGGTCAGCTGAAAGTTGGACTCGCCGAGGGTCCGGTCGAGCCAGATGGTCGGAACCTCGGCCACCGGGCGGCGCATCCGGCGGGCTTTGGCCGTCAGTTCCAGGCCGATCTCGAATCCGCTGCGGCTGTCGATGCCGACCTCGCGGATGAAGTCGGTGGAGTAGGCCTTGAACGAGTTGGTGGCGTCCCGGGTGCCGACCCGGCCGAGGATGCTCAGCGACCGACCGGCGGTCTTGGACAGCGCGGCCTTGAACATCGGCCCGCCGACCTGCTGGCCGCCGGCTGAGTACCGGCTCGCGGCGGCGACCACCACACCACGGTCGACCAGCCGGGCCAGTGCGTCGATCTGCCGGGGGTCGTCGCAACCATCGGCCATCGTGACCACGACGATCGGGTTCTTCACCTGGTCGATGCCGTAGCGGATCGCATTCGCCGGGCCCCGTCCGTACGTGCTGATCAGGGTGTGCAGCCGGGGCTGGTGCTCGGAGTAGGCCCGCAGCACCGGGACGGTGGAGTCCTCCTCGAAGTCGACGACGACCAGGATCTCGCAGTCGGACTCGACCGAATCGAAGATCCGATCCAGCACCGGGACGATGTGCTCGCCCTCGTTGTAGGCCGGGATGACGACCGAAACCGAGATCGCCATCAGACCCGCGAACCCTGGCCGAGCAGGTTCCAGACGTCGGCCACCGGCACCGCCGGCCGCAGCCCGGCGTACTGCCGATGGGGGGCACCGATGATCAACAGGTCGGAGTTGGCCAGCACCGTCTCCAGCGGCAGCAGGCTGGCATCCGTGGTCACATACGGGTCGGTGCAGAACACCTCCTTCGTCCGGAACTGGAGAATTCGCTTCAGCTTGTAGGACAAACTCGATCGGGTGTCGTCACTCTCGCCCTTGTACGCCATGCCCAGGATGCCGACGCGCAGGTTCTCCAGGTCATAGGACTCGGCCAGCTTGGACACCAGGTAGAGCGGCAGGCCCTCGTTCACCAGCATCGCGGAGTGGCCGAGTACGAAGGAGTTGTCGGAGAACGCGGCCAGCTGCATGGTGTCCTTGAACAGGCACGGTCCGGCCGCGAAGCCGGCCCCGGGCAGGTCGGCCGCCCGGGGATAGCCCTGGGTCAGGGCCTGCCGGATCCGGTCGAAGTCCAGGCCGTGCTCGTTGGCCATCACATAGAACTGGTTGGCCGCGGCGAACTTGAGGTAGCGCCAGGTGTTGGTGAACAGCTTGGCCAGCTCGGCCTCTTCCGGTTCCAGCTCGACGATCGTCTCGGTCAGATGCCCGAACAGCAGACCGGCCCGAGCCCGTACCGCCGGAGTGCGGGCCGAGACGATCTGCGGCAGTTCGAAGAGTTCCTGCATGGCCTTGCCCTCGGCGATCCGCTCCGGACAGAACGCGACCTCGATGGCCAGGCCGGCCTCGGTCAGCATCCGTTCGACCCGCCGGGTGACGCCCGGGTAGACGGTGGAACGCAGCACCAGCAGCTGACCGGCCCGGAAGTGTTGCCGAGATC
>CAZZZW010000479.1:0-1641 GCA_964658795.1 Phormidium nigroviride PCC 7112
CTGCGGACTGAGTCGGGCCAGCAGATCGGTCGGAAAGGCATTGAGCCGATCCCACACCTCCACGTTGAAGTCGCGTTCGTGCTGCAACCGGTTCAGCGCCTCGGCGGCGGCGTGCGCGGCCCGCTCGATCAGCGCCGATTCGGCGTCGTCCTCGTCGTTGGCGCCGGCTCGGACCCCGAGCCATTTCACCAGCGTCGGCAAGGTCATTCCCTGCAGAACAAGGGTGACCAGCACGACCGCGAACGCGATGAACAGGATCCGTTCCCGGGCCGGGAACTGGCCACCGCCGTCGACCGTCACCGGGATGGCCAGGGCCAGGGCGACGGTGGCCACGCCCCGCATCCCGGCCCACCAGACCACCACCGTCTCGCGCCAGCCGATCGGCACGTCGGTGTTGCGGTGTCGCTGTAGCCGTCGAGATTCCTCTTCACCGCGCAGGGCATCGTCCAACGCGCCGGCCTGCAGGCGGTGGTAGGACCGGCGGGACAGCAGCACCGAGGGCAGCAGGTAGAGCAGCCGGACGACGACCACCACCGCAACCACGGCCGCGGTCTGACCGACCAGCCGGGTCCAGCGCAGCCCGATCGCCTCGAACGCGGTCTGGAACTCCAGCCCGACCAGCCCGAACGCCACGCCGGTGACCAGCGTTTCGGTCATGGACCAGAAGACATCCGTCGTCAGCCGGCCCTGCGCGTCGGAGGCATCGACCGGTCGCGAGACCGCATACAAGGTGTAGACCAGCACCGCCAGCACACCCGAACCGTGTACCTCCTCGGCCGCGACGTAGACCGCGGTCGGGGCCAGCACACTGATCAGGACGGCCGGCCGCGGGTCGCTGGCGCTGAGTAGCGCGGACAATCGGGTGATCACCCAGCCGAAGATGAAGCCGATGACCAGGGCCAGCACGGCGGCCAGCAACAGCTTCAGTGCCGCGTCACCGACCGAGAACGAGCCGCCGACCACGGCCGCGATCGCCACGTTGTAGACGACCAGGGCGGCCACGTCGTTGAACAGGCCCTCACCCTCGAGCATCGAGACCAGGCGTCGAGGTAGGTGCAGCTTGCTGGCGATCGCGGTCGCGGCGACCGGATCGGGCGGCGACACCAGGGCACCGAGGGCCACCGCGCCGGCGATGGTGATGCCGGGTACGACCCGGGATGCCACGAACGCCACCAGAGCGGTGGTCACCAGCACCAGCGCGACCGCCAGCAGCAGGATCGGCCGGGCGTGCGAGGCCCACAGCCGCCAGGACGTCTTGCGGGCGGTCGCATAGAGCAGCGGTGGCAGCACCAGGGGCAGGATCAGGTCCGGCTCGATGTGGATCTGCGGAACCTGAGGGATCGCGGCGAGCACGATGCCGAACAGCGTGACCAGGACCGGCCAGGGCAGATTGATCCGTTCGGCCAAGGGAATCAGCACCGCGGTGGCGAAGATGACGGCAGCGATCAGACCGAGTTGGGTCATCGGGCGTCACCTCCTGGCCGGGTCTTACAACCTACCGGGTGGCGTTGCTCGGCTGTTAATTTGCCGCGGCTACGTGGCCGCGTCCAATTCGCTGCGTCCAGCACTGGCGGAGGTGCCGCCCGCTCGCCGGCGCATCCGGCATCGAACAGCGGTCAGCGCAGCACGTCGCGCAGCCGG
>CAZZZW010000479.1:1651-2694 GCA_964658795.1 Phormidium nigroviride PCC 7112
CCTCGATGGTGGAGGGCACCGGCGCGTCGGTCCCGTCGGCGAGCTGGCGCATGGTCTTGCGCAGGATCTTGCCGGAGCGGGTCTTGGGCAGCGCCGACACCACATCGACCCGGGACAAGCTGGCGATAGCGCCGACCTCGGCCCGGACGGAGGCCTTGAGTTCGTCGGCCAAGGTATCCAGGTCACCGTCGAAGGACGCCTTGGTCACCACCAGCGCACGGGGCACCTGGCCCTTGAGCTCGTCGGTCACGCCGATCACCGCGCACTCGGCCACCGCCGGATGGGCGGCCAGCACCGCCTCGATCTGACCGGACGAGAGCCGGTGGCCGGCCACGTTCATCACGTCGTCGGTGCGGCCGAGGACGTAGAGGTAGCCGTCGTCGTCGAAGAATCCGCCGTCACCACTGAGGTAGTAGCCCTCGAAGGCAGCCAGGTAGGAATCGACGTAACGCTGGTCCGAGCCCCAGACCGTGGGTAGGGCGCCGGGCGGCAACGGCAGTTTGATGCAGATCGCGCCTTCCTCGTCCACCGGCGACGGCGTTCCGTCCGGGCTGAGGATCCGCACGTCGAAACCGGGGATCGGCACCGTCGGCGAACCAGGCTTGATCGGCATCGGTTCCAACCCACGCAGGTTGGCCGCGATCGGCCAACCGGTCTCGGTCTGCCACCAGTTGTCCACCACCGGTACGCCGAGCAGATCGGCCGCCCACTCCTGGGTCGCCGGATCGAGCCGCTCACCGGCCAGGAACAGGGTGCGAAGTGACGCCAGGTCGTACTGCTTCATCAGACGGCCGTCGGCGTCGTCGCGTTTGATCGCCCGGATGGCGGTCGGTGAGGTGAACACGGTGCACACCCCATAGTCGGCCACCAGCCGCCAGAACGCACCGGCGTCGGGTGTGCCGACCGGTTTTCCCTCGTACAACACGGTGGTTGCGCCGCCCAGCAGCGGCGCATAGACGATGTAGGAGTGCCCGACGACCCAGCCGACATCGCTGCCGGTGAACATCACCTCGCCGGGGTGGACATCGAAGATCTTGGTCAGC
>CAZZZW010000480.1:0-1650 GCA_964658795.1 Phormidium nigroviride PCC 7112
GCGTCACCGCCGGCGTGGTGCTGGCCTGCCCGATCTGGCTCTACCAGCTGTGGGCCTTCGTCACCCCCGGCCTGAAGCGGAACGAGAAGAAGTGGACGGCCGGTTTCGTCGGCAGTTCCACCGCACTGTTCGCCCTGGGCATGAGCCTGGCCTACTTCACGCTGTACAAGGGCCTCAATGTCCTAATCACCCAGGCCGGCAGCGGCACCCAGGCCGGGTTGGACGTCACCAGCTACATCTCCTTCGTGATCCTGATGCTGGTGATCTTCGGGGCCTCGTTCGAGCTGCCGCTGCTGATCGTCATGCTCAACGCGGTCCGGGTGTTGCCCTACCGGCTGCTCAAACGCGGCCAGCGGATCGGCATCTTCCTGATCTTCCTGTTCGCCGCGGTCGCGACTCCGTCCACCGATCCGTTCACCATGGTGGCGATGGCGTTGCCGATGGTGCTGCTCTTCGAATTGTCGGTGCTGTGGTGCCTGGTCCACGACCGGCGCCGGGCCCGCCGCCAGATCGCCGCGGAGCACGAGCGACTACCCGACGATGTGGCCTCCTCGGTCGATGCCGTGCCGTCGCGGCTGGACGATCCGCTGCCGTCCCGCCTCGATGACACCGAATGGACCGACCTGCCGTGACCGCCGGGCCGCGGATCGCATTGGTGATCAACCCGGCCTCGAACAAGGGGGCGGCCGCCGAAGTAGGCGCGCGGATCGCCCACCACCTGGCCGCGGCCGCCGATGTCCGGGTGTTCTCCGGGACCAGCCAGGCCGAGTCGGTCGCGTTACTGGACAAGGCCCGGCGGGACGTCGATGCGGTGGTGGTGTGTGGCGGTGACGGGATCGCGCACCTGGCCGCCAACGCCCTGGCCGAAGGCGATGTGCCGCTGGGCATCATTCCGGCCGGTTCGGGCAACGACACCGCCGCGGCGCTGGGCGTGCCTCCGGATCCGGTCGCCGCGGCCGACGCGCTGCTGGCCGCCCTGCTGGCCGGGTCGGTGGCCCGGATCGACCTCGGCCACACCGAAGCGGCCCCGGTGGCCCCGAAGGCGTCCGGACGATGGTGGCTGACCATGCTCTACGGCGGCTTCGACTCCGGTGTGAACGAGCGGGCGAACCGGATGCGCTGGCCCACCGGCCCCCGTCGCTACGACGTGGCCATCGCATTCGAGCTGCTCCGGCTCAAGCCGCGCCTGGTCCGGCTGATCCTCGACGACGGCACCGACCTGGAGCTGCGGGTGACGTTGGTGGCGATCGGCAATGGTCCGCAGTACGGCGGCGGCAAGCTGATCACGCCCGACGCCAAGATGGACGACGGGGTCTTTGACATCACTGTGGTCGGAGAGGTGTCCCGGGCGACCCTGGCCCGGCTGGCCCCGACCCTGCCGCGGGCCGGTCACATCGGCCATCCGGCGATCACCCGCTACCGGGCCAAGGAACTTTCCTTCGCCGGCGAAGGGGTGATCGCCTACGCCGACGGTGAGCGGATCGCCGAACTGCCGATCCGGACCCGGTGCGTGCCGGCGGCCCTTCCGGTGATCGTGCCGGTCGGCTTGACACCGTCCGGCCTCACCACGACGCCGCTCGCACTGGGCTGACCGCAGGCAACCGTGGGAGGTGGCCGCGCTGGCTGCCGCGTCGACCCGCCGCCCCGACT
>CAZZZW010000480.1:1660-2693 GCA_964658795.1 Phormidium nigroviride PCC 7112
GGCGGTCGGTCGATGCCTGAGCACACAGTCGATGCCCGGGTGCTCCGGTGGTTCCAAAGCGCATTAGGAGGTTGCTTGAAACACGTCCTGTAGCGCCGGTACGGGATGGGCGGCGACGGTGATGTTGGCGACGCAGATAACGGCCGCGGCAAGCGCGAACAAGCCTGCCAGCACCGAATAGGCGGTGCCGACCATTCTCGAACCCGCGGCCGATGACGCGCGACGGCGCCAGCTTATGACTGCGCCGGCGGCGAGGCCGGCCGCCAGAATGCCGGCCATCAGGGCCAGCACCTGGTGATAGCGCGCGAAATCATCGATCATGACCGCGAGTGGTTTATCGGTGCGCGCAGATGCTGAATCAGCCAGGCGTTGTGCCACCTGGTGTTGCGTATTTGCGAACGAAGTGC
Organism: Phormidium nigroviride PCC 7112; assembly: GCA_964658795.1. Taxonomy (GTDB): domain Bacteria; phylum Actinomycetota; class Actinomycetes; order Mycobacteriales; family Jatrophihabitantaceae; genus Jatrophihabitans_A. The sequence goes on from CAZZZW010000480.1 coordinate 2,068, forward strand.
CGTCAGCGCTCGGCAGCATGCTCAGCAGCGAGGAGAACGGCTGCGCAATTCCCTGAATGTTCGCCATCAACGTCAATCCGGCCAGCACCGCCAGCCCACTGGCGGCGACTCCGCCGAACGCCATCGCGGCCCCGCCGAGCGATCGCGTTGTTCGACGCAGAACCGATGGCCAGACCACGACCGCCAGCGCCAGGCAGGCGATGAGCAGCGCCGCGGCTATCACCGCTTTCGCGATGTGGAACCGGCGCCAATAGTCAACGAGGGCAGCCAGGCTCGGCGGGAACTGCTTCTGGCCGCCGGCCCAGTACTCGGCAAAGGCTTTCCGCGCGGAACCGGCGAGCTGATTCCGCTCGCCTCCGGTCGCACCGGCCAGCCGGCTCGGGGCCAGAAAGAGCGCGATCAGCAGACCGGCGACCAAGGCCACCAGCCCACCGATCACGCCACCCGATCGGGCCGAGGTCAACGGGCTCGTAGCGGCGGGGCTGGGGGCAGTGGACAGTGGGCGTTCGGGCACGGCTTCACTCCTCAGTGGCGATAGGGACTCCGACCATCCTGTTCGAGGCACCGGGGCTGCGTCACCGGCCGCGCGGACGATCTTTCCCAGACCTCGACGTCGACCAGCACCA
>CAZZZW010000481.1:0-2679 GCA_964658795.1 Phormidium nigroviride PCC 7112
GACAACGGTGACGGCACCGCGACCCTGGCCGGATCCGCCACCGCACACGGTGCCTTCGCGGTCACGGTGACCGCGTCGAACGGCGTCGCGCCGGATGCGTCGCAGTCCTTCACGCTCACCGTGAAGCAGGCTCCGGCGGTCGTCCTGTCCGGGGTGCTGCCGGCCAGCGCGGGCACCTTGCAGGGCGTTCCGGCCCACACCACGGTCGGTCAGGTGCTGCACGTCAAGGGCACCAACTTCGCGGCCGGGGCTCCGGTGACCATCGGGATCTACTCCACCCCGACGGTGCTCGGCCACGCGACCGCGGGTGCCGACGGCACGTTCACCGCGACCATCACGGTGCCGAACAAGCTGGGCAACCACACCTTCGTGGCGGCCGGCATCGACAGCACCGGTGAGCCGCAGTACCTGGAGGCCCGCTCGGTCATCTCGGCCGCACCGGCCCATGGTGGCGGGGGCGGGGGCGGCACCGGAACGGGTAGTGGCGGGGGCGGCCTGCCGTTCACCGGCTCGAACGCCCGGCTGGCGCTGGGCTGGGCCGGTGGCGCGCTGCTGCTCGGCTTCGCCCTGATGCTGGTCGGCCGCCGGCGTCGCCGCGGTACCGCGGCCTGAGGTTCGGTCTGACGCGAGTGGCTCGCGGCACCGAGGCCTGAGGTTCGCCCGGCTCTCGAGGCCGCCTAGGACGTGGCCGGTGGGCGGTGACAGATCAGGTGGGCCACCAGGGCGGTCCAGCCGGTCTGGTGCGACGCGCCCAGACCCTGGCCGGTGTCGCCGTGGAAGTATTCGCTGAAGGTGACGGGCCAGCCGGCCTCGGCTTCGCGGGGATCGCCCGGCCGGCGACCGTCCGGGCCGACCCGGAACAGGCCGATCAGGCGCTCGTCGAGTTCGTCGGCCACGGTGGTCAGCAACTGGGTTGTGCCCGACCCGGTCGGCAGTTCCACGCTCAGATCGGCCCCCCGGCCGGCGCAGTAGGTGCGCAGCGCGTCGGCCAAAAGCACGTTGACCGGGAACCAGATCGGGCCCCGCCAGTTGGAGTTGCCGCCGAACAGGGCACTGTCCGACTCGCCTGGCGTGTAGCGGATGGACAAGTCCTGGCCCTCGACCGCGGTGTGGAAGCCCTCCCGATAGCTGGCCGACAACGACCGAATGCCATATGGGGAAAGGAACTCCTCGGCATCCAGCATCCGGCTCAACACCCGTCGATACCGGTCGTCGTCGAGCAGGGCCAGGGTCAGGTGCTGGCCGTCCGGGCCGTGTTCGAACAGCACCGGCGTGGTCAACTCCGGCCGGCGTCGGCGCAGCCAGTCCAATCGCGCGGTGAAATCAGGAAGTTCTCTTATCGTCCAGTCCGGCGCCAGGGCGACCGAGAGCAGTGGCAGCAGCCCGACCATGGAGCGGATCGGCAACTGCTGGTAGCTGCCGTCGGGGCGGACCAGCACGTCGTAGTAGAACCCGTCGTGGTCGTCCCACAACGACACGTCGTGGCTGCCGAACTGGGAAAGCGCTTGCGAGATCGCGAGAAAGTGCTCCAGGAACTTGGTCGCGATGTCGTCCCAGGCGCGATCGGAGCGCGCCAGCTCGAGGGCGATCCGCAGCATCGACAGGCAGTAGAAGGCCATCCAACCGGTGGCATCGGACTGCTCCAAGCGGTATCCGTCGGGCAATTGAGCCGAGCGGTCGAACAGGCTGATGTTGTCCATGCCGAGAAAGCCGCCTTCGAACAGGTTGGAGCCGTCGGCGTCCTTGCGGTTGACCCACCAGGAGAAGTTCAGCAGCAGCTTGCTGAACACCCGGACCAGGAAGTCCTTGTCGGCGCGGCCGTCCAACGTATAGACGTGCCAGGCCGCCCAGGCGTGGACCGGCGGGTTGACGTCGGAGAACTTCCATTCGTAGGCGGGCAATTGTCCGTCGGGATGCATGGCCCACTCCCGGCACAGCAACACCAGCTGGTCCTTGGCGAACTGCGGGTCGATGTGGGCCAGCGTCACGCAGTGAAAGGCCAGGTCCCAGGACGCGAACCAGGGGTATTCCCACTCATCAGGCATCGAAATCACATCGGCCAGCGACACATGCCGCCAGCCGACGTTGCGAGCGGTCTTCTGCTTCCGGCCGTCCGGCGGTGTCGGCTGGGACGGATCGCCGTCGAGCCATTGGTCGACCGAATAACGGTAAAGCTGCTTGCCCCAGAGCAGACCGGCGAAGGCGCGACGGGCGATGTCGGTGTCCTCGGGCGAGCGTTCGGCCGGTATCACCGCAGCGTAGAACTCGTCGGCCTCGCCCTTACGGTCGGTGAAGACGGCATCGAAGGATGGGCCGAACGGCTGCTCGCCCACGGTCTCGGACACCAGTCTGAGCTCGATGGTGACACTGCCGCCGGCCGGCACGGCGGCGAAGGAATACCAGAACGCGGCCTTGGTACCGGTCCCGTCCGGATTCACCGCGGTGGTCTCGCCCTGCACGACCCGGCGGCCGATCCCGTCTTTGGGATAGGGCGAAACGTTGCTCGGCGAGCCGAAAAGACGGACCGCGTCGGTGGCGTTGTCGCATGCCAACAGGATCGGATCACCTTTGGCCAACAGTACATACCGGCCCAGCAGGTCGTGTTCGGCGGACACCGCCTGCAGGTCACCCGGCACGTGCGCCGGTCCGAGGCTGGGGCGACGGTCGTCCCGGCCCCAG
>CAZZZW010000482.1:0-2651 GCA_964658795.1 Phormidium nigroviride PCC 7112
CGGCCGACCGGTTCGACGACAGCGACGGCGCCTATGCCGTGGCCGAACCCGATCCGTTCGCCGAGGCCGCCCCGACCCCGCTGCGCCGTCCGTCGCTACGGGCCGAGCTGGGCGCATTGCCGGCCGCTCCGATCACCGACCTGGGCCGGCGTTCGCTACCACCGCTGCCGGTCCCGGACGGTTTGACCGAGCTGCTGCCGGACGGCCTTCGCCGGGGCAGCACCATGGCGGTCACCAGCTCGGTGTCCCTGTTGCTGGCCCTGCTCGGCGGACCGTCCCGGCACGGGGCGTGGACGGCCATGGTGGGCATGCCGGCGATCAGTGCCGAGGCGGCGGCCGAGGCCGGCATCGACCTGGGTCGACTGGCCATCATCAGTCCCCCGGACTCGGGCTGGTCCGGCAGCTCCTGGACGACCGCGGTCGGGGCCCTGCTGGACGCCGTGGACGTGGTGGTCGCCCGGCCCGGCTTCCCCCACCAGAACAGTTTCGGCAATCAATCGAGGGGGAATCTCGGACCCGTCGGTGCAGGCCGGGGCGGTTCAGGCTGGGGTGGTGCAGGCCGGGGCGGGGTGACCGATGGGGATGCCCGGCGGCTGACCGCGCGCGCCCGCAGCAAGGATGCGGTGCTGGTCCTGTTCGGACAGCAGGCCGAGTCCTGGCCGGCGGTCGAGGTGAAGCTGTCGGCTCGGCACGGCGACTGGACCGGCATCGGCGACGGCTACGGCCGGTTGACCCGTCGCCGGTTGCTGGTCTCGGCCACCGGCAAGGGCCGGTCGGCGCGCCCACGCACCAGCGAGCTGTGGTTGTGACCGGATCCGCCGCCCCCACGCGCGGAGCGGAGCGGAGCCTGCGATGAGCGCTCGCGCGAAGAGCCCGAACCCGAGCGGAGCGGAGCCTGCGATGAGCGCTCGCGCGAAGAGCCCAATCCCACGGATGGCGGCGATCTGGTGTCCGGACTGGCCGGTGACCACCGCACGTGTGGGCACCACCCTGGGGGTCGACGACCCGGTCGCGGTGATCACCGGTAACCGGGTGGTGGCTTGTTCGCACAGCGCCCGTCAGCTTGGTATCCGCCGGGGGCTGCGCCGCCGGGAGGCGCAGGGTCGGTGCCCGGAACTGGTGCTGATCCCACGCAACCAGCCGGCCGAGGCCCGGGCCTTCGAACCGATCCTGGCCGCGATCGAGTCCATCGCCCCGGGCGTCGAACTGGACCGGCCCGGGCTGGCCGCGATCGGCATCCGGGGCCCGGTGAAGTACTTCGGCAGCGAGACGGCCGTGCTGCACGCGCTGACCCGGGCCATCGGTGCCGACGACCCGGACGGAGGCCAGGTGCTGATCGGGATCGCCGACGGGGCGTTCGCGGCCGAGCAGGCGGCCCGCCGCGGCACCATCGTCGAGGCCGGCCTGTCGGCGGAGTTCCTGGCCCCGCTGCCGATCGAGACCCTGGACCAGCCCGAGCTGGTGGATCTGTTGAAAAGACTGGGCATTCGTACACTCGGTTCGTTCGCGGCGCTGCCCGCTGCCGACGTCCAGGCCCGGTTCGGTCCGGCCGGGGCGTGGGCTCATCGGCAGGCCGGCGGGGTGGATTCCCGGCCGATCGCCGGCCGCCGGCCGCCGGTCGAGTTCGCAGTCTCGATCAGCCTGGAGCCGCCGCTGGACCGGGTCGACACGATCGCGTTCAGCGCTCGCGGCACGGTGGAGAAGTTCGTCACCGACCTGGCCGACCATGGCCTGGCCTGCACCTGTTTCGAACTGATCGCCCAGACCGATCGCGGTGAGGAGACGGTCCGCCGGTGGCGCCATGCCGGCGTGCTGACCGCGGTCGACATCACCGACCGGATCCGCTGGCAGCTGGAGGGCTGGCTGCACCGGCCGAGCGGGGCGCCGAGCGGACCGATCAACCTGCTGCGACTGGTGCCGATCGATACGGTGCCGACCGGTGCCCATCAACGAGCGCTCTGGGGCGGCGACGGGGCGGTCGACGAGCGGGCCCACCGCGCACTGGCCCGCGTCCAGACGCTGCTCGGGGCCGGTTCGGTCCAGACGCCGATGGTGGCCGGGGGTCGCGGTCCGGCCCAGCGCACCAAGCTGGTGCCCTGGGGAGATGAGCGGGATGACTCCGAGGTCGCCACCGAGGCCGGTCGACCGTGGCCCGGCCGGCTGCCGGCACCGGCGCCGTCGGTGATCGTCGATCCGGCCCTGCCGATACAGCTGTTGGACTCGAGCAACCGGAGCGTCCTGATCACCGAGCGCGGCTTGATACCGGCAGCCCCGACGCACCTTCAGATCGAGGAATCGCTTTATCGGACAAGCACGATGGTCACCGCCTGGGCCGGTCCGTGGCCGGTGGACGAACGCTGGTGGGATCCGGCCGCGGCTCGGCACCTGGTCCGGCTGCAGCTGGTCGACACCGCCGGTCGGGCCTACCTGGTGTGTTATGACATGGCCGCCGAACAATGGTTGCTCGAAGCGGTCTATGACTGAAGCCGCTGACCTGCGGGCGAGTGGTCAGTTCGATGTCCGGATGGGCACTTTCAACCGACCACCCCACGGGTGAAGTGACCACTCGGCGCGCCGTCGAGGTGACCGGCCGCGACGTCGGTGACTGGGGCGGAAGACAGGCTTCGAAACCGCGATTACGCCCGGGTGGC
>CAZZZW010000483.1:0-2647 GCA_964658795.1 Phormidium nigroviride PCC 7112
CTAGCACCGTCACTAGCACCAGTGACGGACCGTGATCAGGCAGTTCCTGATGTAAAGCTCATGTATGCCGTGGCGTGGTCGAACAGTCTCCCGTGGCACTTTCCTCGTCTGCACCGCTGGCATCCGTTCGCCAGCTGAACCGGCGTCCCGACGCCGGGGTCGATCGAGCTGTGCCCTATGACTTCCGGCGTCCGACCAAGCTCACGCGTGATCACCTGCGGGCGCTGCAGATGAGCTACGAGACGTTCGCCCGTCGGCTGACCACGCTGCTGACCACCGGCCTGCGGCAGGTCTGCCAGGTCGGCCTGGTCGCGATCGAGCACCAGAGCTACGAGGAGTACATCGCCAACCTGTCCACGCCGACGATCCTGTCGGTGCTGGAGATGGGCCCGCTGCCCGGCAACGCGCTGTTCGAGTTCTCGGTGCCGACCGGCCTGGCCTGCGTCGATCACCTGCTCGGCGGTCCCGGTGGTGAGCAACCGGTCCGGCAGCTGACCGACCTCGAGAACGGTCTGCTGCGCAACCTGATCGAGCAGATGCTCTCGGTGCTCAAGTACGCCCTGGAACCCACCGTTGGCGCCGAGCCCAAGCTGAAGGCGCTCGAGTTCAACCCCCAGTTCGTCCAGGCCGCCGGCGCGACCGACTCGGTCATCGTCGGGTCGTTCTCGATGAAGGTCGGTAACGAGACCTGCGTGTCCACGTTGTGCATCCCGTTCGCCTCGTTGTTGCCCCGGCTGGCCGGTGGCACCGACACCAAGCCCAAGACCCCGGCCGAGCGCGCGGCCAGTGAGCTGGCCGCCGGCCAGGTCCGCAATGCCCTCGGCGGGGTTCCCGTCGAGGTCCACCTGTCCTTCGAGCCCGTGCAGCTGACCCCCGCACAGATCATCGGGCTCGCCCCCGGCGACGTCATCCCGCTACGTCACCGGGTCACCACCCCCCTCGCCGTCGAGTCCGGCGGGATCACCTTTGCCCATGCGCTGGCCGGACGCCAGGGCAGCCGGCTGGCTGGTCTCGTCGTCTCACACGATGGCGCCAGCAGAACAGAGAGAGCAAGATGACCGGAACCGTCGTGTCTGCTGAGCTGATTGCTCAGGCGGCGTTAGCCCAATTGCCGATCTCGGACCCGCTTGTGGTCGGCGAGCCCATCACCAGCCCGATCGCCTTCGACGGCGTGGCGGTGACCGCGCGCTTCACCGGAAACCGCACCGGCGACGTGCTGATCACCGTCGAACGAGCCCTGGTCGATGCCCTCCAGCACTCCCCGCTGGGTGCGCTCGACGTCGGTGCCGCGCTCGGTCCGGCGCTGGCCGCGGCCGCGTCGGCGACCGGTACGGCCGTCACCGGTCCGGGCACCGTGCTCGAACCGGGCCCCGCCTTCGCCGGCCTGCTGGCCAAGCCCGGAGCCGTGCTGGTGCCGCTGCTGCACGCCGGTCAGGTCCGGGCGCTGGTCGGCATCGCCCTGGTTCCCGAGGACGAACCGTCCTTCAGCTCCCCGCACTACCCCAGCCCGGACGAGGTCCGCGCCGGAGTGTCGGGAGCCGCCGGTCCGAACCTGGCCGCCATGCGCCGGGGGCTGGACCTGCTCCGTGACGTCAGCATGGACGTGACGGCCCAGATCGGCAGTACCCGGATGACGATCAGCGAGCTGCTGTCGCTGTCCGAGGGCGCGGTCGTGGAACTCGATCGGGCTGCGGGTGCGCCGGCCGATCTGCTCGTCAACGGTCACCTCATCGCACGAGGCGAGGTAGTGGTGATCGATGAGAATTTCGCTTTGAGGATCACGGAGATCATCAGCGACGAAGCAACTTCGCTGATCCAGTGAGCACCATCGCGATCATCGGCCGGATGCTGGTGGCGCTGGTCGTGGTTCTGGCCGTGATGTGGGCGCTGGCCAAGTGGGCCCGCAAGCCCCTCGGCGCCGGCAAGAGCGACAAGGTCATGACGGTGCTGGCCCGGCAGCAGTTGAGCCGGTCGTCCTCGGTGGCCGTGCTCAAGCTGATGGACCGTGCGCTGGTGCTCGGGGTGACTGAGCAGGGCGTCCAGTTGCTGACCGAAACCGACCTCGCGCCACTTGAGGACGCGTTGACCGTCGAGGCCCCGGCCCGGCATCGCCGCGCCCAGACGATCAAGGTCGACGCCGACACCCTGGCCGAGCTGGAGACCGAGGCCGGCGTTCCGGTCCCGTCCCGTTCGGCCACCCGGACCGGGGCCCCCGACAAGGCGGGTGCGCTGGACGGATCGATCCTGTCGCCCGGCACCTGGAAGCAACTGGTACACGCCGCGCAGAATCTGACGGTGCGCAAATGAGGCGCCTGCTGATCGCGCTCGCGGTCGGACTGGGCGTGTTCTTCGGACTGTTCGCGATCGCGACGTCGGCCTCGGCCGCCACGCCGGCCGCTGCGGGATCGCCCGCAGTCTCGTCGGTCGCGGGTCCGTCCGGCCAGGTCACCGTCTCCTCGCACCAGGTCGTGCTGGCGGCGTCGACCGGCCCGGCCGCGCCCTCGGCACCGGCCAAGCCGGTCACGCCGTCATCCGGCACGATCGGGGTCGACCTGAACCCGAAGCCGACCACCTCGGTCAGCATCCTGTTGCTGCTGACCTTGCTGTCGGTGGCGCCGTCGATCCTGATCATGATGACGTCGTTCAC
>CAZZZW010000484.1:0-1092 GCA_964658795.1 Phormidium nigroviride PCC 7112
TCATGATCTCGCCCAGGGTGCGGTCGGCGAGTGCGAGGTTGTCGAGGTAGGAGCGGTTGCGGTAATCGAAGTCGCCGGTGCAGGTGATCAGCCGGAGTTCCGGATCGGCGGTCGGCCCATACACCGCAGCCGAGGGAAATTGGTCTTTCGGATACTCATGAATCTCGTCCACGACGAAGGTCAGGGTGCTGCCGTTCTGCCGCCGGACCAGGATCGTGGCCCCCACCGCGACCTGGCGCAGCCGGAAGAACACCGCGGGTCCGGACACCGAGTCCACATGTCCGGCGATGACGGCCGGGCCGACACTGCCCGGGACCGTGCCCCGGTCGTACCAACCGGCCTCCTGCCAGGTCGACGGTGACTGCAAGGTGCCGTCCGCGAGCAGCCCGAGTGGCTGCAGCGCGGAATCGATGCCCACCGACGGCACCCGAACCCGCACCGGCGGCGAGGACCGGTCGGCCAGCGGCGCGGATGGCGGCAGCGGTGACAACGACCCCGTTCGCGCAGGAGTTGCCGTAGGTACAAGGGTATTCGGCGTCGAAGCCGACCCGGACCGGCTGCTCGTCGGGGCGGCGGCCCGCGCGATCCGTTCCGGGCGTAGCGCCGCCGCGACGATGACGGCCGCCAGCACCAATGCCGCCGCCGACCCGACGGCCAGCAGGCGCAGGGGCCACCGCGGAGGACGGGCGATGTGATGGGTCACCGGGTGACGAGCCGCCGTTCCGCCCGCAGTCGGCGGCCGATGCTGACGCTGCCGCCCACCGCGAGCAGAGCCAACGTTCCCGCCACACCGAGCGACCACGGCGCCGGCGAGGAGACCGGCCGGTTCGGGGCCAGTCCACCGCCGCCGGCTGGAACCGAGCCGACCGGGACGGTGCCGGCCGCCGCCGCGTCCAGCACGCTGCGAATCGTTATCCCGCCGCTCGGTGAGTCCAGCAGCAACACCGACGTGACCGATCCCGACGGCACCGAGACCCGAGCATCGGCGGTGACGGTCGGGGACTCGTCGGACTTCGCGGTCAATGACCAGCTGCCGGCCGGCACGTCGGTGTAGCCGGTGGTGCTGGCGAAGGCGGCCGCGGTGGCCAGCAG
>CAZZZW010000484.1:1102-2629 GCA_964658795.1 Phormidium nigroviride PCC 7112
GCCCACGACGGTGGCCTTGGGCGCGCGGCTGGCGGCCTGGATCAGCCGGATCCGCCCGTGGCCGGACGGCGGCAACGCGAGGTCGTCGTGCAGCACGACGGACCGCAGCTGTTTGTTCGACCCGATCGCGGCGGTGGTGTAGACCTGACCGGCCTCGACGTCGAGGTTCCAGCTGATCACCGGCGCGGTCGACGCCGCGGCACCGTGCGGGCGCATCGCGACCACGTAGAGGCCGGCCGGTACCCGTTCGTACGGACTCACCCCGCCGTAGACCGCGTCCGGCACCCACAGTCGGGTGGACCCGCCGGCGAACCCGGTCAGGTAGACGTCGACGCCGGGCGTGTCGGGTGAAAAGTGCGCGGCCCGGATCATCCCGGTGTCGTCGGCCCGCGCCCCGGGCGCCCACCCGAAGCCCAAGCCCAGCAACAGCCCGATAGTTGCGGCCAACCGGGCCAGCGTGCCTTTGTTCATTGGCTAATCTCCTCAATTCACCGGTGGCGCTAAGGCCAGGTCGGGCAGCCAAACCACCCGAAAGGCCCCGTCGGGCTGACGAGTCGTCCGGTACGGGGCCATCGCCGGCGGCAGCATTCGCAGCGTGGCGGCCAGCACCCTGCCGCCGGCCGCCGCATCAGCGCTCAGCTCGATGCCGACGCTGCGGATCGGCGCACCGGCCCGGGCCTCGGCCGCGGGCTGGGGCAGCGTCAGCAGCACGGTCGGCAGCTGGCTGGCCAGCAGGGCCAGCAGCGTCTCGGCTCGCAGGTCGACCCGGCCGTCGGCGACCGGGCCGACCAGCCCGGCAGCGATACGCAGCCCCGGATTACGTTGCAGTGCCCGTCCGGCCATCAGCCGGGCCTGCTGCGCGGTGGTGAGGCTGGTGTTCATCGCCCCGAGCTGGCTGACCTCGATCCGATCCTGGCCGTCACCGAATACCGCCACCGGCAACGCCTCGCCCAGCACCGTGGCCACGGTCGACCCCGGGGTGGCTCCGGCAGCCCGGACCGCCGGTGTCACGACGGCATACTGCGACCGCCCGTTCACGGCGCTGATCTCGGCCACGCTCAGGTCCGGAAGACCCATCCCGATCAGGTGATCCCGGGACAGCGAGTCGGTGACGACGGTGGCGCTCGGGGGTAGGTTGGCCTGCACCCACGCCGCGGCCTGGACGAGTTCGGGGCTGATCGTGGCCGGCGGTCGTGGACCCATCGGGGTGGCGGTGCTCAACTGGTGCCGGACGAGCAGTCCGGTCACGCAGAGGGCGAGGACCACGGCCGCGATCAGGGCAGTGATTAGCACCGGGAAGCGGCCTGTCCTCGGCCCGGCACCGGCTCGCGCGCCGGAGTAGGGCACCGGCGGCAGCAGCGCGACGCGGACCACCGGCTCGTCGGAGGCCGGGCGCGGCGCGGCGGCCGGCTCGTCCGCCCCCGAATCGAGGTCAGGGTCGCCGCCCACCTGGTCCAGACCGGGGATGGGCGCGATCATCCGGACCCGCGGCGGAACGGAGGCCCGCGAGGGCGATGCCGACGAGGA
>CAZZZW010000485.1:0-2621 GCA_964658795.1 Phormidium nigroviride PCC 7112
AGGCCGGAATAACACCGCCGGGTCAGGCCGGACTAACACCGCCGGAATGACTGCACCGGTGTGACGCAGGACGGGCGTGAGCAACTACGCACGCCGGGAACGCCCCGGCCTGGGTAACCTCGCAGCAACAAGCGTTCCGCCGGATCGGCGGGAACAGAGGGAAGGCAGGCAGATGCAACGAGTCCTCATCGCGAACCGGGGCGAGATCGCTGTTCGGGTCATCCGAGCGGCCCGGGACGCGGGACTGACCTCGATCGCCATCTACGCCGAGCCGGATGCCGACGCGCTACACGTGCGGATGGCCGACGAGGCCTACGCCCTGGGGGGCACCACGCCGGCTGATTCCTACCTGGTAATCGAGAAGGTCATCGAGGCGGCCAAGCGGGCCAACGCCGATGCGGTCCATCCCGGCTACGGATTCCTGTCCGAGAACGCCGACTTCGCCGAAGCGGTCGGCCTCGCTGGACTTACCTGGATCGGCCCGTCGCCGCAGTCCATCCGCGATCTCGGCGACAAGGTGACCGCCCGGCACATCGCGTTGCGGGCCGGCGCCCCGCTCGTCCCCGGCACCAAGGATCCGGTGTCCGGCCCCGACGAGGTGGTCGAGTTCGCCAAGGAACATGGGTTGCCGGTCGCCATCAAGGCTGCGTTCGGTGGTGGCGGCCGTGGCCTGAAGATCGCCCGCACGCTGGAGGAGATCCCGGAGCTGTATGACTCGGCCGTCCGGGAGGCGGTCAGCGCGTTCGGCCGCGGCGAATGCTTCGTCGAGCGATACCTCGACCGGTCCCGCCACGTCGAGGCCCAGGTACTGGCCGACACGCACGGCAACGTCATCGTCGTCGGCACCCGCGACTGCTCGCTGCAGCGGCGCAATCAGAAGCTGGTGGAAGAGGCGCCGGCACCGTTCCTGACCGAGGAACAGCGCGAGCGGATCCACTCCTCGGCCAAGGCGATCTGTCGCGAGGCCGATTACCACGGGGCTGGCACCGTTGAGTATCTGGTCGGAAATGACGGGGTGATCTCCTTCCTCGAGGTCAACACCCGGCTGCAGGTCGAGCACCCGGTCAGCGAGGAGACCACCGGTCTGGACCTGGTTCGCGAGCAGTTCCGGATCGCCGACGGCGAACCGCTGCGGATCAAGGAGGACCCGACGCCGAGTGGCCATGCCTTCGAGTTCCGGATCAACGGCGAGGACCCGGGCCGCAACTTCCTGCCCGCCCCCGGCACCGTCACCACGTACCGCGAACCGGCCGGTCCCGGCGTCCGGGTCGACTCCGGGATCGAGGGCAACTCGGTCATCGGTGGTGCGTTCGACTCGCTGCTGGCCAAGTTGATCGTCTGGGGCGAGACCCGGGACGAGGCGCTGGCGCGGGCCCGCCGGGCGCTGGACGAATATGTCGTCGAGGGCATGGCCACCGCGCTGCCGTTCCACCGGGCCGTGGTTCGGGACGCCGCCTTCGCCCCGCCGAACGGTGCGGAATTCACCATCTTCACCAGGTGGATCGAGACCGAGTTCGACAACCAGATCCCGCCGTTCGCCGGTACGGCCGAGGCGGCCGAGGAGATCGCGCCGCGCGAGAACATCGTGGTCGAGGTCAACGGCAAACGGCTCGAGGTGTCGCTGCCAGGTGGTCTGCAGCTCGGTGGCGGGGCTGCGGCCGGTGGCGCGAAGAAGGCCCCCAAGCGGTCGTCGGCCAAGAAGTCCGGCGCGGCCGCGTCCGGAGATTCGCTGACCGCGCCGATGCAGGGCACCATCGTCCGGGTCGCGGTGTCCGACGGGGACGAGGTCGCGGCCGGTGACCTGGTCGTGGTGTTGGAGGCGATGAAGATGGAGCAGCCGATCAACGCCCACAAGGCCGGCACCATCACCGGTCTCGGGGCCGAAGCGGGTGCTGTCGTCACGTCCGGCGCGATCATCTGCGAGATCAAGGACTGACCCGCGCCGCCCACCAACCGTCTCCCACGAATGATCGCCTGGCCCACGAGTGATCGTTTATAACCGATCACTCGCGGCGTAACTGATCATTCGTGCGAGGGTGGGCCTGGGCCGAAGCTAGCCGGCCGGTTTCGGTTTCGTCACGCCTGGCCGTAATTGGGTAGCGCGAGCTGATCCGATTTGTCACCATGCCGGGGTGAGTGCCATCGGGCCGTCCTGGTCCAGCAAGCCGGTCACACCGAAACCCATGCCGACGGGTGTGATGGGCCGGCTGCGGTTGCGGTTCCGCGACTTCAGCTGGTTCGACACGATTGCGCTGCTCATCGGACTGCTGGTCTGGGACCTGGTGACCGGGCTGGTGCTGTCGGGCTATTTCTCGATCCGGTGCGCCGGCGACATCTGCACGCTGCACCAGAACCTGCACCGCGACTACATGCTGTTCTGGTTGATCCCGTTGGTGATGATCCTGCCGCCGGTGCTGTTCGCGCTCTGGCGCGGCAAGCTGCGCACCCTGGTCATCGGGTTTCAGGTGGTCATCCTCGGCGCCGTGATGATCCACACCGCCTACGACGCGCACGTGCAGCGGCAGCGGATCGATGGCACCGTCCCGTGCTGGAACAAGATCTACACCCCGAAGGAATGTCCCTGGGGCAACAAGTAGCTGCTGGACAGCGAAGCGGGGGGG
>CAZZZW010000486.1:0-2621 GCA_964658795.1 Phormidium nigroviride PCC 7112
TTTGTGCTGGTCTTGCTTGGGTGTTTCGGATTGCGGCGCCGGTGCGTCTGGCGTGGCCGGCGGGGCCAACTTGGCCGTCAGCATCTCGTAGGCCGACTCGCGATCGACCGCGGTGCCGTACTTGGCCTGCAACGGCGAGGACGACACCGCCTGCTGCTGGGCCGACGGATCGATCTGGGCCATCAGCGAGCGCGGGGCCCGCAGCCGGGTCCAGGCGACCGGGGTCGGGGCACCCTTCTCCGACAGCACGGTGACGACCGCCTCGCCGGTGCCGAGCTGCTGCAGAGCATCGGACAGGTCGTAGTTTTCCGTTTTCGGATAAGTGCGAACGGCCTTGGCCAGGTTGCTGGCATCGTCCGGGGTGAAGGCCCGCAGCGCGTGCTGGACCCGGTTACCGAGCTGGCCGAGCACGCTGTCGGGCACATCAGCCGGCACCTGGGTGACGAAGAAGATGCCGACACCCTTGGACCGGATCAGCCGGATGGTCTGGGTCACCTGCTCCAGGAACGCCTTGGACGCCCCGGTGAACAGCAGGTGGGCCTCGTCGAAGAAGAACACCAGCTTGGGCTTGTCGGGGTCACCGACCTCGGGCAGTTCGTGGAACAGATCAGCCAGCAACCACATCAGGAACGTCGAGAACAAGGCCGGCTTGTCGGCGATGGTCGGCAGCTCGATGGCCGAGATGATGCCCTTGCCGTCGGCGTTCTGCCTGATCAGATCGGCCGGTTCCCATTCGGGTTCGCCGAAGAAGACATCGCCGCCGTTGTTCTGACATGTGATCAGCGAGCGCAGGATGACCCCGGCGGTGGCCTTGCTCAACCCGCCGATGCCGTCCAGCGCGGCGTTGCCCTCGTCCGAGGTCAGGTACTGGATCAGCGCGCGGAGATCCTTCAGGTCTAGCAAGGGTAAACCGGCCGTGTCGGCGTAGTGGAAGATCAGCCCGAGCGAGGATTCCTGGGTGTCGTTGAGGTCGAGGATCTTGGACAGCAGGACGGGCCCGAAGGCGGTCATGGTCGCCCGCACGGGCACGCCGGTGCCCAGCCCACCCAGGGCCAGGAACTCGACCGGAAAGGCGGTGGCCGTCCAATCGTCGCCGGTGTCCTGGGCCCGCTGGGTGATCCGGTCGCTGGTCGAACCCGCTTGACTCAGTCCGGACAGATCACCCTTCATATCGGCCACCACGACCGGTACGCCGTTGGCCGACAGCTGTTCGGTCAACAGTTGCAGGGTTTTCGTCTTGCCGGTGCCGGTGGCCCCCGCGATCAGCCCGTGCCGGTTGATCATGCCCAGCGGGATGCGGATCTTGGCGTCCGGATAGGCAGTCTCCTTCAGGACCACAGTGCCCAGCTCGAGCGCCGGGCCGGTGAAGGCGTAGCCCTGCGCGATGCTTTGTGCGGTGTTGGTTTCTGCGCCCGTCTGACTCGGGTCAGGCTTTGTCGCGGATGAGTCTGCGTCGGACATGGCGGGTCCCCTCGCTCGGAGTGCGTCGAGCGAAGCCTATCGGTACGCCAGATCAGCGCGAGTGGCCAGATATCCCGCGAGTGGCCAGAATTATCCAGCCACTCGGCGGAAAACTAGCCACTCGCGGTGAGCCAGTCAGCTCTTGGGGAACTTGAACTTGGAGATGTCGGGCAGATCGGTGCCCGGCGGCAACTGGCCGGCGCCGAAGCCGCCGGGCAGCTGCTGACCGAACGCGCCCAGGCCGGACGGCAACTTCGGCTGGGACGGGGCCCGGTTCTGCCGGTTCTTGCCGGCCTGCTTGTTCTTGCCCTTCTTCGTCGCCTTGCGCTGGGTCCGACGGCCACCACCCATGCCGGGCATGCCCATCCCGGCCATCTTCGACATCATCTTGCGGGCCTCGAAGAACCGGTCGACCAGGTTGTTCACCTCCGACACGGCCACGCCGGAACCGTTGGCGATGCGCAGCCGACGGGAACCGTTGATCAGCTTCGGTTCGGCCCGTTCGGCCGGGGTCATCGAGCGGATGATCGCGGCCGTCCGGTCCAGGTCCTTGTCGTCGACCGAGGCCAGGGCCTCCTTCATCTGACCGGCGCCGGGAAGCATCCCCAGCAGGTTGCCGATCGGGCCCATCCGCCGGATCGCCTGCAACTGATCGAGGAAGTCCTCCAGCGTGAACTGGTTGCCGGCCGCCAGCTTGGAGGCCATCTCGGCGGCTTCGGTCTCGTCGAAGTTCTTCTGGGCCTGCTCGATCAGGGTCAGCATGTCGCCCATGCCGAGGATGCGCGAGGCCATCCGATCGGGATGGAAGACGTCGAAGTCCTCAAGCTTCTCGCCGTTGGAGGCGAACATGATCGGCTGCCCGGTGATGTAGCGGACCGACAGCGCGGCACCACCGCGGGCATCGCCGTCGAGCTTGGTCAGCACCACACCGGTGAAACCGACGCCGTCGGCAAAGGCCTGGGCGGTGTTGACCGCGTCCTGTCCGACCATGGCGTCGAGCACGAACAGGATCTCTTGCGGCTGCACGGCATCGCGGATGTCGGCGGCCTGCTGCATCAGTTCGGCGTCGATACCCAGCCGGCCGGCGGTGTCGACGATGACCATGTCGTGCTGGGCCCGCCGGGCGTGGTCGATCGAGTCCCGGGCGACCTGGACCGGGT
>CAZZZW010000487.1:0-2620 GCA_964658795.1 Phormidium nigroviride PCC 7112
TGGCCTGCGTACCCTCGCCCGGGTCGTTGACCAGGAACGGGTAGATCAGCGGCACGTCGCCGATCGCCGCATCGGCCGCGCACGCCGCTGAGAGCGCCGCGGTCTTGCCGGGTAGCCATTCGAGGTTGCCGTGCTTGCCGACGTGCACCACCGCGTGCGCGCCGAACAATTCCCGCAACCAGTGGTAGGCGGCCAGGTAGTGGTGGCTCGGGGGCAGATCCGGATCGTGATAGATCGCAATGGGATTGGCGCCGAAACCGCGTGGTGGCTGGACCATCACCACGACGTTGCCGGATCGCAGCGCGGCCAGCACGATCTCGCCGGCCGGGTTCTGGCTGTGATCGACAAAGAGTTGTCCCGGCGCCTCGCCCCAGTGCTCGACCACCTTGGCCCGCAACTGCGGGTCGAGGCCGTCGAAGAAGTGCTGGTAATCGGCCGCGCTGATCCGGACCGGGTTGCCGGACAGTTGCTCCTCGGTCAGCCAGTTCTCGTCCTGGCCACCGGCCGCGATCAGGGTGTGCATCAGCGCGTCACCCTCGGCCGGGAACTCGGTGCCGATGTCATAACCGGCCGCCTGCATCGCTTCGAGCAACCGGACGGTCGAGGCCGGCGTGTCCAGCCCGACGGCATTGCCGATCCGGGAGTGTTTGGTCGGATAGGCCGACAACATAAGGACAATCCGGCGCTCGGCCGGGGCGACGTGTCGCAGCCGGGCGTGCTTGACCGCGATTCCGGCGACCCGGGCGGTGCGCTCCGGATCCGGCACATACCGGGTCAGGCCGTCCTCGCCGATCTCCTTGAACGAGAACGGCACGGTGATCAGGCGGCCGTCGAACTCGGGGATGGCGATCTGGGTGGCCGCGTCCAGCGGGGACAGCCCGTCGTCGCTGTCCAGCCAGTGTTCGCGGGAGGACGTCAGGCACAGGCCTTGCAGGATCGGCACGTCGAGGGTGGCCAGGGCACCGACGTCCCATTCCTCGTCGTTGCCGCCGGCGCTGACCGCGGCCGGCAACGAACCACCGGCGGCCAGCACGGTCACCACGATGGCGTCGGCGGCCCGCAAGGTGTCGATGAGTTCCGGCTCGGCCGTCCGCAACGACGAGCAGAACACCGGCAGCGACTGCCCGCCGGCGGCATCGATGGCATCCGAGAGCGCATGCACGAATCCGGTGTTGCCGGCCAGTTGATGGGCGCGGTAGTACAGGATCGCCACGGTCGGACCGGCTGTTTCGGCCTTGGCCGGACGGTCCAACCGGCCCCAGGTCGGCATCGCCCGGGGCGGTTCGAAGGTGTCGCCGGTCAGGCCGATGGCGTCGGACAGGAACCGGTTCAGGTGCGTCAGGTTGTCCGGGCCGCCGTTGGCCAGGTACGCGTGCGCCTCGGCCACGATGCCGCCGGCCACCGTGGACAGCTGCATCAGTTCGGCGTCCGGAGCGACCTCACCACCCAGCACCAGGGCCGGCACCCCGGAGGCGATGACGGCATCGATGCCCTCTTCCCAGGCCCGGTACCCGCCAAGGATCCGGACCACCACCGCGGTGGCACCGTCCAGCAGGCTCGGCAGCTCGGCCGGATTCACCCGCGACGGGTTGGCCAACCGGTAGTCGGCACCGCTGGCGCGGGCCGAGAGCAGGTCGGTGTCGGAGGTGGAAAGCAGAACGATCACTACTGGCTCCAGCCCAGGGTCCGCGCCCCAGCATCGTCGAATAGGCCGACGGCAGCGGGCAGTTCCTGACTCCTGCCGCCCGTTGGGGTGGCAGTCACAGTGGCGGGACCGTGCCGGATTCGCACCGGCTTCCTGGCTCCGCGGCCGAGATGTACCCGCTAAGCCTCGCACACTCGGGTTGCCACTTCGCTCCGCGCCTCGCTCGTTTCTCGCTCGATGCTCACTCAGCCTTGCCACTTCGCTCCGCGCCTCGCTCGTTCCTCGCTCGATGCTCACTCAGCCTTGTCTCACTCGCTCGTTCCTCGCTCGATGCTCACTCAGCCTTGCCGGCCGGTGCGTGGTCGCGGGTGTCGTAGCATCGCCGCATGTCCAGTCCCGAGCCGGCGCGTCGTCCGGTCGACGACTCCTGCCCGGGCGTGCTGCGCCTTCAGCAGGCGGCCGACGGCCACCTGGCCCGCGTCCGGCTGGTCGGCGGTTTCCTTGACCGGACAGGGTTTTCCACGCTGGCGGCGTTGGCCGACGACCTCGGCGACGGCCGGGTCGAGCTGACCTCACGGGGCAACATCCAGCTGCGGGGCCTGGCCGCCGATGCCGGCGCCGAACTGGGCCGTCGGCTGCATGCGGCCGGCCTCTGGCCTTCGGCCACGCATGAACGTGTGCGCAACATCATCGCCAGTCCGCTGGCCGGGCTGGACAGCTCGGCCGGCCCGGCCAGCCTGGTCGAGCGGGTCCGTGCCCTCGACGACGGACTCTGCGCCGAGCCGCGATTGGCCGAACTGTCCGGACGATTCCTGTTCGCCGTCGACGACGGCCGGGGTGATGTGGCCGCGCTGCGTCCGGACGTGCTGATCACGCCCGGCGGAATCAACGGGCTGCCGAGCGCGAACCCGGTGCGGGCGGCGTTGCTGGCCGCGCACGCCTTCCTGGACGAACGTCGAGCCCAGCGCTCGACCG
>CAZZZW010000488.1:0-2620 GCA_964658795.1 Phormidium nigroviride PCC 7112
CGGTACGGCGGCCACGTTCCGGCCCTGGGGCCAGGTTCTGCCCGCAGCCATCGAGGTACTGGCGATCCAGTACCCCGGCCGACACGATCGGATGGCCGAGCCGTTCGTGGCCGAGTTGCGCGATCTGGCCGCCGTCATCGTGGCCGACCTCCCCCGCGACCGTCCGCTGGTCTACCTCGGTCACAGCATGGGCGCGGTGCTGGCCTACGAGATGGCCCGGCTGCTCGAACCACGGCAGCTGTTCGTATCGGCTCCGCCCTCGGCCGGATCCCGGCGCAGTTATACCGACGACGTCGAGCTGATCGAGGCCGTCCGCGCGCTGGGCGGCACCGGTGCCGACCTGCTGGACAACCCGGTGATCCAAGAGATGGCACTGCCCTCGATCCGGCACGACTTCGCGATGCTGGCCCGGTACTGGTCGGCCGACACCGGCCAGCAGCGGCTGACCGTCCCGGTGACCGCACTGGCCGGAGCCGACGATCCGGTCTGCCCGCCGGCCGAGGCCGAGCGCTGGCGCGAACGCACCACCGGCGCGTTCGACGTCCGGGTGTTCCCCGGCGGCCACCATTACCTGGAGCAGCATCAGGCCGCGGTGCTGACCCTGCTCCAGGACCGGTTGTCGACCCGGGCGTTGGGCTCTCATGCTGTGGGCTGATGTCCATCTGCGCGGTAGCGCTGTCGTGCTGCCGCCGGCCGTGCCGGTCGAAGTGGCGGTGGCCGACGGTCGCTACGACGCCGAGGACGCCCGTGGCCAGGACTACCGATCGATCACCGTCGCCCCGGCCGACTGGCACCTGGCCGACCTCTGGTCCCGGACCGCGGCCGCGGCCCTGGCCGACGCCGAGCTGGCGGCGAGCGAGCTCGACCTGCTCATCGCGGCCGGGACGTTCGGAGCGGGCGTGGACGGGTGGAGTGCCGCCGCCTACGTCCAGCGCGAGCTCGGCATGCACGGCGGTCTCGGCCTGGAGGTAAGGGCCGGCTCGAACGGCGGTCTGATCAGCCTGGAGCTGGCCGCCGCCCACCTGCTCCGGGACGACGCCTCGACCGCGCTCATCACGGCCGGGGACCTGTTCCCGATGCCGTACTTCGACCGGTGGCGGGCCGAGCGCTTCGTCTTCGGTGACGGTTGTGCCGCGGTCGTGCTCTCCGACGCCGGCGGCTTCGCCCGGCTGGTGTCCTCGTGCAGCTTCACCGATCCGGTGCTGGAACAGATGCATCGCGGTGACGAGCCGATCGGCCCCTTCAACCCGGAGAAGACCTATCCGATCGATCTGCGCGAACGGACCCGTGCGTTCCTGGAGCAAGGGCTGTCGCGCGACGAGTTGTTCGAACGGCTGTCGGCCGGACCCCGCCGGGTGGTCGAGACGGTGCTGGCCGAGGCGGGACGGACGATGGACCAGGTGGACCTGCTGCTGGTGCCACATTTCGGCCGCAAGCTGACCCTGTTGCAATGCCTGTGGCCGATCGGGTTGCGCCGGCTGGAGCGCACAGCCTGGTCCTTCGCCCGTACCACCGGCCACCTGGGGCCGGCCGATCAGCTGGCCGCGTTGGACCACGTCCGGCGCAACGACCTGGTCCGACCCGGTGATCAGGTATTGCTGCTCGGGGTCGGCGCCGGTTTCAGCTGGAGCGCCGTTTTGGTCGAAATAGCCGATCTATAGACCTCCGGACGACGCTGCTGAGCATGCGCTCAGGCTGCATGAATCCCGCCACGGCGATCCGCCGTCTGGCCCGGATCTCCGGAGACCGGACCGCGATCGTGGCCGACGGTCGCGCCCTCACCTTTGCCGGCCTCGATCGCACGGTCGATGCGCTGGCCGAGCACCTGACCACGGGCGGCGTCGGTCCTGGCGATCGGGTGGCCTACCTCGGTCTCAACAGCGCGCTGTTCCTGCAGACCCTGTTGGCCACCGCCCGGATCGGCGCGGTCTTCGTGCCGATCAACTTCCGGCTGACCGCCACCGAGATCGAACAGATCCTGCTCGACGCCGCCTGCCAGGTCGCGGTCGCCGAGGACGAGCAAGCCGCGACGCTGGCCGCCATACCGGGAATCCGCCCCTGCTTTGAGGGTGAACTCGAGCTGGCTCCGGGCACCGATCCGGTCAGGGTCGACGCCGAGACCGAGACAGCGCCGGACGATCTGGCCATCATCATGTACACCTCCGGCACCACCGGGGCACCCAAAGGCGTGCTGCTCAGTTACGCCAACCTGTGGTGGAACCAGGCCAACGTCGCCCACGCGTTGGCGGCTGACTGCTACGCCGCCAGCCTGGCCGTGGCCCCGCTGTTCCACATCGGCGGTCTCAACGCCTTCGTGCTCGGTACCCTCACCCGCGGTGGGACGGTGGTGGTACATCGGCGATTCGACTCCGCGGCCTGTCTGCGGGACATCGAGCGTCATCGGATCACCAGCACCTTCATGGTCCCGACCATGTTCGACGTCCTGCGACACGACCCGGACTGGGGCCGGGCCGATCTCAGTTCGCTGTCCAGCGCGATCGTGGCCGGCGCTCCGGTACCGCCCGGGCTGGTGCTGGCCTACGCCGAGGACGGCATCGCACTGCAGCAGGCCTGGGGCCTCACCGAGACCGCGCCGTTCGCCTGTTATCTGCCACCGGAC
>CAZZZW010000489.1:0-2603 GCA_964658795.1 Phormidium nigroviride PCC 7112
GCTCGGCGCGGAGCGAGTTGGTGGCTCGAGTGAGCATCGAGCGAGGTACGAGCTCGGCGCGGAGCGAGTTGGTGGCTCGCGCGACGAGCGGTGAAGATCGATGACGTCGGACGTGCCGACCGACAGCGAGGCGACGGCTGTGTCTGAGGCCCCGGCCGAGCGGGTGCTGGCGCCGTCGTCCGGCATGAACCACATCCAGTCGGCCGCCCTGTCAGGGGTGCTGGCCGCAGTCCTGGCCGCCGGCGCGGTGATCGGCCCGATCGGCACCCTGGTGGCCGTCGCCGTGCTGCAGCTCGTGCTGGTGCCGGCGTGGGTGCTCGGTAACGCGTTGCCCGGACGGATCGGCGCGATCATCCTCGGTCTGCTGGCCGCGGCCGGCGCGGACACCGCGGTCATGCACTGGCACAGCAGTGGCTATTCGCCGGTGCTCGGCGTGCTGGCCGTCGCGATCCCGCTGATGTTCATCCATCAACTGACCCGCGGCGTGGTCCGGACCCGGGTGGTCGAATCGCTGGCCGGCAGCACCGTGCTGGTGATCGCAGCGGTCGCTGCCCCCGGTCTGATCGTGCTGCGCTACCAGGCCGACGGCCGGACAATCTCGCTGGCGGTGGCCGGGGCGCTCGGCGTGGCCCTGGTGGTCGCCCACCTCACCGACGTGGTGCTGCCCTCACCCCGCTTCGACCCGAGCATGGATCGTGGCCTGCCCGCCGTCGTACTGGGCGTCATCGCCGGCGCGGTCGTCGGCTTCCTGGTCAGCCGGAACCTGGTCGACTTCGCCGGCGGCCGGTCCGCCTTCGTCGGCGCCGCGATCGGTGCCGTCGGCTGCCTGCTCTCGATCGGCACCAGCTTCGCCGACCCGGACGCCGCCCAGCTCCGTGCGCCGGCGGAGTCGGACAGCAACCCCGCCGCCACCGACCCGGCCGCCGAAGCCGAAGCCGGCCCGGCCCCGGTGCGGGCACCCTCGCCCCGGATGGCGCGCCTGCGGCCGGGCGGCGCGGTCGCGCTGACGATCGCTTTGACCATCCCTGCGGCTTACGTCCTGGTGAACGCACTCACCAGCTGAGAGTCTGCTCGGGAGTGACCCATACCCGCTTGGCTCAGCCGTGTCCGGCTCGTTACGCTGACATCACCATGGGACAGCTGCTGACCTCTCGCCGCGCGGTCGATCTTTGCCGCGTCGGCAGCGCGCTGTGTCCGTCCTCCCTCGTCGGCTAGCCGATCCTTCAGGCTGTTCCTGCCGACCATCGCGCCGTTTCCGCGCGTTCTTCGCTCCGTCTCGCGGGCTGCGGTGTGCTCTCGCACCACCACTCACCAACGAAGTTCTTGCCTATTCAACCGGGCTAAACCGCAAGGGAGAAACCATCATGAGCCGCGCAGACGCGCTCGTCACGGCCGACTGGGCCGAAGAGAATCTGAACACCCCTGGCATCGTGTTCGTCGAGGTCGACGAAGACACCTCCGCCTACGACGGCGGCCACATCGCCGGCGCGGTCAAGCTGGACTGGAAGACCGACCTGCAGGACTCGGTGATCCGCGACTTCGTCTCCAAGGAGAAGTTCGAGGCGCTGCTGTCGGAGAAGGGCATCGGCAACGACGACACCGTGGTGCTGTACGGCGGCAACAACAACTGGTTCGCCGCCTACGCCTACTGGTACTTCAAGCTCTACGGCCACACCGACGTCAAGCTGCTCGACGGCGGTCGCAAGAAGTGGGAACTGGACGGCCGCGAACTGTCCAAGGACACCGTGTCGCGTCCGGCCACGTCCTATGTCGCCAAGGACCAGGACCTGTCCATCCGGGCCTTCCGGGACGAGACGGTGGCAGCGATCGGTAACAAGAACCTGATCGACGTCCGCTCACCCGACGAGTTCAGCGGCAAGTTGCTGGCCCCGGCCCATCTGCCGCAGGAGCAGTCCCAGCGCGGTGGCCACATCCCGACCGCGCTGAACGTCCCGTGGTCCAAGGCCGCGAACGAGGACGGCACCTTCAAGAGCGACGATGAGCTCCGCGCGCTCTACGGCGAGGCCGGCCTGGACACCGGCAAGGAGACCATCGCCTACTGCCGGATCGGCGAGCGGTCCTCGCACACCTGGTTCGCGCTGCACGAGTTGCTGGGCGAGCAGAACGTCAAGAACTACGACGGCTCGTGGACCGAATACGGCTCGCTGGTCGGCGTCCCGATCGAGAAGGGCTGAACCGCGATGCCCGCGAGCATCGAGCCGGCCCAGCAGCGCTCGCCCGAAGAAGGAGGACTGTAGAGATGTGTGGTGCGCCCGCTCAGGCCCCGACCTTGCCTGCTCACGTCGACCTCGAGAAGGAAACCGTCATCTACGGCGTCGTGACCTCGGCCGACGGCACCCCGGTGGCCAAGGCCTTCGTCCGGCTGTTGGACGGGACCGGTGAGTTCACCGCTGAGGTCGTCACCTCGGCCACCGGTGACTACCGGTTCTTCGCCGCTCCCGGCGAGTGGACGCTCTCGGTGCTGCACAACTCCGGCTCCACCCGCCGTCCGGTGGTGGCCACCGGACCGGGCTTGGTCGAGGTCGGCCTGCAGCTCTCCTGACCGCCGATGGTCAGCATCCACGACTTGCGCGGCCACGCCG
>CAZZZW010000490.1:0-2584 GCA_964658795.1 Phormidium nigroviride PCC 7112
ATCAGTTAAAACTGATCATTCGCCGGCCAGGTGATCATTCGTGCGGGGCGGTGCCCGGCTGGCTGCCGTCATCCACAGGCGACCTGGCCGTCCACAGATCTGCCTGGACCGCGCCGATGCAGGCGCCCC
The DNA here is from genome assembly GCA_964658795.1 of Phormidium nigroviride PCC 7112. GTDB lineage: Bacteria > Actinomycetota > Actinomycetes > Mycobacteriales > Jatrophihabitantaceae > Jatrophihabitans_A. The sequence continues at coordinate 130 of CAZZZW010000490.1, forward strand.
GCAACAAGCCTGGCCGGATGGACACCCTGGAACGCATCGCCCGTGGCTGTTACGTATCGCGTGCGGCCACCCTGAGCGACCGATGCGCGGTCGCCCTCGTACCGGCCGGTCCCAGCGCGGTCGTGACGGGGATGGCGGCTGCGGCCTTGCACGGGCTCTGGCTGCCGACCGAAGTGACCGCGCCCGAACTCGCCCGCGTCGTGCACCGATGCCGGTCGGCCACAATTACCCCGATGCGCCGACCCGGCTTGCCGGTACACCGGCGGGAGCTCGAGCCGGACCAGATCGTCATGCTCGACGGGCTACCGGTGACCTCGATCGAGCAGACCTGGTGGGATCTCGCCGCCCGGCTCTCGTTACCCGACCTGGTCGCCGCGGGTGACCGAGCGCTCCAGCTCGGAGCCGATCCGCCGGCGTTGGCAGCTCTGGTCAGGCACAGGCGCCGCCAGCGCGGCAATGCCAATGCGCGGCTGGCGCTGCCAATGCTGGACAGTCGTTCCGGCTCGCGGCCGGAGAGCCATCTGCGAGTGGTGACGCGCCAGCTCGGCTTCGACTGTTTCGAGGTCAACCAACCTCTCCTCGATCGCCATGGTGGCTGGCTGGCGACACCCGACCTGGCTTGCCGGAAAACCCGGATCGCGTTGGAATATCAGGGAGCTGACCACGCCGAGGTGGCCCGCATGCGGCGGGACATCACACGCGACACCGACCTCAGGAACGAGGACTGGCGCGTGCTCTATTACGGGCCGACTCAGGTCCTGGGGCGGCCGGATCGGATCGGACCGGAACTGGTCCGGCTCCACGCCGCTCGCCAGCCCGAACCGACGAATGATCACCTGGGCCGCGAATGATCAGTTGCAACCGATCACTCGTCGGCCAACCGATCACTCGTCGGCGGCGCTAGCCGAGTCGGGTGGCGGCGACAGGGTAGCCAGGTCAGGGGGAGGCCCGGCATCCAGCTCGGGGGGTGGCAGGGCCGCGCGGGCCCGGCGCACCACCCAGAAACCCAGGGCCAGCACGGCCAGGTAGAGCGGGAAACCCATCGCGATCTTGGTGACGGCGAGCCAGCCGGTCTTGTTGTCACGGAACAGACTGAGCTGCACGACCGCCCGGGCGGCGAACATGGCGAAGCCGGCCAGGGTGGCCCAGTCGTAGGCCCGCCGCAGCGAGGAAACCTGGTACCACTTGATGCCTTCGGGCAACGGTGCCGGATCGAGGAACTCCCAGAGCAGTCCGACCAACGGTCGCCGGATCACCAGGGTCACCAGGAACACGGCTCCGTAGAGGATCGAACCGGCGATGCCGAGCAAGAAGAAGCCCCGGGCCTGACCGGTGTGGTGCGCGATCAGGGCGGCCACGACCACGCTGAACAACCCGGCGCCGGCCTGCTGGATCGACTGCCGCCGGATCAGCCGATAGCCGGCCAGCAGCACCGCGATGCCGACGGCGGCCCAGATAGCCGTGCGCAGACTGTGGGCCACGGCGTTGACCGCAACGAACACCACCAGCGGGATCGCGCTGATGATCGTGCCCGACCAGCCACCGAACGAGGCCAGCAGCTGCTGCCGGGTGCGCTCACGCAGCTCGTCCGCCGACGGCGCCCGGGCCGGCCCCTCGGTGCGCTGCTCGCCTGTGCCGCCCTCGATGCCCACTCGGCTCAGCTACTCGGCCTGCTGAGCTTCTTCAGCTGCGGCCGCGACCTGCTCGGCCGCTTCGCGCGGCAGCACCAGCGGCACCGGCTCACGGACCGGCAACGGCTCCGTGCCACGGACCACGATCACCTGGCGGAAGGTCTCCAGGAACGGCTTGGCCTGGACGTCCTCGACGGCCGGGGCGCCGGCCAGCATGGCCCGCAGGAACCACCGCGGCCCGTCTACGCCGATGAACCGCACCGGCGTGATGCCGTTCTGGGCCGGCAGCTTGCCCGAGAGTTCGGGTCCGAACTCACCGTCCTGCTCGTTGACCGTGCCACCCTGCTGCGAGATGGAACCCTTGATCTCGGCCCTTACCTCGTCCCAGATGCCTTCGTTGCGCGGGGCGGCGAACACGCCGAGCTGCATCTGGCCGACCTCGTTGACCAGCGTGACCGCTGCGACCTGGCCGTCCTCGCCGACCTCGACCCGGATCTCCAGGCCGGTCTCGGCCGGGATGCGGAGCGAGCCCAGGTCCAGCCGCTGGAGCTGTTCGGCCGTCGCCTCATCGGCTTCGTCGAACGGACCGGTGGTGGCGTCCACGTCGTGGTGCCGGCTGGTGTCCCAGGGCGGGGTGGCGTCCAGCTTGGACCGCACGGTCCGCTTCTCCTTGCGCCGCAGCGCCATTACCGATCGTCTCCTTCGACTTGACCTTCGACCACGAGCGCGACCGCGCCGCCCGTTGAACCATGTCCACCACTGCCTCGCTCGGAGGCGGGCAGCTCGTCCACGACATCGAACATCGCCTGCTCGACCCGCTGGAT
>CAZZZW010000491.1:0-2580 GCA_964658795.1 Phormidium nigroviride PCC 7112
CGGCGGCGCGGGCGGCGGCGCGGTCTAGCGACGATTAGGCTGGGAGCAATGAGTCGCCAGATCCATTTCTTCGACCAGCCGCGGCGTTTCGTCGTCGGCACCGTCGGTCAGCCCGGCGAACGGGTCTTCTTCCTGCAGGCATCCGACGGCGCTCGGGTGGTGAGCGTGGCCCTGGAGAAGACCCAGGTCACGGTGCTGGCCGAACGCATCGAACAGCTGCTCGACGAGGTCGCGGCCCGGGACGGCTTCGAGCTGCCGGACCAGATCGTCGCCGACACCGACCCGCTGCAGACACCGATCGACGAGGAATTCCGGGTCGCAGCGATGGGATTGGCCTACGACATCGACACGAACCTGATCGTGATCGAGGCCCAGGCGGCCGCCGAGTCGGCCGAGGAGGCCGAGTCGACCCTGCTCGAAGACACCGACGAGGGCCCGGACGCGCTCCGGGTCCGGATCGCCCACCAGGCCGCGGCCGAGTTCGTGGAGCGGGCCCGCCGGGTGGTCGAGGCCGGCCGGCCGCCGTGCCCGCTGTGCAACCAGCCGTTGGATCCGTCCGGTCACGTCTGCCCGCGCAGCAATGGCTATCGGCGTCAAATCCGGCTGGGATCGAGTGAGTGAGGAGCTGACCGCTCCGGTCGCCTTGGGGGTGCCGGACGCGCTGGTGCTGCTCAACTGCGGTGACCTCACCGTGGAGGGGCGCGTCACGACCGCGTCGAACGCCACGCTGTACTGCCGGATCGAGTTCGAGGGCGTCGCCGCGGCCTGCGTGTACAAGCCGGTGTCGGGGGAGCGTCCGCTCTGGGACTATCCGGACGGCACGTTGGCCGAGCGCGAGGTGGCCTGCTTCCTGATCAGTGACGCGACCGGCTGGGACATCGTGCCGCCGACGGTGCTGCGATCCGGACCGCTGGGCACCGGGATGGTCCAACTCTGGATCGCCGACGACGAATCCGTCGAGATCATCGAACGAATCAACGCCGGCAATTCGGGCGCCCTGCAGCGCGTGGCGTTGCTGGACGCGGTGTTGAACAACTCCGATCGCAAGGTCTCACATCTGTTGCCGGTCTCGGACGAACACGTCTACGGCGTGGACCACGGGGTCAGCCTCGGCGTGGAGAACAAGTTACGCACGGTGCTGTGGCAGTGGGCCGGCGATCCGATCTCCGACGAAGGTCTGGTCATGCTGAAACGGCTGGAGCGCGACTTCGAGACCGCACCCGACGATGATCGGCTGAGCCTGGCCGACGGCCTGTCCGAGCTGCTCACCACGGCCGAGGTTCGTGCGGTCCGACGCCGGATCCAACGGTTGCTGGCCAAGAAGAAGTACCCGATGCCGCCCACCGATTGGCCGGCCATCCCGTACCCGCCGTACTGATCAGCAGCTCGGCCGGACGTAGCTCAGCGGCTGCTGGCGACGAGCTGGTCCAGCCGCTCCAGCGTCGCGATCATGCCCTTCTTGTTCCGGCGCCCGAATCCGGCCAGCAGCAGGAAGACCTTGTGCTTGGCGGGTCGGGCGTCCCACTGCTCGACCACCTCGGTGCCGCCCGGGACCGCAGTGAACCGGTAGCGCCAGACGTGGCCGTTGAAATGCCGCCAGGCGATCACGTTCGGCTCGTCGAACTCGACCACGGTGTTGAGAATCTTGTAGCTGGCGCCCAGGTGCATGTCCATACCGAACTTCGCCCCGGCGCTCAGCCGCTCCGGGCTCCGATCCCGGACCGCCTTCACCGAGCCCGAACCGTCGATCACCGGGTGCTGCGCCGGGTCGGCCACGATGTCGAACAGGGTCTGGGGATCGGCGCCGATGGTCCGGCTGACCGAGACGAGATACTTCGAGTCCGAGGGCATGGGCCCAATGTTGCCATCCGAACCGGCTTCGGCCAGTCCGAGTGAGCCTGATCGCTCATCGATCCGCGGCCGGCCGTCCCTGCGCTCCGCGCCTCGCTCGTCCCTCGCTCCATGCTCACTCAGCCCTCGGCTAGCGTGCAGGTATGCGTTCCTGGCCTCGACCCGAGGTACCCACCCTGCCCGGCACCGCCCGTCCGTTGCGGTTGTACGACACCGCCACGGACGAGATCTCACCGACCGCACCGGGTGAAACCGCTCGGATCTACGTCTGTGGCATCACCCCGTACGACGCCACCCACCTCGGGCACGCCGCGACCTATCTGGCCTTCGACCTGGTCCAGCGGATGTGGCTGGATGCCGGCCACCAGGTGCACTACGTGCAGAACATCACCGACGTCGACGACCCGCTGCTCGAACGCGCGACCGCGACCGGAATCGGCTGGCAGGACCTGGCCGAACGCGAGATCCAGCTGTTCCGCGAGGACATGACCAGCCTGCGGGTGCTGCCACCCCGTGACTACATCGGGGTGGTCGAGGCGGTCGACGAGATCGCCGAGTCCGTGGCCAAGCTGCTGGCCGACGGCAAGGCCTACCGGCTGGACTCCGACATCTATGCCACGCTCGACGGGAGCGGCCACTTCGGTTACGAATCCCGTTATTCCGACGCGGAGATGCTGGCCTTCTTCGCCGAGCGGGGCGGTGACCCGGATCGGCCGGGCAAGCAGCATC
>CAZZZW010000492.1:0-2578 GCA_964658795.1 Phormidium nigroviride PCC 7112
GGGGTGAACTGACCACTCGGCGCAAGGAACTGGGCGGGAGGAGTCAGATCAGCTTGCGCAGGATGGTGGCCAGGCGCTCCTGGTCGCCGGTCGAGAGCGGTGCGAACAGGGCCGCGGTGTTGCTGGAGCGGGCTCGCTGCAGCTCGGCCACGATCGTGCGACCCGGCTCGGTCAGCGTTGCCAGGGTGGCCCGCCGATCGCTCGGATCCGGTTGGCGTTCCAGAAGGCCCTTGTCCTGCAGGGCATCGACCACCTCGGTGGTGGACCGGGGCGCGATCCGCAGATGGTCGGACAGCTCGCTGAGCCGGATCTGACCGTGTCGGGCCAACACCAGCAGCACCCGGGACTGGGACGGCGAGATGTCCCATCGGGCCAGATTCTCCTGCGACGTGTGCCGCAGCTTGCGGGCCACGGCCCAGAACAGCTCCGGCAGGCCGGCGTCCTCGCCCGGAACCCGATCGTGTCGCATGCGGAATAGCGTAGCGCAGGTTTGTGTTGTAGCCTCACGATGAGGTTACCTCAGTAATTGGTACGAGCGAGCTCGCGTGTCGACCCCGCGAGCCGGTGACCTCCCGAGACGGAAAGAAGGAATGCCCCATGACAGCCCCACATCAGAACCCAGGTCGCGCCGGACGCGGCCCCAGAAAGTCCACTGCCGCCGAGAAGCAGCAGGCCCGTGAGGTCTCGCTCCGCCGGATCGGCGGCCTGTTCAGCCCGTACAAGGCCCAGTTGGCCGTGGTCGTCGCCATCATCGTGGCGTCGTCCGTCGTCGGCATGGCCTCGCCGTTCCTGCTGCGAGCCGTGCTCGATCGGGCCCTGCCCACCCAGAACCTGGCCCTGCTGGTCTGGCTGGTGCTGGGCATGGTCGCCGTCGCCGCGATCACGTCGGCCTTCGGGGTGGTCCAGACCTGGATCAGCACCAAGGTCGGACAGCAGGTCATGCATCGGCTGCGCACCAGCGTGTTCGGTCACCTGCAGCGCCAGTCGCTGGACTTCTTCACCCGCACCCGAACGGGCGAGGTGCAATCGAGAATCACCAATGACATCGGGGGTATGGAGGCCGTTGTCACCTCAACCGCAACCTCCATCGCCTCGAACCTGACCACCGTGGTCGCCACCGCGGTTGCGATGGTCGCGTTGTCGTGGCAGCTCTCACTGATCTCGCTGGTGGTCATGCCGCCGGCCATCTTCCTGACCCGCAAGGTGGCCAGCCTGCGGCGGGAGATCACCGCGCAGCGGCAACGAGAACTGGCCGATCTGAACGTGACGATCGAAGAGGGCCTGTCAATCGGCGGCATCCAGCTGAGCAAGACGCTCGGCACCGGTGCCGCACTGATCCAGCGCTTTACCGAGTCCTCGTCCCGGCTGATCGACCTGGAACTGCGCTCCGAACTGGCCGGCCGCTGGCGCATGGCGTTCATGAGTGTGCTTTTCGCAGCGATTCCGGCCGTGATCTACCTCAGCGCCGGATTGCCCTTCACCGCCGGACGATTGAGCCTGGGCACCCTGATCGCCTTCACCGCGCTGCAGAACGGTTTGTTCCGGCCACTGCTGGGACTGCTCAACGTCGGGGTCAGCCTGACCAGTTCGCTGGCGCTGTTCGCCCGAATCTTCGAGTACCTGGATCTGCCGGTGGACATTGCCGATCCGCCGGCTCCGAAGCACCTGGACGCCCCGCGGGGTCACGTCCGGCTGACCGATGTGACCTTCGCCTATCCGGGCAGTGAGACCGCTGCGGTGGCCGGCTTGAGCCTGGACATCCCGGCCGGGAACACCCTTGCTCTGGTGGGTGAAACCGGATCGGGCAAGAGCACCATCGCCGCGTTGATCAGCCGGCTGTACGACCCGACCGGCGGTTCGGTCAGCATCGACGGCGTCGACCTGCGCGAACTGGCCCTGACCGAGGTGGCCGGCCTGGTCGGGGTGGTCAGCCAAGAGACCTATCTGATGCACACGACCGTGCGGGAGAACCTGCGCTACGCCAAGCCGGACGCCACCGATGCCGAGATCGAGGACGCGGCCCGGGCGGCCCAGATTCACGAGCTCATCGCCTCGTTGCCCGACGGCTACGACACCATGGTCGGTTCCCGGGGCCACCGCTTCAGCGGAGGTGAGAAGCAGCGGATCGCGATCGCGCGCACGTTACTGCGTAATCCTCGGATCCTGGTGCTGGACGAAGCCACCAGCGCCCTGGACACCGAGACCGAACGGGCGGTGCAACAGGCCTTCGACGACCTGACGGTCGGTCGGACGACGATCGTCATCGCCCACCGGTTGTCGACCGTGCGCAATGCCGATCAGATCGTGGTGATCGACGCCGGCCGGGCGGTCGAGTCCGGAACGCACGAGAGCTTGATCGCCGGGAATGGCCGATATGCCGTGCTGGCGGCCTGATCACACTTCACCGGTCGTTTGGCTGGATGTGAGTCTGATGTGGCAGGGTGACGCGCGACCGACATCAGTGTGAAGGAACCAGACGACATGACCGATCCGAATCAGCCCACCAACAATCAGGGCTGGAACTCCCCGCCGCCGCCGCAGGACCAGCCGGGCCAGTGGAACCAGCCCGTGCCGCAGG
>CAZZZW010000493.1:0-2574 GCA_964658795.1 Phormidium nigroviride PCC 7112
CAGATCGGTCCGTTGGGTCTCGATCCGGCCGGACGTCCAGTTACCGCTGCCGTCCCGGATCGGCTTGATCGCCAGGTGCCCGCTGCCGTCCTGGTAGACGTTGGCCGTGCTGCTGGACATGGTCTCGATCTCGCCGGTGCCCCAGCCGCCGGCGCCGCCGGGGTAGCCGGTGCCGGTGTCGTAGAGCCAGTTGGCGGAATTCACCCCCGAGCCGCCCGGGCCGGTGAAGTCGTCGGCGAACACCTGGGTCCAGCCGGCTGGCGGAGCGGGTAGGGAGGCGTGGGCAGGTTGCGAAACGGCAATGGTAATAACGGGAATCGCGATCGCGGCGGCGGCCAGTAAGGCGGCGCGCGGTCTCAGGACGGACATCGGGGGAGTCCTTTCGCGGTGGGATCGGGCTGGCAAGGTGCTTTGAGAGCGCTCTCAGGGGTGGCCGGATCATAACCATCGTCGGGTTTGGTTGGGAAGTATTGGTTTAGACAACTTCGCGGCAAACTTACGCAAACGGTTCCAGCGCGCCCGCCACGAACTGCCGCAAGGCTTGTCAGGCGTGGGCTGACGTGCGTAAGGTGGCGCCTGACAGAACGTCAGGAGGTGCCTGACGCTCCCAGGGAGGTTCCGATGGCGGTCGAGACGGCAGTGGAAATCAGATGTTCCTTCTGTGCAAAGGAGGAACACGAGGTCAGCAAGGTCATCGCCGGTCCCGGCACCTACATCTGCGATGAGTGCGTCGGCCTCTGCGTCAGCATCCTCGAGGAGGATCGGGCCGCACCGGCCGACCGCCCGCAACTGCCGCCGTGGGAATCGATGAGCGACGAGGAGCTGCTCGGACATCTACCGCGGGTGGCTGCGGTCAGCGAGCAGGTCGAGGCCAACCTGCGACAGTGGGTGCTCCGGGCCCGCGGCCGCGGCCTGGCCTGGTCGAGGATCGGGGCCGCGTTGAACATGACCCGTCAGTCGGCCTGGGGTCGATTCTCCGGCGAGGACTGAGGATTCTGCCGCGACTCAATTCTGGTTCGGTTGTTGAGCCGGCTGCGCCACCGGGATCCAACCGGCCGACAGCGGCGGTGTGGCCGGGGCCGGCGGTGCGAACTGCGGCACCGGTTGCGGTCGTCGGGCGGCTTGCTCCTCCGGCGACTGATGCTGAACCGGCGACGGGACGGCCGGCGCCACGGCGGACTGGCCGGCACCGACGGGCTGGTCGGCCACCTCGGGTTGCGCGATCGGCGCGGGCCGCGGCGTCGGGTGATAGGCCGGCGGCTGTTGCGCGGCCGGCTCCGACGATCCGCTCGCGGGCGCGGTCCCGGCACGTTCGCTGTGGGTCGGCGGGTCCGGCAGGGCCTGCGGCCCCTCGTCCTCCGGCGCCCGGCGGCGGCCGCGTGGCTTGTCGTGCGGGGACGGGGCCAGGGCGGCTTCGATCACCGCGCCGGCGACCAGCGTCCAGGCTCGGATGGACTCGTCCGACAGCTCCGAGACGACCAGCTTGCCGCCCTGGGCGATGATCGGGTCGGCCGGCACGTGCACCACCTTGCCGATTCGATCGGAGAACCAGCGCTCCTCTTCGGGCTCCAACCGGGCACCGGTGGAGGAGGTGACGACCAGGACCGCGCGCGAGACCAGGTGGCTGGTGGTCTCCCGGCTGGCCAGCATCCGCAGCATGGCCCGCGCCACCTCGAGGTGGACGTCGGACGGCGCGGTCGGCAGCACCAGCACATCGGCCGAGTCGACCGTGTACAGGAAGTTCGGCGCGGCGGCGTTGTTGCCGGTGTCGCACACGACGACACCGAATCGACGCAGCAACAGCTGCCGGACGATGTCGCACTCGCGGTGGCCGATCTGGCGCATCGCGTTGCCGTCCTCGCTCGAGGCCAGTACCAGGTTGCCCTCAGGCTGGCGGCGCAGGTACGAGCTGAGCAGCCCGACCTCGGCGTCCGGACGGGCCAGGTCGCTGGCGGCGGCGAGCACGTCGGTCACGGTCAGGTGGGGGTCGGTGATTTCGGCCCGACGGCCCAGGGTGCCGCGCAGCTCGTTGACGTCCCAGGCGACCACGGCCTCACGGCGGTACTCGGCGATCAGGGCCGACAACACCAGGGCGGTCGGGGTCTTGCCGGCACCGCCCTTCTCGTTGGCCACGACGACGGTCCGGCTGCCCGGCAGGGTGGACCGGATCCGGGCCACGGCGGCGCGGTGTTCGAGCTCGTCCTGCCCGGGGGCGAGTTTGATCACGCCACCGGTGAGCTCGCGCACCTTGGCCCGCCAGCCCCATTCGGCCGGTGTCGGCCGGCTGGTGACGGTGGCCTGGCGCGGCGTGTAGTTCCAGTCGGTGGACTGCTGCGGGTGCGGATCCATCACCGGCGCCGGGGCCGGCGGCGGCTCGGCGAAGTACTGCTCGGTCGAGCCGTGGGCTCCGTTCGGTCCCGGCTGCGGTCGCGACTGGTAGGCGTTCGAGGCGGCCTGACCGTAGTTCGGGGTCAGGTTGGCGGACGGAGCGGCCCCGGTCTGCGGTTGGGCGTACTGCGGTTGGGCATACACCGGAACCGGCGCCGGCTGAGGTTGTTGTTGCGGCTGGGACTG
>CAZZZW010000494.1:0-2560 GCA_964658795.1 Phormidium nigroviride PCC 7112
GAGGACAGCGTCGCGCCCGTGGCGAAGGAGGAAGCGCGGGCGATGACGGCGGCGGCGGCGATACCGGGACCGATCCAGCGGTGGGACCGGCGGCCGCGTCGATCGCCCAGCTCGTCGTGCTCGATCCGGGGCAGCGTGACCGTCGGCTCGCCGCGGTCCAGATCGTCGTTGTGGTTCGCGGCCGTCCGCGCAGCGGCGAGTTGGTCGAGCCGGCGTTCGGTCAGCTGTTCGGCCTGGGCCGAGTAGGCCGCACGCAGCCGATCTTCGATCGGGTTCATCGGTTCGCTCCCAGCATCACTTCGAGTTTGTCCATACCCCGACTGGCATTCGACTTCACCGCGCCGCGCGAGATGCCGAGCGCCTCGGCGATCTCGGCCTCGCTCAGGTTCGACCAGTAGCGCAGGACCAGGACCTCCTGCTGCCGCTGCGGCAGCTGACGGACGGCCTCCAGCACCTCGTGGTGCTCGGCCGCGACGATGAGTTCCCGATCGGCCGCGTCGGCGTGTTCGTCCCGGGCCAGGCTGAGATGCTTGCGCACGGTCTGACGCTTGCGAAGCAACGATCGGGACTTGTTCACCACCGTCGTCCGCAGATAGCCCACCGCGGCCGCCGGGTTGCGGAGCTTGTCGGCGTTCTGCTGCAGCGCGATGAACGAGTCGTGCACCACGTCCTCGGCGGTGGCCATGTCGTCCACCAGCAGCAACGCGATCCGGGCGAGCGAGAGGCGATGTTCGCGGTACAACGCAGTGATGTCGATCGCTGCGGCGACCTGCTCCACTCGGTCCTCCCGGTCCAGCAGACGCACCCTTGCGCCCGTCGAGAACACTGTCATACCGGTTCAGACGCGGAGCCGATCGGATGGTTGCACCGATGGTCAAAAAGCTGTCGCGAGCGCTGGACCTCCGCTGCGCTGCTCGCTGACGGAGACGGTGCCGGTCACCCCGAAGAGATCTTCTCGGATTCATGTAGTTAGGACGGGTGCCGCCCCTTCCGGGTTGACCTGACCTCGGCACACATCGAAGGCGCGGGGTTCCACCGACAGGCTGTGGAAGGATTGCCCAGGTGACCGACGCTCCGGCCGAGAACGGCTTGACCCATCTGCACACCGGCAAGGTTCGCGACCTGTATGCCACCGACACCGGCCACCTGCTGATGGTGGCCAGCGATCGGATCTCGGCCTACGACTACATCCTGCCGACGCCCATCCCGGACAAGGGCCGGATCCTGACCGCGATGACGGTCTGGTGGTTCGACCAGTTGGCCGACCTGGTGGACAACCACCTGATCAGCTACGACGACGAGACGATCCCGCCCGAGTGGCGCGGGCGGGCGATGCTGTGCCAGCGGTTGGACATGGTGCCGGTCGAGGCGATCGCGCGCGGCTACCTGACCGGCAACGGTCTGCTCGATTACCAGGCCACCGGCGGTGTCTGTGGCATCCCGCTGCCGACCGGCCTGGTGGACGGATCGCAACTGCCCGAGCCGATCTTCACCCCGACCTCCAAGGCGCCGGTCGGCGAGCACGACGAGAACCTGGACTTCGCGGCCGTCGTCGACTCAGTCGGTTCGGTCACCGCCGAGCAGGTTCGGGAGCTGACCCTGCACGTCTATACCCGGGCTCGGGAGATCGCGGCCGAACGTGGCATCCTGCTGGCCGACACCAAGCTGGAGTTCGGCCGGAGCCAGACCAGCGGGGCGCTCGTGCTGGCCGATGAGGTGCTGACCCCGGACTCGTCCCGGTTCTGGCCCGCCGACGAGTGGCAGCCGGGCCGAGCGCAGTCCTCCTATGACAAGCAGTACGTCCGGAACTGGCTGACCTCGCCGGCCTCAGGCTGGGACCGGCATTCCGGTGACGCCCCGCCGCCGCTGCCGGACGAGGTGGTGGCCGCGACTCGGGCCCGCTACATCGAGGCCTATGAGCGGTTGTCCGGAAAATCCTTTGCCGATTGGATCGGCGGCTGACAGGTTCATCAGCATGATCCAGGGCGAACGAATCACACTGCGAGCTGTCACGCCGGAGGACTACCCCCGGCTGACCGAGTTCAAGAACGATGTCGAGTTCGAGCTGCTCGGCGGCGGCCTACCGCCGAAGCCGCGGACGTTGGCCGGCGTCACTGAGTTCTACGACAAGGTGACCGGGCACGGCGACCAGTACACCTTCGCGATCGAGGCCGACGGTGTATTGATCGGCGATGCCGGCCTGTTCAACATCAACCGGGTCAACGGCACCGGTGAGATGGGTATCGGCATCGGCGACCATGCGTACTGGGGCCGCGGCTACGGTCGTGAGGCGGTCGGCCTGCTGCTGGACTACGGCTTCCGGTTGCAGAACCTGCGCAAGATCTGGCTCGAGGTGCACGGCTCGAACGAACGGGCGATCCGGTCCTACACCGCGGCCGGCTTTGTGGAGGAGGGCCGGCAACGCGAGCACGTCTGGTCCGGCGGCCGGTACGACGACATCGTCCTGATGGCTGTGCTCCGCGACTGAGCGTAGGCCGGAGTGAGCCGCGCATCAGATTCCGCGAGTGAACGAGGACCGGAGCGAGGAACGAGCGTAGGC
>CAZZZW010000495.1:0-2552 GCA_964658795.1 Phormidium nigroviride PCC 7112
TTCTTGGCCGGGGCCGCCTTGGCGGCGGTGGCCTTCTTGACCGGAGCGGCCTTGGCCACGGTCTTCTTGGCCGGGGCCGCCTTGGCGGCGGTGGCCTTCTTGACCGGGGCGGCCTTGGCGACCTTGCGACGGCCGGCGATGATCTCCTTGAACTCGGTGCCCGGACGGAAGGCCGGAACCGAGGTCTTCTTGACCCGCACCTTGGCGCCGGTGGCCGGGTTTCGCCCGATCCGCGCGGCACGATCACGACGCTCGAAGGCACCGAAGCCGGTCAGAATGACCTTCTCGCCCTTGGCGACGTTGGTGTAGACCTCGTCCAGGATCGCGTCGAGGATGTTGGCGGTGGACTTGTGGTCGGCGTTCAGACGAGCCGCAACGGCGTCGATGAACTGGGTCTTGTTCAACTCGAATCTCCTTAATCGTGTTGCATTTCCTACAGAAAGTGTGGCACCACTGGCCGCAGAAGTGAAATCGCGGAAAGAAATCGTTCCTGGCGCTCTCCCATCGACTGCGACCTGGAGTGGAGAATCTCCCTCCAACACGGCGAATTCTGCCACTGATGGGCTGATGTCAAGCATCGACACACCGGATTCAAGCTGAGCGCGCTGCCGGTCATCGAAGCCCAGGATCACGGCGGCGACGGCAGATTCGGCATCAACGCTACGGTGGGGTCATGCCTGAGGTCTCTGCCCGGATCATCGATCCCCTGCAAAGCTTGGAATTACGCCGAGCGGTACTGCGCCCCGGACTACCGGTCGGCGCCGAGATGCCCGGCGACCACGAACCGGGCGTGGTCCACATCGGAGCCTTCGACGGATCGACTTTGACCAGCGCCTGCCTGATCTTTCCGCAAGCCTGCCCGTGGCAGCCGGACCGACCGGCCTGGCGGCTGCGGTCGATGGCGACCGAGCCGAGGGTTCGCGGTGACGGCTTCGGCGCCTTGGTGGTGGTCGAGGCGGAGCGAGTCGTCCGGCAGCAATCAGCCGAGATTCTCTGGTGTCTGGCTCGCGAGACCGCCATCGGCTTCTATGCCCGGCACGGCTGGCAGACGCACGGCGAGATCTTCGACACCGAGATCGGTCCACACCAGGAAATGTGGCTCGAAATTGCCGATCAAGAATCCGGCGAACACTAAAGGCGAAACTACGTTCGATTTTCGACTGATCGAAACGGGTGGTTACAGACCTCGCAGGCGGCGCGCGCCCCGATCGTCCCGAGCTGTCGGCGGCGCGACCCGAACCCGGGCACTCAACACGTGCGCGCCTTCCGCGGCGGCGACCACCGGAGCCAGGCCACACTCCACCACCTCAGGCAGGTCATCGGCCATCCGGGACAGCCGCAGCACCAGCTCGGTCAGGGCCGGCAGGTCAGCCGGCTCGGCTCCCCCGTAGCCGGTCAGCAGCGGGAACGCCTTGGGTGCGCCGATCAATTCCGCAGCATCCAGAGAGGTCAGCGGGACCACGGCGTAGGACCGGTCGGCCAACAGATCGGTGGCCAGGCCACCGACGCCGAACGACACCAGCGATCCGAACGACCGGTCATCGAGCACCTGTAGCACGGTGTCCACCCCCCGTGGAGCCATCGCCTGCACGGTGGCCGATGCCTGATCCGACAGGCCCAATGAGCCCCAGGCCTGCCAGATGTCGCCGGCGTCGGACAGGTGCAGGCGAACCGACCCAGGAACCTTCAGCGCCACCGGCCAGCCGAGACGCTGGGCCGCAGTCACCGCTTCGTCACGGCCGATCACAGCGGCCGCCTCGAGCAACTCGATGCCATAGCAGCCGAGCAGCCAGCGCACCTCGGACTCGGTCAGCTCGCGCCCGGCCGGCTCGGCGGCCAGCACTCCGGCCAGCAACGCCCGGGCCGCGTCCTGGTCGATGTTGGCCAGCTCGGGCAGCCGTCCTGGTTCTCGTTTGCGCCATTGGGCATATCGCACCACCCGGGCCAGCGCGCCGACTGCTCGCTCCGGCGAGGAGTAGGACGGGATCGAGCCCGGCATCGGGGCCAGCGGCCCGGGCACGGCCAGCTCGACCGGCACCCCGTCGAAGCCGAGGAAGGTGGACAGCACCGGCTTGGGCTGTCCGGCCACGGCCTGCCGCAGCCGTTCCGCGACGGTCGACTCCTCCCCCCGTCGCATCGGCGGCACGAAGATGCTGATCACCGCATCCACGTCGTCAGCGGCAAGTTCCTCCTGCAGGGCCAGGCCGAAGTCGTCCGGACTGGCATCCACCCCGACGTCGACCAGCCGGGTCAGTTCCAGACCCGAGGTGGTCAACGCATCGGCCACCAGGACGCCCAGCGCGGTCGAATGGCCCACCACCGAAACCCGATCGCCGGCCGGCAGCGGCTGGGTGGTCAGCAACAGGGCCACGTCGAACAGCTCGGCGATGTTCTGGGTGCGAATGATCCCGGAGGCTTCGAACAGGGCCTGGACGCTCTCGTCCGGCACCTGGACCGAGGTGTGCTGCAACCCGGCCACCATCGATCCGCGGCCGCTCTTGACCGCCACGATCGGTTTGCGACGGGCGAATCGCCTAGCAATACGGGCAAAT
>CAZZZW010000496.1:0-2546 GCA_964658795.1 Phormidium nigroviride PCC 7112
CCGGACCAGGCTCTCCGGAGCCCGGGCGCCGACAGCGGCCGCGAGCACCAGCACGGCAGCAGTGACCCCGAACGCCCAGCCGTATCCGGCGGTGTCGGCCAGGAATCCCGCGGCCAGCGGGCCGACCAGGCTGCCGACGTCGCCGGCCATCTGGAAGCCCGCCACCACCGTGCCGCCCCGGCCGCCGACCACGTCGCCGAGCATCGCCCCGGGCGCGACGTCGAGCAGTCCGCTGCCGGCACCGAAGACCAGCATCGCGGCCAGGAACAGCGGCAGCGACGGGTGCGGGATCAGCATCGCGCAGCCCACCGCGCTGCCCAGACAACCCAGCAG
Source organism: Phormidium nigroviride PCC 7112 (assembly GCA_964658795.1). GTDB lineage: Bacteria > Actinomycetota > Actinomycetes > Mycobacteriales > Jatrophihabitantaceae > Jatrophihabitans_A. Next base: position 334 of record CAZZZW010000496.1, read on the forward strand.
CAGCACCGGCTTCCGGCCCCGGCGGTCGGTCTGCCGGCTGCCCAGCAACAGCGTCCCGACGTTACCCACGGTGAAGACGGTCAGCCCGATGCCGGTCCAGATGGGTGAGCGGTGCAGCACCTCGACCACGAGCAACGGCACGATCGCGGCCCGGACGCCGAGCGAGGCCCAACTGTCGGCCAGGTTGGCCAGGGCCGCCGCCTGGAAGGTCGGCAGCCGCAGCGCGGTCAGCAACGTCAATGGCGCCTTGCCCTGCTCGGCATGGGTCTTCTCCATCGCCGCCCGGCGGGGTAGCAGCGCCAGCCCGACCGCGCCGGCCGCCGCCAGGGTGCCGGCGTAGAGGAAGAACGGGGCTCGCAACGACCAGCCGGTGACCAGACCACCGAGGCCGGGGCCGGCGATACCGCCGACCAGGAATCCGCCGCTGAACGAGCCCATCGCTCGACCACGCTGGCCCGAGGTGGTCACGCCGAGCAGCAGCGAACTGGCCGACACCGAGAACATCGCCGAGCCGACACCGCCGACACCACGCAGGACCAGCAACTGCACGTAGTCGTGGGCGAAACCGGCCAGCGCGCTGCTGACTGCGACGATCCCGATACCGGTGCCGAGCACGACCCGTTCGCCGATCCGGTTCACCAACCGGCCGACGCCCAGGGCCGAGGCCAGCCGCATGAAGGCGAACGCACTGACCACAGCGGCGGCTGCTGCTCGCGACACCCCGAAGCTACGGGCGAAGACCGGGATGGCCGGTGCGACGATGCCGAATCCGGCAGCGACGAAGAACGCCACGACCGCGAGCACACCGACCTCAATCGGCAGATCGCGTAACGGGCCGCGACCTATGACCCCGCTGCGGACTGGCTTTTCGGTGTTACCAGCGCTGGTGGACATCTGGCCTGAGCCGCCGGTCGTACAGCTCGGCGATGCCGGTCAACGTCCGTTCCGGCAGCGGTGCCAGGGCCGCCGCCGTTGCGTTCGACCGGGCCTGGCCGACATTGCGGGCACCCGGGATCACCGTGCTGACCCCCGGCTGGTCGATCACCCAGCGCAGGGCGCCGGTGGCCGGCGCTACGCCCTCGGGCAGCAGCCCGCCGAACTCGGTAGCGGCGTCGACGCCGGTGTCGAAATCGATGCCGGCGAACGTCTCGCCCACATCGAAGGCCTCGCCCCGACGGTTGAAGTTGCGGTGGTCATCGGCACCGAACGTGGTGTCGTGGTGGTAGCGGCCGGACAACAGGCCAGAGGCCAGCGGCACTCGGGCGATGATGCCGACGCCGCCGGCCCGGGCCGCCGGTAGCACCTGGTCCAGCGGCTTCTGGCGGAAGGCGTTGAGGATGATCTGCACGGCGGCCACGCCGGGGCGCCCGATGGCGATCAACGCCTGCGCGCAAGTCTCGACACTGACGCCGTAGGCGCGAATCCGCTGCTCGGCGACCAGGGTGTCCAGGGCGTCGAAGACCTCGTCGTCGGTGAAGACATCCTCGGGCGGGCAGTGAAGTTGGACGAGGTCCAGCACGTCTGCCTGCAGGTTGTGCCGGGACCGGTCGGTCCAGGCCCGGAAGTTCTCCAAGGTGTAGTTCTGGCGAAGCTGGTCGACACGTCGGCCCATCTTGGTCGCGACGAACACCTCGAGTCCGGGATTGTCCTGCAGGAATCGGCCGATCAACTGCTCGCTGCGGCCGTCGCCATAGACGTCGGCCGTGTCGAAGAAGGTCACGCCCGCCTCGGCCGCAGCGGCCAGCACCGCAGTCGCGTCGGTCTCGGAGACCGCCCCCCAATCCGCGCCGAGTTGCCAGGTGCCGAGCCCGACCACCGATACCGAACGGGCCAATCTGCCGATCTCTCGTTGTTCCACGTCTCAACAACTACCGCATGCCCGCCCGACCGGACCAATCGCGGGTCGACTGCTTGGCCCGCGACAGGTGTCGGTCGGTTCAGGCGCCAGACGTGCAGCGCATCGAACGGGCTTACTGCAGGTGCTCCTCCACTGCGCCGGACGAGCTCATCGGGCGGCGGCGCCAGGCCAGGCAGCACGCTGCGCCGAGCAGTGCCAATACGAGCCCGAGCTCAGCGGCCAGTCCGGCATTGCCGCCGGTGTAGGCCAGGCTGCTGGATCCGGTGGCCGGCAGGGTCGCGGCTCCGTTGTCGGCCGCCGCATCGACCGCGGACTGCCCAGGAGCCGGGTTGGCCGGCCCGGTCGGCGTGGAGCC
>CAZZZW010000497.1:0-2546 GCA_964658795.1 Phormidium nigroviride PCC 7112
CCCCGGTCGGCACCGCCTCGGTCGCGTTGTCGGCGACGGTGTCTGCCACCGACTCCAGCCACCCGGCCGGTGCGGTCGAACTGTTCAACGGCGCCAGCGACCTCGGTCCGGCCACGCTGAACGCCGCGACGGGCGCGATCACCGCGACCGCCACCGTCGCCAACAGCACCGACTACAACTTCCAGTTCAAGTTCAGCCCGTCAAGTTCGGGGTATTCGGCATCCTCCTCGGCGGTCAAGGCCTTCCACGTCAATGGCCCCGCAGCTGCGACCAGCACGGTCGTCGCCGGCCCGAGCACCGGTAACGTCGGGTCCTCGATCGTCTACACCGCGACCGTCTCGCCGGCCGCCGCCGCCGGCAAGGTGCAGTTCAAGGTGAACGGCACCAACTCCGGCAACCCGATCACCGTCTCCGGTGGCACGGCCAGCTTCACCTACCACCCGGCCACCACCGACGCTGGGCAGAACGTGGTCGTCACGGCGGCCTTCACACCGGCCGACACCACCGCCTACAACGCCTCGGCCGACAACACCGGTGTGACCACCGCGATCGCCACCAGCGCCAACGCACCGGACCCGCAGGACGTGAAGGTCAACGTTCCGCAGGGTTCACTGGTCATCTCCACCCCGTACACCCCGGCCAACCCGTTCAACCTGGGCACGCTGGCCCTGAGCGCGGACGGCACGCACTACTCGGTGTCGGGCAACTTCGGTGACCCGGCCGCGGCCGCCACCACCGACCCGGGCAACCTGGGCGGCACGGCCGTCGTGGGCGCCTACCCTACGGCCAGCGTCAGCAACGGTGTCACCATCACCGACACCCGTGCCGGCTCCACCGGCTGGACCGCATCGGTCTCCTCGACCGACTTCACCAACGCTGGTCCGTCCACCATCTCGGCTCACCTGTTCTCCTTCACCAACGTCACCCCGAAGGCGATCACCGGCAACAACCTGCAGGCTGCCGACGTCACCACCACGCCGGTCGCCGACCTCGGCACCGGCGGTCCGTTCGCCCATACCGCGAAGGGGCCGGGCACCATCGCCATCACCGGCAAGCTGGGCCTGGACAACGTCCCCACCTCGATCCAGCCGGGCGACTACACCGCGACACTGACCTTTACCATCGTGTAACCGGTCTGACCGTCGAGATCCCTTTGGGAATCGAGTTCAACCTTTAGCTATAACCGAATTGAGCAGGGCGGGCGACTTCTTCGCCCGCCCTGCTCGCTACGTTCAGACCTTGTTAACCTGTTCGCCGCAGACGGTGAGTGTGCTCTCAGCCATGCCCTTACCCCAGTCCTGGCGCGTTACCCGGCGCGGACGAGTTATGGCCCTGATCGTCGGGGTGTTCGCGGTTGTCTCACTAGCGGTGACGGTGTCGCCCCAGCCGGTCCGGGCGGCCGGTTCGGTCAGCCCGGTGGGTTCGGCCCCGGGCACGGCGCCGGCCGGCGCTGCTGGATCGTCGTCGCTGAACCGCGCGCGCGAGACCTGGGGGATTTCACCGGTGCGGTCGGGCAAGGCCGACGACCGGACCTTCATGTCGTACCAGATCGGTGCCGGCGGTCAGTATTCGGACAAGGTGGTGTTGCTGAACTACGGCATCGCCTCGGTACGACTGAACGTCTTCGCCGCCGACCTCAGCAACGACGTGGACGGCAACGTGGTGGCCGGTCTGGACACCGACACCCCGAAAGATGCAGCCTCCTGGGTCCGTTTGGGCGGCCGGGAACTCACCGCGACGGTGCCACCGCGGACCCGGACCGGACCCGGCCAGGTGCTGGTGCCGTTCACGATCGCGGTGCCGTCCGGCGCCACGCCGGGTGACCACAGTGCGGCGATCATGGCCCAGTTGAGCTCATTGGGCAAGAATCCGGACAGCCAGAACGTGCGGCTGAATCAGCGTATCGGGACCCGGATCTACCTGCGGGTCAACGGCAAACTGGATCCGCGATTGACCGTCGACAACCTCACGGTGTCCTACCGGCAGTCGCTGAACCCGGTCGGCGGTGGTGCCGCCGTGGTCGACTACACCGTGCACAACACCGGCAACGTGCGGCTGTCGGCCCAGCAAGCCGTGTCGGTGACCGGCATGTTCGGCACCAGCTCCAAGGTGGTCACGCCGGCCGGTGTGCAGTTGCTCTTTCCCGGCGGCAGCCAGCAGGTCCGGGTCCGGGTCAGCGGTGTCTTTCCCGCCATCTTCGAGAAGTCACACGTCACCGTGACCCCGAAGCTGTTCGACGACCAGCAGTCGATGACGGTGCCCAGTGCGGCCGCCACCGACAGTTTCACCGCCGTGCCCTGGATGCTGCTGCTCTGCCTGCTCGTCCTCGTACTGCTGATCGTGGCGGCCTGGCTGCTGCGTCGGCGAGCCAAGGGGCAGCCGAAGGCGCGGCACGGCCGGAACGGACCGACTCAACCGACCAAGCCTCAGCGCACCCCGCAGACGATCGGATCCTGACCATGCGTACCCGTTTCGTCAATATCGGCAAGGGCATCGTAGGACTCGGGGTGGCCGCCGCCGTCCTGCTCGGCAGCGCCACTCCGGTG
>CAZZZW010000498.1:0-2546 GCA_964658795.1 Phormidium nigroviride PCC 7112
CGGACTTGCCGATGAGCTCGGCGACCTCGGCGGCCGGGTGTCGGGCGGCCATCAGACCAGCACCGAATTCCGGCCAGATTGGCACTTGTTGGATGCCAACTCGGGCACGAAAAGAACGGCCTTGGGGGTTTGAAGAGCCTCCGAGATGCGACTAGCCAACTCGTCAGTGCATCCGGTCTTCCGTCCGGACACAAGGTGAGAGATGAAGCCTTTGGAGCACTTGACCAGCTCGGCGAGCATGCCGAGGGACAGTTCCTCCTGGGCGATGATTGCTCGGAGCACGTCCGGGCTCTTGACGCGTTGACTGGTCATCTGGCCGCGGTTCCTTTCTCGGTCGTCCGTCGGCCGTGAACTCTGCCCGGTAGCCGTCTACCTGTCAAGCACTGGATGCCAATGTGTCACGTAGTGGTAGACACTGAGTAGTCGAACTACAGCGGTGTTGTTCGGTTATTCCTGTGTTGTTGGTGTCTGCTGACCCGCTAAGGTCGGTAGACGGCCTGCGACCTCTCCGGCGCGCCGAGTGTGTACACGACGGACGACGACGAAGGCCGGTGTGGTGGTCAACCCAGAGACGGGTGAAATCCCGAAGATCAGTGAGCTAGTGCGCCAGCGCACGGATTCGGGGATCAATACTCGAGAGCTTGCACGCCGATCCGGCGAGGTCGTTGCGCACCAGCGATTCGACGAGATGTTGCGCGGCAAGGTCTCGGGGTGGCCGAAGAACGCCGAGACCATCGCAGCTATTGCGGCGGCCCTTGGAACTGACTCCAGAATTGTCGTCCTGAGTTATGCCCGCGAGCTCGGAATCGACGTTGCTGACAACAGGTCGATGCTCGCCGCCATGTTGCCGGCGAACTCAAATTTGTTGAATTTCGAACAGGCGACTGCAGTGTCTAACTTGATTGCGGCATTCTCACCGGGGCCGCAGACGACTGAGGGTTCGTCGGAGGCATTGAATCTGACTGCGTTCGCCGACGACGAGCTGCGCGAGGTCACAGACCTTTGGAGCGAGCTCACGGCGCGGGCAGCCGAAGCCAAGCCGGCACTGGCAAACGCGTTGAGCCACCTGGCGGTTGTGCTCGAAACGGCCCTCAAGTCCGCGAGCGCTAGCTGAGGCGCTTCGCGGGCACTACCACTGGCGTGTGACGCCCTCGATCGCGCGAGTCGACATCAGGTTGGACACGGCCTGGATGATCAGCGTCTCCAGGTCGTCATCGACCGTGGTGGCCATTCCGACCGTTGCTGAGATGTTGGCGCGCGCCAGGTTGGCTCGGATGCGGCTGGCGTACAGCTCGCCGGCACACGCCGGCCCGACGGGCATAAGGACTGCCACTTGCCGAGTGCCGTAGCGGCCGACCAGGTCGTGTTGCTTCACTCCTGATCCGAGGTTGCGAACGATGTGCCCCTCGAGGTGGGGATAGTCCGGGTCGATGACGAGTAGCGCGACGTGGCCGACGGCGTCGCGGAGCATTTGGCGGCCTTGGACCTTCCACGCCTGCTCGGTCCACAATCCGGTTTGCTTGTCGAACGATCGCGTCGAGCGAATCGCGTCGAGAAGGACTGCTCGGTGCAGTACTGCTAGACCGGGCAGCACAAGGAGGGCCCAGGCCGGGTTGTGGCTCATGGCGTCAGCGAGGACCGCCCCGGCGCCGAGGGTGACGAGTTCGGAGGCGTGGGCAGACGGGGACGCGAACATGCGCAGCACCCGCCACTGTCGGGCGGTGCAGATCGCGGCGGCGATTAGGACGATGTTGACCGTAGTAAAGGCGAGGATCGCGAACACAACGCCGAGCAGTCCGTTGTCCTGGCGGTTGACGATGACGCTGGCGGCCGCGGTGGCTGTCGCGAGCGCCGCGGTGCTGTAGAGGTAGTGGCCGATGGTGGCCTTGGCCGTGCGCCGGGCCGGCCATTCGCCGGCGTAGGAGATGACGACCAGGGCAAGAGCAAGGGGTAGCGGCAAGAGCATCGCACCGGTGAAGGCCCAGACGCTGAGGATGTTCGGAACTTCTCCAGCCGTCACGGCGAGTCGGAGCCGCTCAACCCGGACAACCGCAACTGAATACGACACACTCAGCAGTGCGAGGAGCAGCGTGCTCACGATCGGGCTCGTCATTCGTTGCCTTGTTCAATCCGGAACACGAGGAGGTGCCTCATGATCATCACACCGTTCGGCTGGGTTTGGCCGGGCCGCACACGCTAGCGGCCAGAACCTCAGGGGCTTGGAGAGCCGAGAAATTCGGCGTCCTCCAGGCCCCTGTCGTTTTGCGTAGTGCTAAGTGCGCGTTACAGACCGTACATGGTCAGTTCGGTTGTGTCATCACGTATCGGGCGGAAGTTCACGCAGGCCCCAAATGATCTTGAATGGTCAGGGTGACCGGTTCGTAGACGGACACGAGAGCTGTCCCCTGAGGGGACAACATACAGACATAGAACGACCTCAGCGAGCATCGGATGACACGAAGCGCCCGCTAAATATGGCCTGATCGGTAGACGCGCGTAAGGCCAGGAAAGAAAATTCGGGTTCGAGTCCCGTCGCTCACCCCACC
>CAZZZW010000499.1:0-2539 GCA_964658795.1 Phormidium nigroviride PCC 7112
TCGGAGGCCGGCAGCTCGGACGCCGGGTGCCTGGTCCGTCGAGCTAGCGGGCGGAGTACTGGACGTCGCGGCTGAACTCGGTGAAGCCGGCCTTGGTGTAGATGTGCACCGCAGCCGGGTTGTCGGCCTCGACGTAGAGCAGCGCGGTGCGCAGCCCCAGGTCGAACAGGTGGCGCAGCCCGATGTTCAGCAGCACACTGCCCAGCCGGAGCCCCTGGGCGGCCGGGGCGATGCCGAGCACGTACACCTCACCGAGGGCCGGGCTGAATTCCGAGTGCACCTTGGTCCAGTGGTAGCCGAGCAGCGTTTCGCCTTGCCAGGCCAGGAAGAACCCGGCCGGGTCGAACCACTCCGCGGCCAGCCGTTCGGCCAGGTCGGCCTGGGTCCAGCCCCCCTGCTCCGGGTGGTGTTCGAAGGCCCGGTGGTTGACCTCGAGCCAGGCTGCGTCGTCCGTCCCGCGTCGGAACGGCCGGATCGAGATGCCGCCGGTCGGGTTGAGCACGTCCAGTCCGGCCAGCGGCGCCCGCAGCTGCAGCAGGGTCCGGACCGGTTCCAGGCCGGCGGCCAGCGCGGTGGGCCCGGCCACGGCGGCCGCCCCGTGCGCCCACAGCCGCAGGTCGGGCGCGAGGTCCAGCAAGGCGTCCAGCAACTGCGCGGCGACCTCGGCGTTCACGGCCACCAACTCGGCCTCACCGTCGTGCAACCGCGCGTAGCCGTTCACCCCATGCGCATCGGAGGAAACGAGATGGGTGCCGGGACGGGTCAGGCCGAGCAGGCCGTCCTCGCTGATCGGCGGATTGTCCTGAGCGCCGGGCGAGGATGCCACCACCAGCCGAACAGCCTCGACCGTGTCCGCAGGCAGCTGGTCGAGGCGTTCGATCACACCGGTAAAACTAGACCTCGGCGTTCGCGACAACCTCGGCGGCCGCAGCGACGGCGGCTTCGGCCGCGTCATCGGCCTCCGAGCGCCGGGCCAGCTCGGACGGCTTGACGAACTTGTAGCCGACGTTGCGCACGGTGCCGATCATCGCGTCGTACTCGACCCCGAGCTTGGCCCGCAACCGCCGGACGTGCACGTCGACGGTCCGGGTGCCGCCGAAGTAGTCATAGCCCCAGACCTCCTGCAGCAAGTGGGACCGGGTGAAGACCCGTCCCGGGTGCTGGGCCAGGAACTTCAGCAGCTCGAACTCCTTGTAGGTCAGGTCGAGCGCGCCGGACTTGAGCTTGGCGGTGTAGGTGGCCTCTTCGATGGTCAGGTCGCCGACCTTGACCACGCCGGGCTCACCCTCGACCACGGCGCTCCGGCGGGCGACCGCGAGCCGGAGCCGGGCGTCCACCTCGGCCGGCCCGGCGGTGTCGAGCAGGACGTCGTCGACGGCCCAGTCGGCCGACAGGGCGACCAGGCCGCCCTCCTTCAGCACGACCAGCACCGGCAGTTCGACCTCGGTGGCCGAGAGGACCTTGGTGAACGCGCGGGCGTTGGCCAGGTTGAAGCGGGCGTCTATCAGGACGGCCGAAGCGTTGGAGTCGACCAGCGGCGTCACGTCGAACTCGGACACCACGACCTGGTGGCCGAGCAGGCCCAGCGCGGGCAGGACTTCGGTGGTCGGCTGGGCAGCGGTGGTCAGGAGGAAAATTTCCATGGCGCGCCTCCCGGTGCGAGAAAGCTCGGAACTCTCAGGAGAGAATATCGATCATGTGGGGTCCGGAGCCGGTGCGCCTTTGCACTGAGGACGAGATAGTTCTATCCGCTGACTATTACGCACGTGTTTCCACCGGACCTTCCTACCTGCTCGCGCACGGCTTCACCGGCTCCATCTCCCGGCCCGAGGTGCAGGCGGTGGCCAACCACCTGCTCGAGCGGGGCAATTGCGTCCTGGCCGTTAATTTCCGGGGCCACGGGACGTCGGAGGGACAGTCCTCGATCGGCGCCGACGAGGTCGCCGACGTGGCCGCCGGGCTGAGCTGGCTACGGGGAAAAAGACCCGGTGTGCCAGTGGTCACGCTCGGCTTCTCGATGGGGGCGTCGGTGGTGGTGCGCCACGCCGGGCTGGCCTTCCAGCACGGCCTCGAGCGTCCGGACGCGGTGATCGCCGTCAGCGGGCCGGGGCGCTGGTACGAACGCGGCACCAAACCGATGCGGCGGCTGCACTTCGGCGCCGAGACCCGGATCGGCCGCCGGATCCTGGCCCGGGCGTTCAAGACCCGGATCGGGCTGGGCTGGGACCTGCTGCCGGTGTCGCCGGTCGAGGTGGCCGGCTACATCACGGTGCCGACGCTGATCGTGCACGGTGACGCCGACCCGTACTTCCCGCTCGATCACCCGCGGATGCTGGCCGGCATGGTGACGGGCTCCACGTTGTGGATTGAGCCCGGCATGGGCCACGCCGAGAACGCGACCACGGACGTGCTGGTGGATCGGATGGACGACTGGGCGCACACAGCCCTGTCTGGGAGGATCGCTGGATGAGTGAGCATCGCAGCGAGCGCCAGCGAGCGAGGAGCGGAACGAACAGGGCGACGAGCTGTGGGCGAGTGA
>CAZZZW010000500.1:0-2537 GCA_964658795.1 Phormidium nigroviride PCC 7112
AACCGACGAGCGCTCGGGCGTGCCCGGCCTGCCCGACCTGGCTCCGGGCGTCGAGCTGCCCCGGTGCCTGCGCACGGTCCGGCAGGGCGTCGTGCTCTTCGACTCGGGCGAGCTGTCTTGAGAAGGCCCCGTCGGCCCGGTCGCGCCACCTCCATCCGGCTCGTCCTCGCTTTCCTGGCCGGGCTGATCGGCACGTTCTCGTTCCCGCCGTTCGGGCTCTGGCCGCTGGCGATCCTCGCCGTGGCCGGGCTGGCAGTGTTGACCCGGGGCCGCCGGAGCCGGGACGCCGCCTGGCTCGGGCTGGTCTTCGGTGCCGGCCTGTTCCTGCCGATGCTGCACTGGACCGCCACCTACGTCGGGGCGGCACCCTGGCTGATCCTGGTGTTCTCCCAAACCTGGTACACCGCGCTGATGGCGGCCGGCATGCCCCGGGTACAACGGCTACCCGGCGCGCCGGTCTGGGTCGCCGCGCTCTGGGTGCTGGAGGAGTTCGTCCGCGATCGGCTGCCGTTCGGCGGCTTCTCCTGGGGCCGGTGGGCCTTCAGCCAGGCCGAGTCGCCCCTGAAGTGGTTCGCCGCACTCGGGGGAGCGCCGCTGGTCACGTTCGCCGTCGCGCTGGCCGGCGCCGGACTGGCCGAGGCCGCCCTGCTACGCCACCGGCCGGCCCTCATCCGCCGTGGGATCGGGCTCGGACTGGCGCTGGCCGTCGTCGGGATCGGCGCGATCCTGTCGCTGCCGTTGAAACCGGACACCAGCCATGACCGCACGGTGACGATCGCCGCGATCCAGGGTGATGTGCCGGACCGGGGGCTGGAGTTCAACGCCCGTCGGCGTCAGGTGCTGGACAACCACGTGGCCCAGACGATGAAGCTGGCCGCGGCGATCAAAGCCGGCAGCCGACCGCGGCCGGACATCGTGCTGTGGCCGGAGAACTCCAGCGACATCGACCCGACCACCAATCCCGACGCCAACGCCGAGATCCAGGCCACCGCGGACGCGGTCGGCGTGCCCATCCTGGTCGGGGCACTGTTGGACGGCCCCGGCCCGACCCACGTCACCAACGCCGGCATCGTCTGGGAACCGTCGACGGCGGCCCATCCGGGCGCCGGGCAGACCTACGTCAAACGGCATCCGGTGCCGTTCGGGGAGTACATCCCGCTGCGGTCATTGGCCCGCAGGATCAGCAGCAAGGTCGATCTCGTCCAATTCGACATGGTGGCCGGCAAGGGTAACGGGCTGCTCACCCAGACCCCGTTCCCGCTCGGTGACGTGATCTGTTTCGAGGTCGCCTACGACGGGCTGGTCAACTCCTCGGTCAAGGCCGGCGCGCAATTGCTGGTGGTGCAGACCAACAACGCTACCTTCGGCCACAGTGGGGAGACCTATCAACAGCTGGCGATGGCCCAGCTGCGCGCGGTGGAACATGCTCGCACCGTGGTGCAGGTCGCGACCAGCGGCAAGTCGGCCATCATCGACCCGAGCGGACACATCACCCAGGAGTCGGGCGCGCTGTTCACCGCCGACACCCTGCTGCAGAAAGTGGCGCTGTCCGATTCGACTACGCTGGCCACTCGAACCGGAGCGGGCGCGGAATGGCTGCTGTCGGCCATCGGGCTGCTGGCGCTGATCTTCGGCGTCGCGCCGTGGCGTCGGCTGAGGTCCAGGTCGAGCAATACCGATAAACAGGTAGCTGATGAACGACCCGCCGAACAACCGGTCGGGGTGACAGGAGAGGGGCCGGGGTGACACAACCCGACCAGGGCACCAGTCGTGTGCTCGTCATAATCCCGACGTACAACGAGGCCGAGAACATCGGCCCGATCACCGACCGGCTGCTGACGGCCGTGCCGACGGTCCACGTGCTCGTGGTCGATGACGGCAGCCCCGACGGTACCGGCGACATCGCCGACAAGCTGGCTGCCGGGGACGACCGGATCCAGGTCTTGCACCGCACCGAGAAGGCCGGTCTGGGTGCGGCCTACGTGGCCGGCTTCCGGGTCGGCCTGGACGCCGGTTACGACGTCCTGGTCGAGATGGACGCCGATGGCTCGCACGCCCCCGAGCAGTTGCCCCGGTTGCTGGCCGCGATCGGCCACGCCGACCTGGTGCTCGGATCGCGCTGGGTCGCCGGTGGGCACGTCGACAACTGGCCCAAGTCCCGGGAGCTGATCTCGCGGGGCGGCAACCTCTACACCCGGATCGCGCTCGGCATCAGCCTCAAGGACGCGACCGGCGGATTTCGCGCCTACCGTCGTACGGTCCTGGAGACGATCGACCTGGCCTCGGTCGCATCGCAGGGCTACTGCTTCCAGGTCGATCTGGCCTGGCGGGCGATTCAGGCCGGCTTCCGGGTTGTCGAGGTCCCGATCAGTTTCGCCGATCGGCAGGTGGGCGAGTCCAAGATGAGCAGCAACATCGTTCGCGAGGCCCTGTTGCGGGTCACGGAATGGGGGGCCGCCCATCGGGCCGCCCAGCTCAAGGGCCTGGTTCGCCGCAGCCGGTAAGGCCATACGACCCCGACGAGTGATCACATGGCC
>CAZZZW010000501.1:0-559 GCA_964658795.1 Phormidium nigroviride PCC 7112
GGTGATTGTGTGGTGAACGTGCTGTTGGCCGCTCGGCCCGGCAATCTCGAACTCGACAGCGCTGAAGAGAGTGCTCTCGGCGCCTTCGCCAGCGGGGGGCTGCTGCCCCCGCTGCGGCTCGTGCCCGCGTATCGGCCGGTGGCCGGGCCGACCGATGACCCGGTCACGCTGACCGGTGTCCGGTCGCCGGCTCGCGGCTCGACTCAGAAAACGGTCAGAGGTGAGAAATCTGACGGCGGACACAGTGCGATCGCCTGACTCGAGGCTGCCCCACGCCGGTAATCCGGACAAATCTCGCAGCCCGACGAGACCGATGGGCTGCAAGCGTTTACGACACGCAGGCGCTGGATTGATCTACCGCTCGTCGTGACGTAATCTTTCCGAGACCTACCGGCACGTAGCTTTCTGATCCGGAGAGCTCTGGGAGGTCACCGCTGAGTCGACATCAAGGCTCCGTCACGCCGGTTCATCCACCGGCACGGCGAGGTCGGTCGAACCGGGGACCCAGGTTCCTGGGGTGAATCGGAGCGGTACGGGGCGTCTCGTGCTTGTCAAGCAC
>CAZZZW010000501.1:569-2536 GCA_964658795.1 Phormidium nigroviride PCC 7112
TGCCAGCCTGTCCGTGGACGGGCAACTCCGTAGGGCATCTTCCAAGCCCGAACCCGACAGCTAACTCGGTAAGCGGTCGAGTGGAAGAGGAGTTCCGCCAACAGTGGCGTCAACTCGTGTCGTGCGGTCCGCCCGCACCATGATCGGTTCTGTCCGTGTCCTCGGCGCTGTCATTGCCGCTCCGCTCGCCGCGCATGCGCTGCCCGGCACCGGTTCTTCGGGAACCACGAGCTCCGGCGACCAGCCGCTCACGACCACCACGCAGGTCAACGCCAAGCTCGCTGAGTTGGCCAAGTCCAGCGAGCAACTGGCCGAGAAGCTGAACGCCGCCAAGATCGACATCGCCAAGGCGCAGCAGCAGGTCGTCACCGCGACCCGCGCCGCCGATGTCGCCCAGACCAAGCTGCGTACTGCGCAGCAGCAGCTGGCGGTCTCCATCGCGTCCCAGTACAAGGCGGCCACGTTCAGCCGCACGATCGCGATGTTGTCGAGCAACTCCAGCGACAACTACCTGCAGACGATGCAGACGATGACCCTGCTGTCGCAGCACCAGAGCCAGGTCGCGACCATCGCTACCAACGCGATCGCGACGGCCAACAAGGCGACCGCCGCAGCGAAGTCCGCCGTCACGGTGGCCCAGCAGAAGCAGGCCGCGCTGGTCAAGCAGCAGACCGAACTCGACGCCCAGACCACGAAGTACAAGGCGCTGCTGGCCACGCTGACCGCGGCCGAACGGCAGAAGTACTTCACTCCGACCGGCTCGGTGCCAGCGGCCGGAACGGTCAGCCAGGCCTTCTCCTCGGCTACGCCGGGCGTCATCGGCAAGGGGCCGGCGGCGGCGATCGCCGAGGCCCGCGCTCAGCTCGGCAAGCCCTACGTCTGGGACGCGTCCGGTCCGGATTCGTTCGACTGCTCCGGCCTGACCATGTACGCCTGGGCCGCGGCCGGGGTCAGCCTGCCGCACAACGCAGCGGCCCAGCAGGGCATGGGCACCCCGGTGGCCGAGTCCGACCTGCAGCCGGGCGACCTGGTGTTCTTCGGCTCGCCGGCCTACCACGTCGGGATCTATCTCGGTGGCGGCATGATGATCCACGCGCCGACCACGGGTGACGTCGTCAAGATCACCCAGCTGTCCTACATGTCGGACTACTCCGGCGCGACCCGGGTCGGCTGATCGCCAACAGCTCGATCTCATCAGCACCTCCGCTACCGGCCCCGGCGATCTTCGTCGGGGCCGGTACGTTCCTACCGTGAGGTTGTCCGGTACGCCCGCGCGGCCGAGTCGGCCGGTCGGTCGGGTGCTGCTGCTGGTGCTCATCCTGGTGGCCGCCGGAGCCGGTTGGCTGGCGCTGCGGCCCTCGTCGGGGCATCAGTCGGCGTCCGGGTCGCCATCGGCGCCGCCGAGCCCGGCCGAAACGGCGGCGGTGATGCAACTGCTGCAGCAGCACGCCCTGGCGTTGACCAGTCGCGATCAGTCCGGGTGGGACGCCGGGCTGGACGGCAGCACCGCCGCCGCGAGCTACCGCACGCGGGAATCGGCGGCGTTCACCAACCTGGCCGGCGTGCCGCTGTCGACCTGGCGTTACAACCTGGTCGCCCCGGTCACCGACAGCACGGTGTTGCAGACGGCCGCGAGCCGGTTGGGCGGACGGGTGGTGGTGCTACACGTGCAGCTGCAGTACGCCTTCGCGGTGGTCGATCCCGCCCCGACAGCCAAGAACGAGTACCTGACCGCCGTCGACCGCCCGCAAGGATGGCGGCTGGCTGCCGATGACGACACGAGCAGCCCGGCGGTCGCCTCGTGGCACGGGCCGTGGGACTTCGGCCGGTTGATCGCGGCCGTCGGACCACACACCCTCGTGCTGGCTCACCCCCAGCATCAGGCCGACATCGCCACCTTCCAGCAACTGGTGGAGAAATCCGTGCCGGTCGTCACCAGCGTGTGGGGCAGTGCCTGGAACGACCAC
>CAZZZW010000502.1:0-2458 GCA_964658795.1 Phormidium nigroviride PCC 7112
CGACCGGCCAAGGACCAACCAGCGAAGGACCGACCAGCTAGTGCCGCTCGGCTCGTCCGGTCGCGACGATCAGACCGGCCGGGTAGCCGGGGCGTTGGCTGCGGTCTTGGCCGGGTCACGCTCGACCACGTCGCCGAGCGCCTCGTCGATTCGGGCCAGCGCCTCGGCCGGAATGGCCACGCCGGCGGCCTTGACGTTCTCGCTGACCTGTTCCGGACGCGAGGCACCGACCAGCGCAGTGGCCACGTTGTCGTTCTGCAGCACCCAGGCCACTGCGAGCTGCGCCATGCTCAGGCCGAGTTCGTCGGCGATCGGCTGCAGGTTCTGCACCCTGGTCAGCACGTCGTCGTTCATGAACCGCTTGATCATGTCGGCGCCACCGTTGCTGTCGGTCGCCCGCGAGCCGGCCGGCGGCGGCTGGCCCGGCCGGTACTTGCCGGTCAGCACGCCCTGGGCGATGGGTGACCAGACGATCTGGGAGATGCCCAGCTCCCGGCTGGCCGGCACCACCTCATCCTCGATCACCCGCCACAACATGGAGTACTGCGGCTGGCTGGAGATCAACTGGACGTTCAGTTCCTTGGCCAGCGCATGACCGGCTCGAAGCTGGTCGGCGGTCCACTCGCTGACGCCGATGTAGAGCGCCTTGCCGGACCGGACCACGTCGGCGAAGGCCTGCATGGTCTCGTCCAACGGCGTTTCGGTGTCGTACCGGTGGGCCTGGTAGAGGTCGACGTAGTCGGTGCCGAGGCGCTTGAGCGAGCCGTTGATCGAATCGAGGATGTGCTTGCGCGACAGGCCGGTGTCGTTCGGCCCCTTCGGCCCGGTCGGCCAGTAGACCTTGGTGAAGATCTCCAGCGATTCCCGCCGCTCACCGCGCAGGGCGTCGCCCAGCACCGACTCGGCCTTGGTGTTGGCGTAGGCGTCGGCGGTGTCGAAGGAGGTGATACCGGCGTCGAGTGCGGCTCGGACGCAGGCGGTCGCCGCCTCGTTCTCGACCTGCGAGCCATGGGTCAGCCAGTTGCCGTAGGTGATCTCGGAGATCTTGAATCCGCTGTTGCCCAGGTATCGATATTCCATGCCGGCAACGCTACTCAGACCGTCGGAGGCCCTGGCCCTGGCTACTCCGTCAACGGCATCGGGCCGTAGACCTTCTCGCCGTCGTGCAGCAGGGTGACACCGGCGACACCGGCCGCGGCCAGATTCCGCCACGCCTCCCCGAGCCAGCTCTCGGCGTCGGACTGGCTGGCGAAGTTGCCGGACGGCTCGGCATCGGTGTCGGCGGGTTCGTACTGCCAGGTCCAGGGCATTGCAGCTCACTTCCTGCTCGAGGATCGCGGCGCTCGCGCGCAGCGATCGGTTCCGGCAACGGTAGCGCCCGGCCCGGCAGTTGCTAGCGTGATCGGCATGTCGAGCCCGTTCGCCGTCGCTGTCGAAGAGATCGACTACCCCGACGCCGATGCCGCCCATCGGGCCCGGCTGCGGCAGCTCGAGTTGCGGCTCCCGGCCGGCTCACTCGGTCTGTTGGACGAACTGGCGGTGTGGGCGGCCGGGGCACAAGGGTTGTGCCCGCCGACCCCGTTCGAACGGGCCCGGCTGGTACTCCTGGCCGCCGACCACGGGATCGCCGCCAATCAGGTTTCGGCATATCCCACCGGCGCAACCGCCGACCTGGTCAGCCTGATCGACGCCGGGCAGGCCCCGGTCAACGCGCTCGCCGCCGGGGTGCCCGTCCGGGTCGTCGACACCTCCGGCTGGAACATCGCGGTGCCCAGCGGTCGCATCGACGTCGAGGACGCATTCTCCGACACCGACGTGCAACAGCTACTCGAACACGGCATGCGGCTGGCCGACGAGTTGATCGACGGAGGCTGCGACCTCATCCTGCTCGACACGATCGGGGTGGCGTCCTCGACGCCGGCCGCGGTCCTGGTCTCGGTGCTGACCGACACCGAACCGGTCAGGGTGGTGGGCCGGGGCAGTGGCGTCGACGACGCGGGCTGGATCCGCAAGACGGCCGCGGTCCGCGACGCCCGCCGCCGCGCCTGGCCGCACCGACACTCGGCCGAACAGTTGCTCGCAATCGCCGCCGGGGCCGACTCGGCCGCGGCCGCCGGGCTCATCGTGCAGGCCGCCCGCCGCCGCACGCCGGTGCTGCTGGGCGGGCTCGCCGCCTGCGCCGGTGCCCTGGTCGCGCAGCTGGCCGCGCCCCGGGTGGTGCGCTGGCTGGCGGTCGGACAGCTGTCACCCGACGTCGGGCACGAGCTGGCGATCCGCCGGCTCGGCCTCTCCCCGATCGAGGAACTCGGCGTCTCGCTGGATCAGGGCGTCGGCCCGCTCCTGGCGCTGCCGACGTTGCGTGCCGCTACCCGGTTGTGTGCGAACACCGCGACAAAGCAGGGCTGAACCAGGCCGGCGGCCGCGACGGCTGGCGGACGTGCGACGCTGCCCCTCGGGG
>CAZZZW010000503.1:0-2458 GCA_964658795.1 Phormidium nigroviride PCC 7112
ATGGGCTGCTGTTTCCTTTGACAGCAGCCCATCGGCGGCAGCGGCGTATTCGCGACCGCTACTGCTTGACCAAAGTGGCCACCGAGATGTGCGGCCAGTCGATGCCGTCGAAGCGCAGCATCACGGTTTGGGTGTACTGCAACTGCAGGTACTCATGCCCCGAGTGGCCCCGGACGAACTCGATCCAGAAGATCGCGTTCATCCTGATGGCATCGGCGTTCGCGACCACGAACGGCACGTTGGTGATGCCGCCGGCGTTCGCGGTATCGACGATGAGCACCTTCGTCTTCACGATGTGCTGCCCCTCGATCGCCTTGCGTAGCAACACATTCGGGTTCAGCACGGCGTCCCGAGGAATGTCACCGGGCAGCACCGATGAGCTGAACTGGTCGAGATAATGGCCGGTCAGCTTGGTCGTGGTGCCCTGACGCAGCGGCGTCGTGTCCACGTCGTCGATCCGGGGTTGGCCACCCGGAGCGTCGAAGTTGTCCGGCGGTTGCAACGGACCACCCTGGGCCAGCAGCGAATCGCCGTGCGGAATGGTCGCCAGCCGGACGACGGTGGCGTTCTGGACGTCCGGCACGGTCGTCGGCGGCAGGTGCAGCCAGAAGCCGGGTTCCAGGTGTAGCGCGCCGCCGGTCTGCATGTCGCTGACCCGTTGCAGGTAGTTCACCCCGTTGTAGATGATGTCGTCCTGTTTGGATCCCCGGTTCGGGATCGGCGCGCCGACCGCCTCGAAGGTCAGGGTCTCCCGGGTTTCGTTCAACTGCAGGAAGAACGGCTTGCCGTTGTGGAAGTCCGGGCGCGAGATCACGTTGAAGCCGCGACCGACCCAGGTCCCGGGCAGGTGCCGAAGCGGACCGAGGCCGGTGGTCCGGGTCGGGTCGGTGACCGAGGCCGAGGCCCGGAATTCGCCCACGGTGGGCGGCAGGTCCGGCGGAGCCGGTGGTGTCACAGGCGGTGCAGACATGGTTTCCCCCTTGATGAGTACGAGTTGACTCACCAAGGCAGAGCGGCAGTCGGTGACCGTGATACCGGCGCTATATCACCGACCATTTCGAGGATCGCGGCGATGCTAGCCTTTTCGGGTTCGGGGATTCACGCCATCCGTGGCGCCGGTCGAAGAGAGACGTCAGCAGATGAGCAGAACGGTTCGGGTCGGCTTGCTCGGCTGCGGCAACATCGGCACCACCTTCGCGTTGACCTTGCAATCCAGTGCCGAACGTCTCGAGACACTGACCGGTCTGCGCTTCGAACTGGCCCGGATCGTGGTCAACGATGCCAGCAAGCCGCGCGATCCCGGGCTGGCTGCCGAGCTCTTCACCACCGATCCCGAGGCGGTGGTGGCCGCCGACGACATCGATCTGGTGGTCGAGCTGATGGGTGGCATCGAACCGGCCGGGGATCTGCTGCTCACCGCGCTGGGCAAGGCCAAGCCGGTGGTGACGGCCAACAAGGAGCTGGTGGCCAACCGAGGGCCGGCGCTCTACCGAACCGCCGACGAGGCCGGCGTCGACATCCTGTTCGAGGCTGCCGCGGTGGCTGCCGTCCCGGTCGTCCGGACGCTGCGCGAATCGCTGCGGGCCGAACCGATCCAGCGGCTGGTCGGCATCATCAACGGCACCACCAACTACATCCTTTCGGCCATGTCGGCCCGGGGCTTGGAGTACGCGGTCGCGCTGAAAGAGGCTCAGGATCTGGGCTACGCCGAGCCGAACCCGTACGCCGACGTGTCGAACAAGGACGCAGGCTCGAAGCTGGCCATCCTGGCCTCGCTCGCCTTCGGGATGGACCTGGCCGCGGCCGACGTCGGCACCGAGGGCATCGACGGCGTGGATGCCGAAGACCTGTCGATCGCCAAACGCTATGGCTACGAGGTCAAGGCCCTGGCCGTGGCCGAGTCCTGGCCCGACGGTTCGGTCAGCATGGACGTCTACCCGGCTCTGGTGAAGGCGAACCATCCACTGGCCAAGGTGGAGGGCAGCTTCAACGCGGTTGCCATCACCGGGGCGTTGTGCGGCGAGCTGATGGTCTACGGCGCCGGGGCCGGCCGCGAGGCCACCACCTCGGCCCTGCTCGGCGATCTGGTGGACGCGGCTGAGAACCTGGCCCGCGGCACTCACCGGCGAGTCCCGATCCACCGGCCGGCCAAGCTGCGCGACCCGGCGGAGCTGGATTCGTCCTTTTATCTCAAGCTGAAAGTCACCGACCGGCCGGGCACCCTGTCGACGGTGAGCGCAGCGCTCGGGCGCAACGGGGTCTCGATCCGGTTCGTCGAGCAGGAGAACTCCGAGGCCGATACCGAGCTGGTGTTCTTCACCCACCCCACCCAGCAGCGGTCGATGGATCTGGCCCGGACCGAACTGAGCGGGTTGCCCGAGGTACTGGAGCTCGTCCGGCTGCTGCGGGTCTTGTCGATCTGACCCCGCTCGTCGGTCTGGCCGTGCTTTGTCGGTCT
>CAZZZW010000504.1:0-2446 GCA_964658795.1 Phormidium nigroviride PCC 7112
ACGACCACGACCTTCATTCCGGCCAGCACGGCGGATGCGGCGTTGGTGCCGTGGGCCGAGGCCGGGATCAGGCAGATCGTGCGGTGATCCTCGCCGCGGCTCTGGTGATAGGCCCGGATGGCCAGCAGGCCGGCGAACTCACCCTGGGCGCCCGCGTTGGGCTGCAGCGACACCGCGTCGTAGCCGGTGATCTCGGTCAGCCAGTTCTGCAGGTCGGCCACCAGCTGGGCGTAGCCGTCGAACTGACCCTCCGGCGCGAACGGATGGATGTTGGCGAAGCCGGGATTGGTCACCGGCTCCATCTCGGTGGTCGCGTTCAGCTTCATGGTGCACGAGCCGAGCGGGATCATGCCGCGATCCAGGGCATAATCGCGATCGGCCAGCCGGCGCAGGTATCGCAGCATGGACGTCTCGGACCGGTGCGTGTTGAACACCGGGTGAGTGAGATAGTCCGAGGTCCGGCGCAGCTCGGACGGGATGGTCGATGCGGCCGGGCGCAGCTCACCGCTGACGTCGAACGCGGCCAGCACGTCGGCCAGGGTGGCCTCGGCCGTGGCCTCGTCGCAGGCGATGCCGATCGTGTCGGCGTCGACCAGGCGCAGGTTGACGCCCCGTTCGTCGGCGGCGGCCACGATCTCGGCTGCCCGGCCCGGCACCCGCACGGTCACGGTGTCGAAGAACTCGGTGGTGACCACGTCCACACCCCCGGCCACCAGCGCCGCCGCCAGCCGGACCGCCTTGTCGTGCACCGAGGTCGCGATCGAAGTCAACCCGGACGGGCCGTGATAGACCGCGTACATCGAGGCCATCACCGCCAGCAGCACCTGGGCGGTGCAGATGTTGGAGGTCGCTTTCTCCCGGCGGATGTGCTGCTCACGGGTCTGCAATGCGAGCCGGTAGGCCGGCCGGCCGTCTGCGTCGACCGAGACGCCGACCAGGCGACCGGGCAATTGGCGCTCGAGGCCTGATCGGATCGACATGTAACCGGCATGCGGTCCGCCGAAGCCCAGCGGTACACCGAAGCGCTGCGAGGTGCCGACCGCGATGTCGGCGCCGAGTTCGCCGGGCGGGGTGAGCAGGGTCAGGGCCAGCAGGTCAGCGGCCACCGCCACCAGGGCGCCGGCCTCGTGTGCGGCGTCCATGACCGGTCGAGGATCGGCGACGACCCCGGAGACACCCGGGTACTGCACCAGCACTCCGAACACACCGTCGGGCAGGCCGTCGGCGGCGACGCCCTCGACGATCCGCAGGCCCAGCGCCTCGGCCCGCACCCGAACCACGGCCGCGGTCTGGGGAAACACCTCGGCGTCGATGAAGAATGCGTCCGCACCCTTCTTGGCCGCCGCGGACATCCGGTGGGTCAGGGCCATCGCCTCGGCCGCCGCAGTGGCCTCATCCAGCAACGAGGCGCCGGCGGTGGGCAGGCCGGTCAGGTCCTCGACCATGGTCTGGAAGTTCAGCAACGCCTCGAGCCGGCCCTGGCTGATCTCGGGCTGGTAGGGCGTGTAGGCGGTGTACCAGGCCGGGTTCTCCAGCACATTGCGACGGATCACCGCCGGCGTCACGGTGTCGTAGTAGCCCAAGCCGATCATCGAGGCCCGGACCGTGTTGCGAGCGGCCAGCGCCCGTAACTCGGCGGCCACGTCGGCTTCGGACAGTGCGTCCGGCAAGGCCAGGGCCAGACCGGCTCGGATGGATTCCGGGACCGCGGCCGCGATGAGCTCATCCAGGCTGGACAGACCCAGCGTCTTGAGCATGACGTCCTGGTCGGACGGCTCGGTGACGCCGATGTGGCGAGCCGAGAACGGCGTGAGGGGTACGGGCTGAAATGCGTCGGACACCGGCTACTCCAAGGCGAGCGGAGACCCGTACGGGTCTGCTCCCCCTCTGTCGAGCCGGCTGCCCTTCAGAGTTACCTGCGCCCACGGTCCTGAGGCCTGAGAGGTTGGCGGGGAAGTTGCCCCTTCGGCGTCGATCGCAGCAGTGCGAAACGAACTCTCCCGTGTGCGCGTTGCGGTAGCCCTGAGATTACCAGCGCAGCCGGCGACGAACCGCCAGCGACAGGCTCGAGCCGGCGACCGCTCAGGCCGAGGCCGACCGCTTCTGCCGTCGTTGCGACAACTCGTCCGCAGCGTGCTGCTCCTCGGCGCTCGTGCTGCCGTCGGTCCGCTCGGACGGCAGGGTCGCCAGCGAACCGGCCAGCTCCCGCAGCGCGCCGCTGACGGCGATACCGAACACGCCCTGGCCGCCCCGCAGCAGATCGACGACCTCTTCCGAAGAGGTGCACTCGTAGACGGTGGTGCCGTCGGAGAGCAGCGTGATCTTGGCCAGATCGTCGACGCCGCGGGCCCGCAGGGTGTCCACGGCCAGTCGGATGTTCTGTAGTGAGACACCGGTGTCGAGCAGTCGCTTGACGAGCTTCAGAACGAGAATGTCGCGGAACCCG
>CAZZZW010000505.1:0-2435 GCA_964658795.1 Phormidium nigroviride PCC 7112
GGCTCGGTGATCTGGACGGCCGGCACGTCGTCATCGTCGGCGATCTCACCCACAGTCGGGTCGCCCGGTCCAACGTGCTGCTGCTGCGCACCCTCGGCGCCCAGGTCACGCTGGTCGCGCCGCCCACCCTCATGCCGTCCGGGGTGGGCAGTTGGGACTGCACCACGAGCTGGGACCTCGATGCCACCCTGGCCGGCACGGTCAACGGCGACGTCGACGCGGTAATGATGCTGCGGGTCCAACGCGAGCGGATGAGTGGTGGCTACTTCCCGTCCGAACGCGAATACGCCATCGGCTACGGCCTCTCGCCGGCCCGGCTGGCCCTGTTGCCCGACCATGCCCCGGTGTTGCACCCGGGCCCGATGAACCGCGGCCTGGAGATCTCCTCAGCCGCCGCCGACAGTGAACGGTCCCTGGTGCTGGACCAGGTCCGGGCCGGGGTCGCGGTTCGGATGGCCGTTCTCTACCACGTGGTGGCCGGTGCCGCCGATACTGCTGAACCGATCCCGGCCGAGGTGACCGCATGATCCTGCTGCGCGACGTATCCCCGCTCGGGCAGGACCGGACCGATGTCCTGATCGACGGCAGCCTGATCGCCGAGATCGGTCGGAGCATCAATGCCGACGGGGCCCGGGTGATCGACGGCGACGGAGCGATCCTGTTGCCCGGATTGGTCGATCTGCACACGCACCTGCGCGAACCCGGGCGCGAGGACACCGAGACCATCGCCACTGGTTCGGCCGCGGCCGCGCTGGGCGGCTTCACCGCAGTGCACGCGATGGCCAACACGAACCCGGTCGCCGACACGGCTGAGATCGTCGAGCAGGTCGTCAAACTCGGTGAACAGGCCGGTCTGGTCGACGTCCGGCCGGTCGGTGCGGTGTCGCTCGGCTTGGCCGGTGAACGGCTGGCCGAGCTCGGCAACATGGCCCGATCGGCAGCTGCGGTAAGGGTGTTCTCCGACGACGGACGGTGCGTGGCTGACGCCCGGTTGATGCGGCGGGCACTGGAGTACATCAAGCCCTTCGACGGGGTGATCGCCCAGCACGCCCAGGATCCGCGACTGGCCGACAGCAGTTCCTGCGCCCACGAGGGCGAGCTGTCCGGCCGGCTCGGGCTGCCCGGTTGGCCTTCGGTGGCCGAGGAAAGCATCATCGCCCGCGACGTCATGCTGGCCGCGCACACCGGATCCCGGCTGCACGTCTGCCATGTCTCGACGGGCGGCAGCGTCGAGGTGATCCGGTGGGCCAAGGCCCGCGGCATCGACGTGACGGCCGAGGTGACCCCGCACCATCTGCTGCTCACCTGCGACCTGCTGACCGGTTACGACCCGATCTACAAGGTGAATCCGCCGCTGCGTCCGGACGCTGACGTGCAGGCCCTGCGAGCCGGTTTGGCCGACGGGACGATTGACGCGGTGGCCACTGACCACGCCCCGCACGCTGCGCACGACAAGGATCACGCCTTCGCCGACGCGGCCTTCGGGATGTTGGGCCTGCAGACCGCGCTGGGGGTGGTGGTCGAGTCGATGGTCCGGACCGGCCTGCTCGACTGGGCCGGCGTGGCCGACCGGATGAGCGTGCGACCGGCCACCATCGGCCGGTTGGCCGGGCACGGTCGTCCGATAGCGGTCGGCGAACCGGCCAACCTGACCCTGCTCGACGACAGCTCCGACTGGCTGGTCGTGCCGGCCGAACTGGCATCGATAGCCAGGAACACCCCGTTCGCCGGCCGGCGCCTGCCCGGCCAGGTCAAGGCGACGTTCCTCCGCGGACGACCGACGGTGACCGACGGCGCGCTGACCACAGGACCGCAGCGATGACCCGCCTGGAACTGGTACTGGCCTGCGTGCTGCTGTTCGTCCTGTTGTTGCTGGGGATGCGCTGGGGCTGGCGCAATCGAGGACGGCGCCAGGCCGATCTGCCTCCGTTGCCCGCGCCGCCGGCCCAGTTCGGTCCGGATCTGGTGCCGCCACTGACCGGCCTCTACGTCGGCAGCACGGTGGCGACCGAGTGGCAGAACCGGATCGTGGTGCACGGGCTGGGGGAACGGGCTGAATGCACCGCACGACTCAGCGAAGTCGGCGTTCTCATCGAACGTCAGGGCACGTCACCGATCTTCATCGCCGAATCGGCTCTGGTCGATGCTCGGCTGGAACCGGCCCTGGCCGGCAAGGTGGTCGGCCGGGGTGGCTTGCTGGTGCTGCGCTGGCAGCTTGGTAGCGGCCTGTTGGACACCGGCCTCCGCGGCGATGACCGCACGCAATACCCCGATTGGGTCAAGAGAATCTCGCAACAGAAGCAGGAGAACGACGCGTCGTGACCGCTCTACTCGTCCTCGAGGACGGCCGGACCTTCACCGGCGAATCCTATGGCGCACAAGGGGAAACCTTCGGTGAGGCGGTGTTCAACACCGGCATGACCGGCTACCAGGAG
>CAZZZW010000506.1:0-2434 GCA_964658795.1 Phormidium nigroviride PCC 7112
ATCCGCCCAGCGCGCCGCCCCCGCCTGGCTGTACGAGCTGGACTGGGCCACCCCCGTCGAGGGCGGCAAATGGCGCAGCCCGCATTCGCTGGACCTGGCCATGGTGTTCGACAACGTCGCCAAATCCGCCGCCATGGTCGGCACCGGCTGCCTCGGCCTGGCCGGCACGATCCGGGCCGCCGCCGTCGGCTACCGCGAGCTGGACGGCATCGTGGACCGCTTGCGCCCGCTGACCCGGGCCGTGCGGGCGCTGCCGGCCGCGGGCCAGGACCTGGCGCGGCGACGGCCGGGGCAGATCCTGACCGACGACCCCGAGCTGGCCGGGGCCGGCGTCCAGGCTCTGACCTTCGCCGCGTTCGGACTGGCCGGGCCCAACGGACTGGGACGGGCTGTGCTGAACCGGGACTCGACCGCCGTACTCAGCGCCGGCGCCGGCCGCCTGTACGGCTCGGCCACGGCGGTGACCACCGAGCGGCCGACGGCACCGACCATGGACGCCCGGGGCGCTCCGCGATCGGTCACCGACCTACTCGGTGACGTTGCCCTGCGCGAGGACGACGATGCCGGCGGCGGCGCGGTCGACATCCGGCTACTCGACGGACCGGCCGGCCGGCGGGTGCTGGTCGACCTCGGTGGCACCACCGCCTGGGATCTCAACCCGCTCGACCCGTCCGGGCAGGCCAGCAACTTCGCCACCAACCTGCAAGCGCTGGGCAACCGTCACTCGGCCATGGGTGAGGGCATCCGGCAGGCCCTGCGACGGGCCGGGGTATCGGCGAAGACACCGGTCATGCTGGTCGGCCACAGCCAGGGCGGCCTGGTCGCGGCTGAACTGGCGACGGAGTTCAGCCGTGACCACGAGTTCCGGGTGACCCACCTGGTGACGGCCGGCTCGCCGATCGGGCTGTCCGGCCTACCGAGTTCGATTTCCGTACTGTCATTGGAGAATCGGGGCGATCCCGTACCGACCCTGGACGGGTCCGACAATCCCGACCGGCCGCACTGGCTGACCGCCACCGTGTCGCACGGCACGTCGGACGTGCTCGACCGACACTCGATCGATTCTTATGTTGCCGGCGCGCACGACTTTGATGTCGATCAAGATCAGGCCGTAAAAGACTGGCAATCCGGCACCGAAGGCTTCCTCGATGCGGGGTCCGTGCACACCACCGTCTTCAGGATCGGGCGGAACTGATCCATGCCTACCTGTTGCCTGATCAACTTTCGTCCGCGACGATCACGAAATGCTCGGCTTGATGCAGGACTTCCCGCTCACCATCGAAGCGATCCTCCGCCACGGCGAACGCCTGTACGGCGCCAAGGCGATGATCACCCAGCAGGCGGAGGACACCGAGCGGATCACGCTCGCCGATGTCGCCACCCGGGCCCGCCAGGTCGCCGGCATCCTCGACCGGCTCGGGGTCAGCCCGGACGGCCGGGTCGGGTCGTTCGGCTGGAACACCGCCAACCACGTCGCCCTGTACTTCGGCGTGCCGTGCACCGGCCGGGTGCTGCACACCATGAACATCCGGCTCTTCGCCGAGCAGCTGATCTACACCGCCGACCACGCCGAGGACGAGGCCGTCTTCGTCGACCGTTCACTGCTGCCGTTGTTCAGCCAATACCTGCCGAAGCTGAGCACGGTCAAGCACGTCATCGTCTTCGAGGACGGCTCGCCGGCCGAGTACCCGGACGACCCCCGGCTGGTCAGCTGGAACGACGTCGTCGGGAGCGAGTTCGACTTCTACGGCATGGTCTCCGACGAGAACACCGCCTCGGCGATCTGCTACACCACCGGCACCACGGGCAACCCCAAGGGCGTGCTCTACACCCACCGGTCCAGCTACCTGCACTCGCTGGCCACCCAGACCCAGACCACCTTCGGCCTGGCCGAGACCGATATCGCCCTACCGGTCGTACCCATGTTCCACGCCATGGCCTGGGGACTGCCCTACGCCGCCGTGATGGCCGGGGCCGACCTGGTGATGCCCGGCCCGCGAATGACGCCGGCCTCGCTGATCCAACTGATCCAGGACGAGGGGGTGACGGTGACCGCGGGCGTCCCGACCATCTGGATGGGCATGTTGCCGTTGCTCGAAGGGCACGACCTGTCGTCCCTGCGCCGGATCATCTGCGGCGGCTCGGCCGTCCCGAAGTCGTTGTCCGAGGCCTGGCGCCAGAAGATCGGGTTGCCCATCACCCAGGCCTGGGGCATGACCGAGCTCTCCCCACTGGGAACGGTGTGTTCGATCCGGTCCGAGTACGCCGAGGCCGACGACGCGACCCTGGCCGAGGTCCGCTCCACCGCGGGCATCCCACCGATCGGCGTCGAGTTGCGGATCGTCGACTCCGAGA
Organism: Phormidium nigroviride PCC 7112; assembly: GCA_964658795.1. Classification (GTDB taxonomy): domain Bacteria; phylum Actinomycetota; class Actinomycetes; order Mycobacteriales; family Jatrophihabitantaceae; genus Jatrophihabitans_A. The sequence goes on from CAZZZW010000506.1 coordinate 2,356, forward strand.
CCAGGGCCGAGCTGCCTTGGGACAACGAGGCCGTCGGCGAGCTGGTGAAGGTGGTCCGCGGCCAGGGCGACGGCCAGGG
>CAZZZW010000507.1:0-2421 GCA_964658795.1 Phormidium nigroviride PCC 7112
CGCAACCGGGTCGGCGAACCAGCCTTCAAGCTCGCTGCGGCTGACCGGCGACGGCAGCAGCGCGACGATCTCCAGCGTGCGCAGGGTGAACGCGTCCAAAGCGTCGAGCGCGCGGTTGATCGAGGTCCGAACGCCGGCCCGGTTGGCCAGGGTGGTCAGATCAACCGGTGCCGGTAGCGCGAGGTCGGGGCGGCGGCGGAACAGCGCGACCAGCTCGGCATCGCTACGCGAGCGTAACCACTCGGTCAGGCTATGCGGAGCCGCACGGTCCGCAGACCGTGTATCGGAGACAGCCGACTCAGTTGCCAGGGAGATGCGGGCGGTTCTCAGGGCCGGGGTGCGCGTAGTGCAAGCTCTCCACCGGCAGCGGGAAGGTGATGTCGTCGCCGAACGGACTCTGCGATCCGGGCTTGTTGGACAGCAGTTCGTTGACCGGGTGCTCGGGGTACTCCTCGTCCCAGGTCACGGCCTGGGCGGGCGCCGGCCGTGACTGCGGTGCGTTGCTGGCCATCGTCCTTCTCGCTTCCACTGTCGTTCGGCGTCGGATATCCAGTGTGCCATGCCGGGTAGCGTGGGTCTCGTGCCAGGCCATTGCATCGGTGAGCTGCTCACCGTCAACCTTGCCCATGTCATCGACACCCCGGCGCCGGTCCGGGGTCGGCAGGATGCCAAACCGACCAAGACCGGGATCGACAAGCGGGCCGCGCCCGGTCCGGTGCGGGTGGGCACCCTCGGCCTGACCGGCGACACCATCTGCGATACGGCCAACCACGGCGGCCACGACCAGGCCGTCTACGCCTACGCCAGCGAGGACATCGCCTGGTGGCAGGCGGAACTGAGCTCCGAGCTGGCCTTCACGCTCGGCCCCGGATCGTTGGGCGAGAACCTGACGACGCGCGGAATCGACGTTACGGGCGCGGTGATCGGTGAGCGCTGGCGGATCGGCAGCACGGTGCTGCAGGTGAGCGTGCCGCGAATCCCGTGTTCGACCTTCGCGGCGTTCTGGCAGGTCGACCGGCTGATCAAGCGATTCACCCAGGCCGCTCGTCCCGGGGCGTACCTGCGAGTGCTGACCGAGGGCGAGTTGGCGGCCGGTGATCGGATCGAGGTGCTGGATCGACCGGCGCACGGTCTGACCGTAGGCGAGACCTTCCGCGCGTTGACCGGCGATCGCAGCCTGGCGTCGAAGCTGCTGACCGCACCCGAACTCCCGGACGAGGTGCGCCACCGGGCGCGGACCTGGCTGGCTTCGGCCTAGCCTTCGCCGAGTTGTTTCAGCGCGGCCCGCTGGTCGGCCCGGCCGGCCCGGATCGCCCCGGTCAGGGCGACGATGAAACCCAGCGGAGCCAGCAGGCAACACAGGTTGAGCCACAACGGCCGGTTGTCGTCGCCCAGGAAGAATGGCAGTACGACGATCGCCAGGAAGACCAGCCCGATGACGAACAGGATGAAGCCGATCGTCACCGATCGTGGACGATCCGTCGCCATGCTGTCTCCATTTCCGTACCAGGCCAAACTGTGGTGCGCTCGGGTGAATCGGCGCGTTACGCTGTCACCTTGACGTCCGCGCCCGACGCGGGCGTTAGTTGTCTGTCCACGAGATTACGTTGACCAGCGCTGCCGCTTCACAACGAGTAGTCATAACAAGTATTGGGGTGTTTTCGCATGCCGTCCGGCAAGGTGAAATGGTTCGACGCCGAGAAGGGTTTCGGCTTCCTCGCTGACGACGCCGGTGCGGACGTCTTCGTGCACAAGGATGCGCTGCCGGCCGGCGTGGCCGAGTTGAAGGCGGGCCAGCGGGTCGAGTTCGGTGTGGTCCAGGGCCGCAAGGGCAATCAGGCGTTGCAGGTCCGGTTGCTCGAGCCGCCGCCGTCGGTGGCCAAGGCCACCCGGCGCCCGGCCGAGGAGATGACCCCGATCGTCGAGGATCTGATCAAGCTGCTCGACAAGACCGGGAACTCGCTGCGCCGGGGGCACTACCCGGATCGCTCCGAGGGCCGCAAGGTTGCCACCCTCCTGCGCGCCGTCGCCGACAACCTGGACGCGTAGCACCACTGCAGTCGCCAAGGCCCCGGATCGCCGCGCGCGGTCCGGGGCCTAGCTTTGCGACTGTCTCGTCCTGCTAGATGGGATGATGATCTCGCCCAGCGGTATGCGGGCGTAACGTAGCCGAACGTGAACGGCATCCGGCGGTGGGTCATCCTGGGCTTCGGGCTGGCGGCCCAGACCTCGACCTGCCTGTTCCTCTACGGGCTGCCGATGCTGGTGCCGGAACTGCGCGGCCAACTCGGCCTGTCGTTGGCCGCGGCCGGGGCCGTTGTCGGGGCACCGGCGGTCGGGTTGATCCTGACCCTGATCGGCTGGGGTGCGATCGCGGATCGGCGCGGTGAGCGGCTGGTCATCGCGGCCGGGCTGGGGCTG
>CAZZZW010000508.1:0-2421 GCA_964658795.1 Phormidium nigroviride PCC 7112
CGGCCGTCCGCTGGCCGTCGCGCCCGAGCGCTGACCGCGCGGCTCGTGGCGATCGAGGCGAGAACCCGGCAGGATGGATTGATGCCCGAGTCCTACATCGAACGCGAAGACAAATTCGACATCGACCCGGGTTTCGAGCTCCCGGACCTGCGGGCGGCCGATCCGGCAGTGGCCGAGATCCGGACGGCCGAACATCAGCTGCGCAGCGAATACTTCGACACCGCCGACCGGGCGCTCGGCACCGCGGTCATGACCTTTCGCCATCGGCAGGGCAGCACCGACAACGGCTGGCAGCTCAAGGTCCCGCATGCCGCCGGCCGCGAGGAGGTGCGGGTCGAGGGTTCCGAGGACGAACCGGCGACGGTACCGGCGGAACTGGAGCGACTTCTGCTCGGCGTCCGGCGCGGTCAACCCCTGCTGCCCGTGGCCACGCTCGAACTGACCCGGGTCGTGCACGAACTGCTCGACGAACACGGTCAGAAACTGGCCGAGGTCGCCTTCGATACCGTCGTCTCGACGACCGCACCGGCGCCCGTGGAGCCCCCGACCTCGTTGCCCGAGCCGAGCACGATGGAGCAGGATATCCCGGCTGAGCAGATCGAGCGGCGCTGGCAAGAGGTCGAGGTCGAACTGGGGGCGGCCGGTGACGAGCACACCTTGGCCCGCGTCGGTAAGGCGTTGCGCCGCGCCGGGGCCCGATACTCCGACAGCGGTTCGAAACTGGCCCGGGCGCTCGGGCAGGATTCGATCGCGCCGGAGCCGACCGACCTGTTGCAGCGCTACCTGCTCGAACAGCAGCAGGCCATCCTGGCCGGCGATCTGGCCCTACGCCGTGATGAATCGGCCGGCGACGACGAGGTGATCCACAAGACCCGGGTCGCCATCCGCCGGTTCCGCTCGACCCTGCGGTCCTTCCTGGATCGCGACGCCACCCGGGCGCTGGACGAGGAACTGCGTTGGTACGCCGGGGTGTTGGGTGAGGTCCGGGACCGGCAGGTGATGCGCAAGCGACTGCTCGGGCTGGTCGACGAGCTCACCGACGCCGAGGTGCTCGGCCCGGTTCGGACCCGGATCGAGGTGCAACTGCTGCAGGAACAGGACGAGGCGTTGAACCGGGTCAGCCAGGTGCTGACCAGTGAGCGCTACCTCGGCCTGCTCACCGCGATCGACGACTTCCGCCTGAGCCTGCACCGGATTCCGGACAAGCGGCTGGTCAAGCTGATGGAACGCGCCGACCGCAAGGCCGCAAAACGGCTCGGTCAGATCGACGACGATCCGGTGCTGCTGCACCGCGCCCGCAAGGCGGCCAAGCGGGCCCGATACGCCGGCGAACTGGTCCAACCGGTCATCGGTAAGCGGGCCAGCAAGCAGGCCGGCCGCCACGAGGCGCTGCAAGACCTGCTGGGGGAGCACCAGGACAGCATCGTCACGGCCGAGCTGCTGCTCCGGCTCGGCGAGATCGCCGGCACCACTCCGGGAGAGAACGGCTTCACCTTTGGACTGCTGTACGAACGCGAATTGGCCCGGGCCGTCCGGATCCGCCGAGGCCTGGCTCGCTAGCAGCCGACGGCGTCAGTCGACCCCGGTCACCGTGCTGCGCCGTTCCAGCAGGACGACATCGGTCCACTGGCCGTCCCGGCGCCCGACGCGCTCGCGAATACCCATGGTCCGAAAGCCCAATCCCAGATGTAGCGCGAGGCTGGCGACGTTGTCGGGGAAGATGCCGCCCTGGATCGTCCAGATGCCGGCGGCTTCGGTGGACTCGATCAGCCGGTGCAGCAGTGCGCGGGCCACGCCCTGACGCTGCCGGTCCGGCCGGATGTAGACCGAGTGCTCGATTACGCCGGCGTAGGCGGCCCGAGCCGAGGTCGGCGTGGCCGCGATCCAACCGGCCACGATTTCATCGTGCACGGCCACGAAACGATGATCGGGCAGGTGGCCGGCGTCCCAGGTCGCCCAGGACGGGGTGCGGGTTTCGAAGGTGGCCAGGCCGGCGGCGATCCCGGCGGCGTAGATCGCTTCGACCTCGGGCCAATCCGTCGCCCGCATAGGTCGAATCTCGAACGGGACGACGCCGGACATGTCGCCAGCCTATCCGGTGGCGACCGCAAGCGGGGCAGGAGCGCGCGGTGCCGCGTCGGCTGCCGGGTCCTGGCGTGGGCCGGTTCGGTCAGGTGTACGCCGACGATGCTAGGCGGCGAGCTGAGCCAACTGCAGTTCGATGGTGGGCGTGGCTGCCAAGGTGGGGGCCGACGGTCGGGCACCGTCGCGGACCAGCAGGTCGCCGATGGCCGCGATCATCGCGCCGTTGTCGGTGCACAGTCGCATCGGGGGGATCCGCAGTTCGAGGCCTGCCTGGTCACAGCGTTCCTGCGCCAGCGACCGGACCCGGCTGTTGGCGGCCACGCCACCGACGATGAC
>CAZZZW010000509.1:0-2418 GCA_964658795.1 Phormidium nigroviride PCC 7112
TGGGAGTCCGTTTCGACCGGGGCCGCGTGGGCCGGCTCCGGACGCATGGAGTTGGGGTTCACCGCGTCCGGCTGGTCGAGTTCGGTCACCTCGGAGCGGGGGCGGAACTCGGTGGTGTCGCCGTCAGCCCGGTTGGAATCGTTCGCTTCGTGATGTCCGGAAGACGTCACTGATCACTTTCCCCGTTCTGTTCTCGGGCCCGGGTCCACGCACTCGTCACCCGATCAGGTTGTGGCCGCCGGATACCGCGAGCCCGGGCCAGCCTAACCCGTCTATCTGGCAGGCTTGAATCCATGCGTGTTCGCGGGCCGGTGACCGGCGTCCTGGTGACAGGGGTGGTGCTGGGCGGTTGCACGCAGGCCCCGTTGCCGACCGGGGGTGCCGATTCCGCGGTTGTGTCCTCCCGGCACCGGTCGACCTCGGCTTCCTCGGCCGCGACGTCCACGGCCCGGCCGTCGGCCACCACGTCCTCGCCCCGATCGTCTGCTTCGTCGTCGCCGGTCCCCGGGTTCGGTGCGGCCAGCGCGCTGGCCGTGGTGTCCGGTCATCCGGTGATCGTGCTGAACCCTGGCCACAACGGCGGCGATGCCGATGCCGCCGACCAGATCGACCGTCTGGTGCCATCCGGCTTCGGCCAGACCAAGCCCTGTGACACCACCGGCGCGGAGACGAACTCGACCAACTACCCCGAACATGCGTTCAACTGGGACGTGGCCCTCCGCGTCCGGACGATCCTGCAGGTGCACGGGGTCACGGTGCGGCTGACCCGGTCGACTGACACCGGAGTGGGACCGTGTGTCGATGAACGGGCTCAGATCGGCAACCAACCCGGCGTGGCCGCCGTGGTGTCGATCCACGCCGACGGCGCACCGGTGGACGGCCACGGCTTCCACGTCGAAGAGTGCTCCCGCGAGCCGGCCGGACCGGCCGTGGCGGCGCTGTCGCACAGCCTGGCCGTGGCCGAGCACAACGCCCTGCTGGCCGGGTCCGGCATGACGACCTCGAGCTACCTCGGAACCGACGGCTACCTATCCCGCGACGATCTGGCCGGGTTGAACCTGGCCACGGTGCCGGCGACGTTCCTCGAGCTCGGCAACATGCGCAACGACGGGGACGCGGCGATCCAGAGTTCGCCGGACGGCCGGCAGCGGATCGCGGCTGCGGTGGCGGCCGGCATCATCGCCTGGCTGACCAACCACTGAACCGGTCACCGGCTCAGCCGGCGCGGCGTCCGGCCAGTTGCGGTTCGAGTGCCGTCAGCAGTCCGGCACACGCTCGTTCCACCTGCCCGAGCACGATCTCGAATCCCGCGGCATCGTCGTAGTACGGATCTGGCACGTCCAGGTCGTGGCCGGCGCTCGGATCGTAGGAGCGCAGCAGGCTCAGCGAGCCGACCGCCTCGGCCGGGTCGCTCGACATCCGGGCCAGGCTGCCGAGCCGGGACAGATGACCGGAGTCGATCGCGATCACCACGTCCCGATCATCGAAATCCTCGGCCAGGAACTGCTTGGCGACGTGCGCGTGCGGTTGGTAGCCATGGGCGAGCAGGGTGTGTCGGGCCCGGGGATCCATGTCGTGGCCGACGTGCCAGGGACCGGTGCCGGCGCTGTCCACCTCGACCAGGTCAGCCCAGCCGGCCTCGGTCGCCAACTGCCGGAACACGACCTCGGCGGTGGGAGACCGGCAGATGTTGCCGGTGCAGACGAAGGTCACGCGTAGCCGCTCGTGCTCGACGGCCGCCTGGTCGGCTGCCATCAGCGGCCCTCGATCGGGCGTGCCCCCAGGCTGTTCTGCAGCAGCGCCAGGGCGGCGGCCTCGGCATCACCGGCGTTCGGGTCGCCCTTGCTGACGACGTCGGTTTCCTCGTCCACCTCGTAGGCCTCGTCCACCGGGGGCGGCGGGGGCGGCGGCGCGTCGTCCGGCCGTGGTTCTGGGCTCGGCGGGCGCGCCACCGGCGCGGCGGACCCACCACCGGCGCTGACCTGAATCGTCCAACCGCCGCCGACCACATCGGCCAGTGCCTCGCGCAGTACCGACAGGTTGCTGTCCTCGCCGACCATCTTGGCGATCACTGCCGAACTCGCCGCCAGCGTGATGATCGTGCCCTCGACCGCGCCGATCGGGGCATTGTCGAGCAGCGCCCGGGTTCGCCGGCTCTTGTCCCGCACCTTGTCCAGGATCTGTGGCCACTGCCGGCGCAGCCCCACCGAGTCACCACCGGCATCGTGCGAGGGCTGAGCAGCCATCGGGGTCGCCGCCGGCTCGGGCGACTTTTCCCTTACCGGAGCTGACGGTTCGACCGCCGGCACGGGGGCCGGCTCGGCCGTACCGGACTCGACCGGCTTCGGCCGCTCGGCCGCCGGCTTGGCAACCGCAGGTTTCTCCGCTGCTTTGTCGGCTACCGGCTTGTCGGCTACG
>CAZZZW010000510.1:0-2417 GCA_964658795.1 Phormidium nigroviride PCC 7112
GCCCGACTGACCAAGCCGGCCCGACGATCGAAACCCCGGCTGATGACCAGAAGCTCGGCCGCAGCCGCAGCCGCCGACGTAACCGGGACGATCGCGTCTTCCCGGTCGGCAACGCCCGCGTCCTGCTCGAAGCCCTGGGAGTTGCCGCCTTCGCCTGTGCCGTGGCCACCTACCTGTACCGGCTCTGGACCGGCCCGCTGCACCTGCCGGTGGCCTACCTCAACCGGGACCTGAACCAGACCCAGATGACGGTCAAGACGATCGTCCAGACCGGCTGGATCCTGCACAACCCGCACCTGGGCGCGCCGTACGGCCAGGTCAACTACGACTTCCCGCAGGGCGGCGAATCCCTGCAGTACGTGCTGATCCGGATCATCGCGCTGTTCACCTCGTCCACCGGTCTGATCATCAACATCTATTACTTCGGTGGTTTCGGGCTGCTTGCCGGCGTGACCTACCTGGTGTTGCGGCACCTCCGGTTCGGCCCGATCGTGTCGGCCGTGGTCGCCCTGCCCTACGCCTTCCTGCCCTTGCACCTGTACCAGAACGAAGCCCACATCACCCGGACCACGTATCTGTCCGTCCCGCTCGGGGTGTTGTTGCTGGTATGGATCACCAGCTGGCGGGAACGGTTCCTGATCGATCCGGCGGTGCCGGCCTGGCGGGGCAACCTGCGCTGGCCGCGGGTGGCCGCGGCGCTGCTGATCTGCCTGGTCGTCGGCAGCTGGGAGACGATGGCGACCGCGTTCACCCTGCTGCTGCTGGCCCTGACCGCGGTGCTGGGCGCGATCCGTTGGCATGATCCACGCCGGCTGGTGGCCGGCCTGGTCGGTCTGATCGGTGTCGGCATCGGCTTCGGACTGGTCAGCCTGCCCTCGCTCTGGTACTGGCACGTGCACGGTAAGAACCTGGTCGCCGGTAAGCGGATCGTCGCCGAGGCCGAGCTCTACGGTCTGAAACTCAACGCCATGGTGCTGCCCAGCGGCGGCGGCCGGTTCCACTTCATGAATGTGCTGGCGGCCAAGTCCCAGGCCGGCACCCCGGTGCCCAGCGAGGGCGGCCAGTCGATCAACCTGCTCTTCACCCTGGGCTTCCTCGGTGCGCTGTACGCCGCAGTGGCCGGAGTCCGCCGGGCCCGGGCCAACGGTGCCTTCGACTGGCGGCCGGGGGTCAGCCGGGAGTCGCTGCGCGAGCTGCTCGGGATGAACACCGTCCTGGCGGTCGTGTTCGGCACCGTCGGCGGTTTCTCCACGATCATGGCGCTGATCGGCTTCGGCCAGGTCCGGACCTGGGACCGGATCGTGCTGTTCATCGCGTTCTTCGCCTTGTTGCAGGTGGCGATCTGGCTCGAACGCTTGAGCCGGTGGGCACTCGAGCGGTACAGCCGCTACAGCCTGACCCGGCCGGTGCTCGGCCTCGCGGCGGTGCTGTTGCTGCTCGCCGCGCTGTATGACGGCCCCCGCGTGACGCACCCGAAGTTCGGCGACATCATCGCCCAGTGGTCCAACGATCGGGCGATCGTGACCAAGATCGAAGAGACGATGCCAGTCGGGACGGACGTCATGCAGGTTCCGGCGTTCGACTACCCCGAGGCTGCGCCGCCCGGCAACATGCTCGACTACGACCCACTGCGGCCGTTCCTGGCCGATGACAAGGGCGCGCTGAACTGGAGCTACGGCAGCATCAAGGGGCGGCCGGACGGGGACTGGCAGCAGAAGCTGACCGACAGCGACTCGATCGTGTCCAACCTGCCGGCCCTGTTGGGTATGGGGTTCACCGGGCTCTGGGTGGACACCTTCGGCTACGTCAAGGACCCGACCGGACCCAGCAAGATCGCTCAGGCGGTGGGCGTGAGCCCGATCGTCTCGCCTGATGGCCGGTTCCAGTTCTTCGACCTGCGCCCGTACAAGACCAAGCTCGGCCGCTCCGATGCGGACCTGCGGCAACTGGCCACCACGACCTTCGGTATCGCGCCACCGAAGTGAGCGGCCCCGTCGGCCCGCGATTCTGTCGGACTGTGCGGTTAGGCTGACGGCGATCGGTACCCCGGCTTACCGGCCGTGGGCGTCGAAGTGGAACAGCCGTGAGCAGCAAGGAGAAGAACAGTGCGACCAGGCGGGCAGCCGAACATGCAGCAGCTGATGAAGCAGGCGCAGAAGATGCAGCGCGATCTTGCCGCGGCCCAGGCCGAACTCGCCGAGACCCGGGTCGAGGGAACTGCGGGCGGCGGACTGGTCACGGCCACCGTCACCGGCAGCGGGGAGCTGCTGTCGATCGTGATCGACCCGAAGGTGATCGACCCCGAGGACGCCGAGACGTTGCAGGATCTGGTGGTTGCCGCGGTGCACGCGGCCACCGCGACCGCGGGCGAGCTGGCCTCGGAGAAGATGGGCCCGCTGACCGGTGGGCTCGGCGGC
>CAZZZW010000511.1:0-2417 GCA_964658795.1 Phormidium nigroviride PCC 7112
GGGCCTCGAGCCCGCCGCCCTATCTGCTTGTTCAGTAAGGCAAAACCGGCTCGCCTCCCCGACCTGAATGACGGGTGGGCGGGCCGGTTCCGCGAGACTTCCAAGGAGCGGTGAGAACGGCATGGCCGAACCGGCACTCAGTCTGAAATCGATCAACAAGAGCTTCGGCGCGGTCAACGTGCTGCGAGGCGTCAACTTCGAGGCCTACGCCGGTCATGTGACCGCGCTGGTGGGCGACAACGGCGCCGGAAAGTCGACGCTGGTCAAATGCATCGGTGGTACCTACACCATCGACTCCGGTGAGTACGTCTACGAGGGCAAGCCGGTCTCGGTGCACTCGCCGCGTGAGGCGTCCGAACTCGGGATCGAGATCGTGTACCAGGACCTCGCGCTGTGCGACAACCTCGACATCGTGCAGAACATGTTCCTCGGTCGGGAGGCCCACAACGGCCCACTCCTGAACGAGATCGAGATGGAGCAGAAGGCCTCAGCCGCGCTCAAGTCGCTGTCCGTCCGCACGGTCAAGTCGGTGCGTCAGCGAGTGTCCAGCCTGTCCGGTGGTCAGCGCCAGACGGTCGCCATCGCCAAATCGGTGCTGTGGCAGTCCAAGGTGGTGCTGCTCGACGAGCCGACCGCAGCCCTCGGTGTCGCCCAGACCGCACAGGTCCTCGACCTGGTTCGCCGGCTGGCCGACCAGGGCATCGCGGTGGTGCTGATCAGTCACAACATGAACGATGTGCTCCAGGTCGCCGACCGGATCGCCTGCCTCTACCTCGGCCAGATGGCCGCGATCGTCGACCGCAAGGACGTCGATCAGCGCCAGCTCGTCGAGCTCATCACCACCGGCCGTACGGGCAACATCGGATTGCAAACCGCGTCCACGACCGCAGGGACGGTATGACATGACCACCTCAAGCGTCACTCCGGAGTCCAACCCGAATCCGGCCGCTGGTACCGATCCTCAGATCGACGAGGACCTGGCCGCGATCGCTTCCACCGCTCCGATCGAGGGTGGACTCGGGGCCTACTTCCACACCTATCGCCAGCGGGTCCGCAGCGGCGACATGGGCTCACTGCCCGCGGTGTCCGGCCTGATCGTGCTGGTCATCGTGTTCTGGCTGTTGCACTCGAATTTCGGTTCGCTGGGCAACTTCTCCGATCTGCTCAAGCAGTCTTCGCCGACCATCTTCATCGCGATGGGCCTGGTCTTCGTCCTGCTGCTCGGCGAGATCGACCTGGCCGCTGGTACTGCGGCCGGCGTCTGTGCGACTTTGATGGCGCGGCTGTCCGTCGGTTATGGCTGGTCCTGGCCGGCCGCGATCGGCGCCGCCCTCGTCTGTGGACTCGTGATCGGTCTGAGCACCGGCTGGCTGTGCGCCAAGGTGCGGATCCCGTCCTTCGTGGTGACTTTGGCGCTGTTCCTGGCCTTCCAGGGCGTGACGCTGTTCTTCGTGCTCAACGGAGCCGGCGCGCACGGCAACATCTCGATCACCGACAACTTCATCACCAGTCTGTACAACGGTCAGATGAGCCCGTGGCTGGGCTGGGTCCTGGCCCTCGCCGCAGTTGTCGGCTACGCGCTGGTGAAGCTGCAGCAGGTCCAGTCCCGGTCCAAGGCCGGCCTGATCTCCGAGCCGGTCGCGCTGGTCGCGATCAAGGTCGCGGCGATCGCTGTGGTCATGATCGTCGCGGTGTACCTGTTGAACAAGAACCGTGGTGGCACCGGTGGTAGCCAGCTGATCAACCAGGGCGGCAAGCTCGTGCTGGTCAAGCCGCCGGCGTTGCAGGGTGTGCCGTGGGTCGTGCTGCTGATCGGCTTCTTCTTCGTCGTCTGGACGTTCGTGCTCGGACGCACCCGGTACGGCCGGCACGTCTACGCCGTCGGTGGTAACACCGAAGCTGCCCGCCGGGCCGGTATCCGGACCGATCGGATCCGCATCTCGGTCTTCGTGATCAGCTCGTTCATGGCGGCCATCGGCGGTGTGTTGATCGCCTCGAACACCCACTCGGTCGATGCCAACACCGGTGGCGGTAACACGCTGCTGCTGGCCGTCGGTGCGGCGGTCATCGGTGGCACCAGTCTGTTCGGTGGCCGGGGCCGCCCGGCCGACGCCATCATCGGTGGTCTCGTTGTCGCCGTGATCCAGAATGGCATGGCCGACCTGGTGCAGGGCAACAACCGGGATGCGATCCAGTACGTGGTGACGGGAGCGGTACTGCTGCTGGCTGCTGCCGTCGACGCGATTTCGCGGCGTCGGGCCGGCGCCTCCGGGCTCGGCTAGCCGGCGGCGGGGTAACGACAGATGGCCGCTCGTCGGCTGGCGGTGCGGCCGGAGGAGATCCGCCGGCTCAACCTCAGCCTGCTGCTGCGGCACATCCACCAGCACGGCGAACTGACCCGGGCCGAGCTGACCGCG
>CAZZZW010000512.1:0-2417 GCA_964658795.1 Phormidium nigroviride PCC 7112
GGCCGACCGTGCGGCGTACAGCCGACCGTGGGAGCCATGAGTCGAGGGTCTCGACGTCGATGAGTGCACTGTCCGGACTCGGGGTAAGGCTCGAGTAGACATCGAGACCTTGGGCGTGTCGCTCGTCTGGTTCCGGTACGCGTGATATTACGGGCCTAGCGTTGAAGGCATGAGCAGCCAGGGAAGTCAGCGGATCAGCCTTTCCGATAACAAGATCCCGGCCGATGACCCGGATCGGGCTGAGGGTGCCGCTCGCACGCGACGATTCGACCCGCTGACCGACGTTCTGCTGCGGTCGACCGCCGTGCCGGCGGGCACCGCGGACCCCGAGCCGGAACGCGGTGCTGATCACGGCCGGGGCACGGTCGCTGCCCGCAGCCGGGCTGCGATTCTGGCCGGCGCGCATGCGGCCGTCTCGGCCAACGGCACCAAGATCACCATGTCCCAGATCGCGGCCCGCGCCGGTGTAGCCAAGGCGACCCTCTACAACCACTACCGGGCGCGGGAAGACGTGCTGGCCGACCTGCTGGTGGCCGAGATCGACGCGATCATCGCCGAGGTCGGGCATTTGCCGTTGTCGGCGGCGCTGACCCGAGCGGCCGTAGCGGTATCCGAGCATCCGTTGCTCGAGGCACTCGGCGGCCAGGACAGCGCCGCGTTGTCGGCGTTGGCGATGATCGACGTCCGGACGCCGGGCTGGTCGCGGGTGGCCCAGGCGGTCGACCGGCTGCTGAGCCGGCAGGGACGGCGGGGTACGCCGACGGTGCTGCGCTGGCTGTCCTCGTTCGTTATCGCTCCGGCCGAACGGGTGGACATCCTGGCCGACGTCGAGGTGCTGGTGGCCGGTCTGCCGCCGGCGCACTGACTCGACTCAGAGGTCCTGCCGGCGGGAATCGGATGCTTGCTCATCCGGTGGTTAGCCGGATGAGGCAGACTGGCAGTGTCCAGTATGAGGGGCTGGCCGGCTCCGGTCGGCCCAGCGGCGAGAGGGCATGAGCAGCGATGGCGAACGGGATCGCGAAGGCGTGGAATTACGTTTCGGCCTGGTTCAGCGCAAAGGTTGACGAGAAGGCCGACCCGGCGATCCAGATCCAGCAGGCCATCGAGGAGGCGCAGCATCAACACGCGCGGCTGACCTCGCAGGCCGCGAGCGTCATCGGCCAGCAGCATCAGCTGGAGCTGCAGCTCGACCGCAAGCTGGCCGAGGTCGAGACGCTGTCGGCCCAGACCCGCCAGGCCCTGGTGCTGGTCGACGACTCACGGGCCAAGGGCGATGAGCAGAAGGCACAGGAATTCGAGCAGACCGCCGGTCAGATCGCCAACCAGCTGGTGTCGGCCGAGGCCGAGGCGGCGAACCTGAAACAACTGCACGATCAGTCGATGGGTGCGGCCCGCCAGGCCAAGCAGGCCGTCGAGGACAACAAGGCGCGGCTGCAGGAGAAACTGGCCCAGCGCACCAAGCTGCTCAGCCAGCTCGAGCAAGCCAAGATGCAGGAGCAGGTCTCGGCCTCGCTGAACCAGATGAGTGAGCTGTCCGCTCCGGGGAACACCCCGACCTTGGATGCCGTCCGGGACAAGATCGAAAAGCGCTACGCGAACGCGCTCGGCCAGGCCGAGTTGGCCAATGACTCGCTCGAGGGTCGGATGACCGAGGTCAAGCGCGCCACCGCGAACCTGGCCGGACAGTCCCGGCTGGCCGAGATCCGGGCCTCGATGAAGGGACCGGAGAACATGCCCCAGACCGGTGCCTCGCGCGGCGCCGACGCTATCGCGGCCTCGTCCCAGCCGTCGCTGGACAAGGCGACTTCATCGGTGGCCGACCCGGCCGCGGACGCCGCTCGCACTGAACAGCCGGCCGATCCGGCCAGCTGAGTTCCGCCTGATCTCAGAAGGACAATCGGCTCTGGCCGTGGTTCTGTCGGCCTATCCCGGAGCCTGCTCGGCGTCGGGCGTCAGGCGAGCGTCACTGCCTGGCAGCGCGGACAGTAGAACGTGATGCGTTCCTCGGGGGCACCCCCGACCGTGCCGATGCCCTCGTCACGCCGGATCTCGTTACGACACCGGCGGCAGGCCTTGCCGCCCCGGCCATAGACCCAGTACTGCTGTCCGGGCTGCCGCCAGCCGGTGGTGGAGCGGTTGTAGTCACCCAGATTGCCGCGCAGGAGTCGGGCCGCGTCGGTCAGGATTCCGGGCAGTTCGGTCACCTCGGCTACCGGCAGGTAGGGACTGGTGCGATACATGAAGAGAAGTTCGCTCTTGTAGACATTGCCGATTCCGGCAACCAGCCGCTGATCGAGCAGGGCCTCGGCGATCGGACGGTCGGGCTGGGCCGCGAACCGTTGCAACGCCTCGGCCTGGTCGTAGTCGTTGGCGAGCAGGTCGGGTCCGAGATGGCCGACCACCGCGGCTTCGTCCGT
>CAZZZW010000513.1:0-2404 GCA_964658795.1 Phormidium nigroviride PCC 7112
CGCTACCGGGCACTGACCTTGTCAGCCATCTCTCCCACCCAGCCGGACGACGGCATCCCGGTCGTCCGGCTGACCGACGTCGCCGCCCGAGTCGGTGGCCGCACCGTCTGGTCCAACGTCAGCCTGAGCGTGGACGTCGGGGAATTCGTCGCGATTCTCGGGCCGAACGGCGTCGGCAAGTCCACCCTGCTCAAGACGGTGCTCGGACTGCAGCCGGCTGCGCACGGTTCGGTCGAGGTGCTCGGACAGCCGGCAGGACGGCGAAATTCAGCGATCGGCTACCTGCCGCAACGCCGCAACTTCGATCCGGCCACCCCGATCCGGGGCGTCGACCTGGTCCGGCTGGGCTGGGACGGCGACCGATGGGGCCTGCCGTTGCCGGGTTTCCTTCGCGGCCGTAAGGCAAAGCTCGCCGACGAGCGGGTGGACCAGGTGATCGAGCTGGTCGGGGCCGGCCGGTACGCGCATCGTCCGATCGGTCAGTGTTCCGGTGGCGAACAGCAGCGGCTGCTGATCGCCCAAGCCCTGGTCCGCCGGCCGGACCTGCTGATTCTCGACGAGCCCCTGGACAGCCTGGACGTGACCAATCAGGCCGGCGTCAGTGCGCTGATCCAGCAGGTGTGTCGCAGTGAGGACGTCGCGGTACTACTCGTCGCCCATGACGTCAATCCGATTCTTCCTTATCTGGACCGGGTGATCTACCTGGCCCACGGCGGCGCCGTGATCGGCACCCCGGCCGAGGTGATCACCGCCGAGACACTGAGCATGCTCTACGACACACCGATCGAGGTACTTCGGGACAGCAGCGGTGGCCTGGTCGTGGTCGGACAGCCGGATCAGCACGTCGAGCACCCGTGAACGCACAGCTCAGCTGGAACCTGATCTACGACGTCCGTGAGCTGCTCAGTTTCCACTTCATGCTCAACGCGATGCGGGCCGGCACGATCGTCGCCGTCGTATCAGGTGTGATCGGCTACTTCATGGTGTTACGCCGGCAGACCTTCGTGGGGCACACCATGGCCGTGGTCGGTTTTCCCGGTGCGGCCGGGGCATTCTGGATCGGGGTGAACGCCGCCTTCGGCTATTTCGGCTTCTGCGTGCTGGCCGCTGTGATCGTCGCCGCGTTGCCGGGCAGCGGCCGGGCCGACGGCCGATCCGGCAGCGGTCAGGAGTCCGCGGTGATCGGCACCTTCCAGGGCTTCGCACTGGCCTGCGGCTTTCTGTTCATCAGCCTGGCCCATGGTTTTGCCAATGAATTGAACGACCTTCTGTTCGGCGTGATCATCGGCGTCACCGACGACCAGGTGCTCACCCTGCTGATCTCCGGCGTCCTCTGCCTGCTCGTGTTGACCGTGATCGCCCGGCCGCTACTCTTCGCCAGCGTGGATGCCGAGGTGGCCCGCGCGCGCGGCTTGCGACCCCGGCTGCTGTCGGCAATCTTCCTGTTGTTGTTGGGAATCTCGGTCGCGGCCACCAGCCAGATCACCGGCAGCCTGCTGGTATTCGCCCTGCTGGTGGCTCCGGCCGCGACGGCCGCCCGGCTCACCGCCCGCCCCGCTCTGGGGGTCCTGCTGTCCGTGCTGATCGCGATCCTGGTGACCTGGTTGGGTGAGGGCATCGCGTTCTTCTCGCCCTATCCGATCGGGTTCTGGGTGACCAGCTTCGCCTTCGGCGCATTCGTGCTCGCCGCCCTCTACCGGGCTGCAGTGGAACGATGGAGCCGACGCGGGCCGGTCGAGGTGACGGCGTGAGCGTCGTGCTGGCCACCGATCCAGTCACCGGCATCGGGCACATGCTGAGCCACCCGTTCATCCAGCACGCCTTGGTGGCCGGCACGGCGATCGCGTTGGTCTCCGGCCTGATCGGTTACTTCGTGGTGCTGCGAGGTCAGGTGTTCGCCGGCGACGCGCTGTCCCACGTCGCGTTCACCGGCGCCGTCGCCGCGCTCGCGGCCGGATTGGACCTGCGGTTCGGGCTCTTCGCGGCCACGATCGTGGTCGGACTGCTGCTGGGGATCCTCGGCGGTAGGGCCGGCACCGCCGTCGACGATGCCGTCACCGGGGTGATGTTCGCCTGGGTGCTGGGCTTGGGCGTCTTCTTTCTGGCCTATTTCACAACGCACTCCTCGACCGGTAACGGCGCGGCCGGCGTTCGGGTGCTGTTCGGCTCGATCTTCGGCATCGACGCCGACGCGGCTCGATTGGCCGTGATCGTCGCGGTTCTGGTGATCCTGGTGTTGTCCGGGATGGCCCGGCCCCTGTTGTTCGCCAGCGTGGACCCGAACGTGGCCGCCGCCCGCGGGGTGCCGGTGCGCTGGTTGGGACCGGCGTTCCTCGCGCTGGTCGGGGTCACCTCGGCCGAGGCCAGCCAGGCCGTCGGGGCGCTGCTGTTGTTCGGGCTGCTG
>CAZZZW010000514.1:0-2402 GCA_964658795.1 Phormidium nigroviride PCC 7112
GTCTGAACTGATGCCGCGGTCTGAACTGTTTCCTCGGATCTGAGGTTTCGATGAGGGGTCGAACGGGGTAGACCGGTAGCAGCACGATCTGCCTGCTGAACCCCCCACGCGGGCACGACCCGAAGAGGTACGTGGAGTGTCCGCCCCCGGAGAAGTTGCAAGCAAACCCGTCCGGAGCCTGGTGCCGGCTCGGCTGGACCGGCTGCCCTGGGCCCGATTCCATTGGCTGATCGTGGTCGGGCTCGGAGTGTCCTGGATCTTCGACGGCCTGGAGATCCAGATCGTCTCCCAAGCCGGGTTCCAGAGCGATCTGGGCCTGTCCAACGGCGATGTCGGCGCTCTCGGCTCGGTCTACCTGGTCGGCGAGGTGGTCGGTGCGCTCGCGTTCGGCCGGATCACCGACCGGATCGGGCGGCGCAAGATCTTCATCCTGACCCTGGCCATCTACCTCATCGGCTCGGGTCTGGCCGGCTTCTCCTGGAACTTCGAAGTGCTGGCGGCGTTCCGGTTCATCGCCGGGATCGGCATCGGCGGTGAGTACTCGGCGATCAACTCAGCCATCGACGAACTGATCCCCTCGCACTACCGGGGCCGGGTCGACATCGCGGTCAACGGCACCTACTGGGGCGGTGCCGCCATCGGTGCGGCGGCCAACCTCTATCTGCTGTCGGATCATTTTCCGTCGAGCACCTGGGGCTGGCGGATCGGTTTCTTCCTCGGACCGGTGATCGGTCTGGCCATCATCGGCCTGCGGCGCCACATCCCGGAGAGTCCGCGCTGGCAGATGACCCATGGTTTCCAGGACGAAGCCAATGCCACGGTGGACGACATCGAGCAGCGGGTTCGCGACGACGGGCACGATCTGCCTGATGTAGACGATGCAAAAGCGATCAACATCGTGCCGCAGAAGTGGATCCCGTTCGGTGAGCTGGTCCGGATCTTCTTCGGCAAGTACCGCAGACGCACCATCCTCGGCTTCACCCTGATGTCGACGCAGGCCTTTCTGTACAACGCGATCTTCTTCTCCTACGCGCTGGTGTTGGAGAAGTTCTTCAACATCAGTTCGGCCCATACGAGCTACTACTTCTTGCCGTTCGCCGTGGGAAACCTGGCCGGACCGCTGCTGCTCGGGCATCTGTTCGACACGATCGGCCGACGGGTGATGATCTCCTCCACCTACATCGGCTCGGGCATTCTGCTGGCCATCTCAGCCGCGCTGTTCGGCGGCCATCACCTGACCGCGACGACCCAGACCATCTTCTGGTGCGTGATCTTCTTCTTCGCCTCGGCGGGGGCGTCGTCGGCGTACCTCACCGTGAGCGAGATCTTCCCACTGGAGCTGCGCGGCCAGGCGATCGCGGTGTTCTTCTCGATCGCGCAGATCTTCGGCGCGATCGCAACGTCCTTGTACGGACACCTGATCGGCGGCGCGCACGTGGAGCATCCGAAGACCGGGCCGCTGACGTTCGGCTATTTCCTGGGCGCGGCGATCATGATCATCGGTGGTGTGGTCGCGGCCTTGCTGGCCGTTAACGCCGAACGAAGGTCGCTCGAGGACGTCTCCGACCCACTGTCCAAGGTCGACGAACCGGCTGCGGCGTAAGGAGGTTCTCGGACATGTCGAATCCAGTCAGCCCGATCGTGGTCGGCATCAGCCGGCGGACCGGTTCCCTCGATGCGTTGCGGTGGGCCGCGGCCGAGGGCCAGTTGCGCGAGGCCCCGGTGCTGGCGGTGACCGCCTGGCGAGGGCCTCGGACCCCGGCCGGCTCCGGCGGTCGGCCACCGGCCATCGCCCAACCGGTGGACGAGGCGTTCGCCTTGGAACAGAACCGGATTCTCGAACAGCTTCGGGCCGCGCTAGGTGACCTGGACGGGCTGAACATCAGTTACTCGTTGCGCCGCGGTTCGGCCCAGTCGGTGCTGTTGGCCGCGGCGGTCGGCGCGCAATTGCTGGTGCTCGACTCGCCCCGGGCCGGGGCCCTGGCCACGCTGGCCAAGAGCCTGATCGCGCCCCAGATCATCTTCCGAGCCCCCTGCCCGGTGGTGCTGATGCCACCGGCGGTCGATTCGGCCGCCGACGTGGTGCCGTCCGGAGGCCTGACTGCGGCCCCGGTCTGACGTTTGTCACCCGGTTCGGCAAACCGGCTCGAACCGGTCCGGTTTCACGTACGCTCGCGGCGATCAGACCGTCTAACACCGCACAACTAGGACCGCTCATGCGCCGCGCCGTTTGCCTGTTCTCTGCTGTCATGCTCGCCCTCGGCCTGACGAGTATCGCGACCACGGCGAGTGCGGCGCCGCAGTCCACCGCGAAGAACGTGACCAGCCCAAAGGCGCCGGCCAATCCGGCCGCGGTCGTGGCCGGGCGGGCCGCTGGGAACCGGATCAGGGTCAGGGACGGG
>CAZZZW010000515.1:0-2393 GCA_964658795.1 Phormidium nigroviride PCC 7112
CATCGTGAAGCTGCGCTCGATGCGGCAGGATGCGGAGGCGCCGGGCGTGGCGGTCGAGCTCTTGCCACTCTTGAGCGCAACGACGGTGACCGCGACGACGCCGATCAGCACCAGGACGCCGACGATGGTGGCCACGACGTTGAGCTGGCGACGGCGCGCATCCCGCTTCTGGCGATTGCTCAGCTGACGTTCGAGGTGGCGGCGAGCGGTATCGCGACGCTGCTTGCTGTTCGGCACAGGAAATGTCCTCCGGAAGAAAACGAGTGGCAACGGTGCCGAATTGTACGAAACCAGCTTGGTGGCCGCGCCGGACGAGGTTAAGAAAGCGCTCAGTAGGGTGGAGCCGGACGCAGACGCCGCACACCCGGAGGCTGGAAGACGGTGCTGATCGAGACGATCGAGGCCCAACTGCTCGGCACCAACTGCTACGTCATCGCCACCGGTGCGGGCGAGCAATGTGTCGTCGTCGACCCGGGGGTGGGGGTCACCGATCAGCTGGACGAGGTGATCGCCGAGCACCGGTTGCACCCGGTCGCGGTGCTGCTGACCCATGGCCACCTGGACCACACCTTCTCGGTGCTGCCGGTGTGTCAGGCCCGCGACGTCCCGGCCTACATCCATCCCGCCGACCGGGCCGCGCTGGCCGACCCCTGGACCCAGATGGGGCTGCCGGTCGGCGCGCCGATCTGGGGCGCGTCCGGGTTGACCTTCGCCGAACCGGACGACGTGCTGAGCCTGGACGACAACGCGAGCGTCGAACTGGCCGGCCTGAGCTTCGCGATCCGGCACACACCCGGCCACACCCAGGGTTCGGTGGTGTTCTCGGCCGAGGACACCACCTTCACCGGAGACGTGCTGTTCGCGGGGTCGATCGGCCGTACCGACCTGCCCGGCGGTTCCATGCCGGCCATGCTCAACTCGCTCAAGGACGTCATCCTGGGCATGGATGACGAACTAATCGTTTGTCCCGGACACGGTCCGCGCACCACCATTGGGCGTGAACGAGCCACCAACCCCTTCCTGAGAGAACTGTCGTGAGCGCATCGAAACCGACCCCGCTGAGCGGATTCCCCGAGCTGCTGCCGGCTGAACGGCTGGCCGAGCTGCAGGTGCTGGAACAGCTCCGGAGCACGTTCGAGCTGCACGGGTTCGCCCCGATCGAGACCCGGGCCGCCGAGCCGATGGAGCAGCTGCTGCGCAAGGGCGAGATCGAGAAGGAGGTCTACGTCCTGCGCCGGCTGCACGCGACGGAGGGCGAGGCCGACGAGTCCTCAGCGGCCCTCGGACTGCACTTCGACCTGACCGTGCCGTTCGCGCGGTACGTCCTGGAGAACGCCGGCAAGCTGGAATTCCCCTTCCGGCGTTACCAGATCCAGAAGGTGTGGCGGGGTGAGCGGCCGCAGGAGGGCCGCTACCGCGAGTTCACCCAGGCCGACATCGACGTGGTCGCCCGCGACGTGCTGCCCTTCCACCACGACGTCGAGGTGGCCCGGGTGATGGCCGAGGCGCTGTCGGCGTTGCCGGTGCCGCCGCTGACCCTGCAGGTCAACAACCGCAAGCTCATGGAGGGCTACTTCCGCGGCCTGGGTGCCCCCGACATCCCCGCCGTGATGCGGGTCATCGATCGGCTGGACAAGGTTCCGGGTGAGGTGATCCTGACCATGCTCGGTGAGGAGGCCGGGTTGACTCCCGGGCAGGCCCAGCAGGCGCTTGCCCTGGCCCAGATCCAGACCCCCGATTCCTCCTTCGTCCACCAGGTCCGAGCGCTGGGCGTGACCGATGACCTGCTCGACGAGGGCCTGGCCGAACTGGCCGCGGTGATCGACGGCTGTGCGGGAATGGACAACGACCGGTTCACCGTGGTGGCCGACCTGCGCATCGCCCGCGGCCTGGACTACTACACCGGCACCGTGTTCGAGACCCGGCTGGCCGGTTTCGAGAGCCTGGGTTCGATCTGCTCCGGCGGCCGGTACGACTCCCTGGCCAGCGATGGCAGGACGACCTATCCGGGCGTGGGAATCTCGCTCGGCGTGACCCGGATGCTGGTGCCGCTGTTCGGCCGCAGGAAGCTCACCGCGTCCCGGTCGGTGCCCTCGGCGGTGCTGGTCGCGCTGCCGAACGAGGAGCAGCGGCGCGGCTGCGACGACATCGCGCAGCGGTTGCGGGCCCGGGGCGTGCCGTGCGAGGTGTCCCCTGCGGCGCAGAAGTACGGCAAGCAGATCCGTTACGCCGAGCGCCGGGGTATTCCGTTCGTCTGGTTCCCGGCCGGGGTCGATGCCGACGGGGCGGCCACCGCTGACTCGGTCCGAGATATCCGGACCGGCGAACAGGCCGAGGCCGAGCCGGATGCCTGGTTGCCGCCGGCCGACGACCTGCGTCCGCAGATCGTCCGT
>CAZZZW010000516.1:0-2392 GCA_964658795.1 Phormidium nigroviride PCC 7112
GTCACTCTTGATTGAAGCAACCCGAGCTTGTTGCGTCACGCCGTTGTAGGCGACTATCACAATTGCGGCCAGGATCCCAATCACCACGATCACAATTAGAAGCTCGACGATGGTGAAGCCGCGCCGTCTTTCTTGTTCAGTTTGTGGTTGTTGAGATGTTGCCCACATTTCTGCGCATGACTATGAGGCATAAGCCGTATTGCGTCAAGGTGGCGAGCCTTCCGATCGACCTGTCGCGTCGCCCATCGTGTCGCGACGATGAACACCCCCTCGACATCGGCGTACTTTCGGGCGAATCTGCCCGATACGGGATGGGACTCCTACGCATTCTGCGTAGCTACTCCTCACATTCCGCAGGGCTGCCGCGAAGCGATCTCGGCATGTAGTGGAGCGAACTCACTGAGGTAGACCGCTCGACTGTTGCAAAAACTACAGCGCCAGGAATCGTCGGCCAGAACCACCCTCCCGACCCCGGTTCAGCCCTGTCCGGTCGCCTCGGTGCGGCTCCGGTGAGTTCCCGATCGGTCTATCGACTCCTCCTGCCTTCGGAGGTACAGTCCGGAGGCCAACTACTCGGAAACCCCCATTTACCGAGGGAAAGGAGGGCAATTCTTATGTCAATCGAACTCATCCCAGCTCACACTTCGCCCGAGGTTGCCGCCGACCCGCTCAAGCGCGCAGTGCTCTACCTGCGCGTCTCCACCTCTCGCCAAGCCACCAGAAATGGTGAAGCCGAGGGGTATTCCATCCCAGCGCAGCGCGAGGCCTGTGAGCGCAAGGTGGCAGACCTTGGCGCTGAAGTCGACCGTGAATTCGTCGACGCTGGGGCTTCGGCCCGCTCGGCAGATAGGGACGGCTTGCAGGCACTGCTCGCCTACGTCGCCGAAGGAGGCGTCGACTACGTCGTTGTCCACAAGCTCGACCGGCTGGCCCGAGACCGCGCAGACGACGTCATGATCCTTGCCAAGATTCAGACCGCCGGAGCCACCCTCGTCTCGGTGAGCGAGCAGATTGATGAAACCCCGGCCGGCATGCTGATGCACAACATCTTCGCCGGCATGGCCGAGTTCTACTCCCGCAACCTGGCGAGCGAAGCCAAGAAGGGCATCGCCCAGAAAGCCATGAGAGGCGGCACGCACGGCGTTGCCCCGATCGGCTATGTGAACACGCTGGCCCGGATCGAGGGACGTGAAATCAAAGGCGTCGCCTTTGACGAAGAGAAGGCCGAGCATGTGCGCTGGGCCTTCCAGACCTACGCCGGTGGGCACTGGAGTATCTCGACGCTGCGGGATGAACTCGAGGAACGAGGCCTCAAAAGCCGCACCACAGCGAAGTACGTCGGCACGCCGCTGAACAACAGCCAAGTCCATCGGCTGCTCTCGAACCCGTATTACATGGGCAAGATCCGCCACCGCGAACTCATCTACGACGGCGCTCACGAACCACTCGTTGACGATGAGACCTGGTACCAAGTGCAAGAGGTTTTGGCTGGCCGACGCATCGCGGGAGACCGCTCCTGGCGACACACCCACTACCTCAAGGGTTCGCTATTCTGCCGACGCTGCGGTGGACGGATGGGCTACGGCCACTCCCGGGGCAAAGGGGGTGTCTACAGCTACTTCTTCTGTCTCGGCAGGCACACCGGCCGCACCGATTGCGACCTGCCGTATGTCTCGGTGGAGAAGGTCGAAAAAGAAGTGGAACGCATCTGGAAAACCCAGGTGCAGTTCACCAAACAGACCATTCAAGAAGTGGGCGAGTTGGCGCGGGCCAGCCTCGATGCTCGGCAGGAACAGGACCAATCTCTGCTCGCTAACCAACGACAGCGCCTAATCAAGCTCGAACGCAAGAAGCAGAAGCTGATCGATGCCTACCTGGACGAAGCCATCCCAGTGGAAGACCTCAAGCTCCGTCAGACCGCAGTGCTGGCCGAGATACATGACGCCAACCGCCTCATCGCGGCCTGCCAGCAGAACATGGAACTCGTCCGCAAGCACCTCGAGCTAATGCTCCAGCTGCTCGGCAGCGCCGGCAGGCTCTACCGCCAGGCGGTAGGCGAGCAGAGAAAGTGGCTCAACCAAGCCGTCTTCGAGAGGATCCTCATCGACATAACCGACGGCGACGACCCGCACCCAACGCAGGAGTCCCTGGCCGTTCATATGACCGGCGACCTCGCCGAACCGATGGCTGCCGTGGCCGGACTAGCCCAGCTGGGCACAAACGGGCAAAAGAGCCGGGACGTGGCCGCACACGGCCCGACACGGGCCAAGAACGGCAACAACAGCCACCCGGAGGGACAAAACGAAACCCCCAGCGAGCTTGCGCCTGCCGGGGGTTTCAACGTGACTAATCTGGCGGGGACGGAGGGATTTGAACCCTCGGAACCCGTGAG
>CAZZZW010000517.1:0-2390 GCA_964658795.1 Phormidium nigroviride PCC 7112
CGGCCAAGGCCCCTCGGTCCCGCCGGGCCGCATCCCGCCCGGCCGGCGCCCCGCAGCCGACGTTGATTGATGAGGTCTCCGGTGCCGCCGACGCGTCGACGGCCGACACCGCTGCGACCGAATCGGGCCAGGACGCACCGGCCCGAGAGCGGTCCAGCCGCAACGACGGCGGTCAGCGCAACAACCAGAACCGCAACCAGAACAACGACGGCGGTCAGCGCAGCAACCAGAACCGCAATCAGAACAACAACCAGAACGATGACGACGACGAGTACGGCAGCCGTCGGGGTCGTCGGTTCCGCGACCGGCGGGGTCGCACCCGTGATCGCAACGACGGCGGTGGCCAGAACAACGGCCGGAACGAGCCGGAACCGACCATCGCCGAGGACGACGTCCTGCTGCCGGTGGCCGGCATCCTCGACAACGTCGACGACAAGGGTTCGTGGTTCATCCGGGTCAGCGGCTACTTCGCCAGCTCCGAGGACGTCTACGTCGCCAACTCCCACGTCCGTCGCTACGGCCTGCGCCGCGGTGACGCGGTTACCGGTGTGGTCCGGCAGCCGCGCGAGGGCGAGCGCAAGGAGAAGTTCAACCCGCTGGTCCGGCTCGACTCGATCAACGGCGTCGACCCGGAGCAGGCCCGGAACCGGGTCGAGTTCACCAAGCTGACCCCGCTCTACCCACAGGAGCGGCTGCGGCTCGAGACCGAGTCGCACATCCTGACCACTCGGGTCATCGACCTGGTGATGCCGATCGGTAAGGGCCAGCGCGCACTCATCGTCTCGCCGCCCAAGGCGGGTAAGACCATGATCATGCAGGCGATCGCCAACGCGATCGCGGTCAACAACCCCGAGTGTCACCTGATGGTCGTGCTGATCGACGAGCGGCCCGAAGAGGTCACCGACATGCAGCGCTCGGTCAAGGGTGAGGTCATCGCCTCGACCTTCGACCGCCGGCCGTCGGACCACACGATGGTTGCCGAGCTGTCCATCGAGCGGGCCAAGCGTCTGGTCGAGATGGGCCACGACGTGGTGGTCCTGCTCGACTCGATCACCCGTCTGGGCCGGGCCTACAACCTGGCCGCGCCCGCGTCCGGCCGCATTCTGTCCGGTGGTGTCGATTCGACCGCGCTCTATCCGCCGAAGCGGTTCCTGGGCGCGGCGCGCAACATCGAGAACGGCGGCTCCCTCACCATCATCGCCTCGGCCCTGGTCGAGACCGGCTCGGCCGGTGACACGGTGATCTTCGAGGAGTTCAAGGGCACCGGTAACGCCGAGTTGCGGCTGGACCGCAAGATCGCCGACAAGCGCGTCTTCCCGGCCGTCGATGTGGATCAATCCTCGACTCGAAAAGAAGAGATCCTGCTGTCGCCGGACGAGTTGGCGGTGGTGATCAAGCTGCGCCGGGTGCTGCACGCACTCGAACCGCAGCAGGGCATCGATCTGTTGCTGGACCGGCTGCGCAAGTCCCGGACCAACATCGAGTTCCTGATGCAGATCGCCAAGACCGCGCCGGGTGGCGACGACGGTCGCTGACCGACGGGCTGATCGCCTAGGGCTTCTCGGCCCCGGACACTGCGCCGCTCCTCCGAGCTGCCGGTGCCCGGGGCCGTTCGGTTACCGGGTGCGGATCGGCGCCTCCCTAGACTGCAGCCATGGCCGTACCGCAGCAGGACATGCAGGTCTGGCGCATCCCGCCCTACCAGCCGGCCGCGCTGATGCTGGTGCTGGTGGCCGCGGCCGCGCTGAACATCTACGCCCACCCGGCGGCCACCGTCCGGATTCCGACCCTGATCATCGGCCTGGCCTGCGGTGGCCTGTCGATCGCCGCGCTCCGGTTGCAGATGGTCGCGACCGCCGACGGCATCTCGGTCCGGCACCTGCGACGGGAGGACTGGATCGCCTGGCCGGACCTGGAGAACGTCGAGGTGGTCGGCAACATACGCGGCGCCGCGTCATTACGACTCAACCTGCGCAGCGGTGCCTACGTCGACGTCCCGCCGTCCCTGCTGCAGCCGACCAAGCCGACATCCAAACGTGCGGTGATGGCTCAACTGGGGCTCACGGCCAAGCAGCTCGAAGATCGGCGGCGACGTCATCGGACGCCTAACTGATCAAGGTTCCCTTCACCTGGATCTGATGCTCGTGGTGTCTACTCACCTGTGTGTACGAGAGCGATCGGACAGGTAACGGTTAGGTATCTTCGCCCATGTCAGGTATTCCGCTGGGTGCCGAAGAATGCGATTGTCTTGCCTACCCGTAAGCGCTGTCAGGCGCTGACGCTTCAGTCGTGGGAAGGACACAGGTAGATGCGTTCAAAGATAGCCATTACGGCGCTGACGCTAGCCACAGCAGCGACCATGGTCGCCGGTTGCGGTGGCTCGAGCAAGG
>CAZZZW010000518.1:0-2378 GCA_964658795.1 Phormidium nigroviride PCC 7112
GCTCAAGCGCCGGTCGACCGGCGGCGACGACCCGACCGCCACCGACCTGCACGCCTTGGTCGAGGTGGTCCGGGGCGCGGCTGACTCGATGGCCATCCCGCAGAACCCGAGCCCCTGGCTGCCCGCCCTGCCCGACCTGATCACGGTGGCTGAGCTGGCCGAGCGCAACCCGAACGCCGACGGTGCCTTGCTCGGTCTGCGCGATGTCCCGTCGCAACAGGCGCAGGCCCCCCTGGTGTACCGGGTCGAGGACGGCGAGCACCTGCTGGTGGCCGGGTCGGCGCGATCGGGCCGATCGAGTTTCCTTCGCACGCTCATCGCAGAACTCTGCTCGCGCTATTCACCCGATGACCTGCATCTGTATGCCATCGACTTCGGCAACGGCGCGCTGCTGCCGGCCCGCGACCTGCCGCACTGCGGCGCGGTCGTGACCTCGACCGAGACCGCCCGGTTCACCCGGCTGCTCGGCCGGCTGACCGACGAGCTGACCCGCCGCCAGCTGATCTTGTCCAGCGACGGCTTCGGTGACGTCAACGAGCAACGCGCCGCGTCAGGCGCCAATCAGCACAGCGCCGCATCCGGCGCCAGCCAGGCCCTGCCCTACATCGTGGTGACCCTGGATCGTTGGGAAGGCGTACTTTCCGCCTTCAGCATCGAGCAACTGCAGCAGGTCCGGGAACGGATCGTGACCATCCTGCGTGAAGGACCGGCGGTTGGGGTCCGGGTCGTCATCGCCGGTGACCAAGCCCTGCTGACCGACCGGATCGTCAACTTCATCGAGACCCGCTACCTGCTGCGGCTGGCCGATCGGGACGACTACCGGCTGGCCAACATCCGGCCCAGCACGCTGCCCGAGCTCATCGCGCCCGGCCGGGCCTACTACGGCGACCCGACCAACGAGGCCCAGTTCGCCGTCATCTCCACCGATGTCTCCGGTCAGGCCCAGGCCGCCGCGCTGCGCGAACAGGTCGCTGAGATAAGCCGGAAGTACGAGGGTGCCAACCGGGTACGGCCGTTCCGACTGGACGTGATGCCGACCGCGATCCCGCTCTCCCGGGCCCTCGAACTGCCGGTGGCGACCCGGACCGACGGGTTCGACATCCTGGTCGGGGTGGGCGGCGACACGCTCTCCCAGTACCGGATGGATTTCAGCGCCGGCTCGGGCTTCCTGGTCGCCGGCCAGCGCCGGTCCGGGCGCAGCACGTTCCTGGCCGCGGCAGCGAATGTGTTGCATGCCCAAGGGGTTCCGCTGCTGGTGGTGGCCCCGCGACCGTCCCCGCTGGCCGAGGCCGCGACCGCGCTCGGGGCGGAACTGATCACCGCGCTGGACCAGGCCGAGCCGGTCACCAGCTGGATCACCGCCCACGATCGGTGCGCCGTCCTGGTCGACGACGCCGAGGTAGTGCATGGAAGCGACGTCGACTCGGCCCTGATCGAGCTCGCCCGGGAACGTCCGCCGGGCAGCTTTGCCCTGCTCGTCGCGGCCGGGATCGATGATCTGAACACCCTGCTGCGTGGGGTCGCGGTCGAGGCCAAGCGACAGAAGCAAGGTGTGCTGCTGTGGCCGGCCAGTTCGCTGGACGGCAATGCGTTGGGCTCGGGGGTGTCCCGTGACCTGCTCGGACGCTCCAACCCGGGACGGGCGCTGTTACTGGTCGAGGACGAGTGGTTCGCCGTCCAGATGCCGTTACCGGATCCGCCGAAGGCGACCGTCGGGGTCAGCTCGTGAGCCGGCACCGGAGTCAGGACGGTAACGCTGTCGACCGGCTCGAGCTGGAGGCCCGGCTGCTCGGGCACGCGGTGCCGGAGGCGCTGGGCGCCGAGATCTTGTCCCGGAGCGACCTCGCCTCGGTGTTCCGGGTGGTCGGACCGGACATGGGCTCACTGGTGGTCAAGACCCTGACGCCGGATCAGCTGCCGCACGCGACCGGGGTCTACCGGCGGATCGGCCTGCAGTCCGGAGTGGTGCCACTGCAGCACAGTGGACAGGACGACCAACTCGGCTATCTGGTGTTCCCCTACTACCCGCAGACCTTGGCCGACCGGATCGAAGCCGGCCCGATGCCGGCCGGCGAGGTGGGCCGGCTGCTGCGCGCCGCGGCCGACGCCGTGGTCGCGCTGCACCTGGCCGGCCTGGTGCACGGTGACATCAAGCCGGCCAACTTCCTGCTCGCCCCGTCCGGACTGGCCGTGCTGGCTGACCTGGACGGCACCAGCGACTTCGGGGCCCAGCCGCAGCGGGTGACGCCCGGTTTCTGTCCCCCGGAGCAGATCCTCGGCGCGCCGCTGGTGTTCGAGAACGATGTCTATTCCTTCACCGCCACCGTGTTGTCCATGCTGGCCGGTGGTACCGCCTGGATGGCCGATCCGCTCGGGTG
>CAZZZW010000519.1:0-2372 GCA_964658795.1 Phormidium nigroviride PCC 7112
CGACTTCTCCGGCCCGGAATTCGTCCCGGCCGATCTGACCCGCATCTCGCGACCGTTGATCAGAGCCGAGCGATCCCTGTCACCGGAGCCGCAAACGCCCCAGTGGCCCAAGGCGTTAATCGATCGGATGGTTGGTGGCTCGGTGCTGCGCGGCGTCGCCGTGGCGGCCCTGCTCGGGCTGCTGGTGCTGGCGGCCGTGATCGGCTGGCCGTTGCTGCACCGTCACGATCCACCGGCGGCGGCCGGAAGGCCGACGACCGGTCATCCGGCGGTGGCGGGCTCGAAGTCAGCCGGGCCGGCAGCGGCTCAGACCTCCGCCGATCCGCTGCAGCTGCTGACCCGGCTCGACGATCTGCGCTCTCAGGCCTATGCCGAGCGGAGACCGGCGCTGCTCGGCCAGGTCTACGCGACACCGGGGCTGGTGGCCGCCGACACCAAGACGTTGCAGCAGACGGTGCCGGCCGGTTGCCGATTGACCGGACTGCACACCGACTACCGCGACATCGCCGTGCTCAGCCGGGCGTCCGACCGCATCCGGCTGACCGCGCAGGCGACGCTGCCGGCGGCGGTCCTCAGCTGCCCCGGCCGGCCGGAGGCTCACACCGCGGTCGCCGCCGCCAGCACCTTGACCATCGAGCTTGTCGCTGACGCGAGGGATTCATCCGATGACGACGGGGGATTCCGGATCGCTGCGGTGACCGCCAGCTGACGGTTCAGTGCGCGACGGCCCATTCGAGCGCGCTGCGCAGATCAGGGTGCTGGAAGGTGTAGCCCGCGGCCTGCAACTGCTCCGGGACGACCCGTTGGCTGACCAGCACGCCCTCGTCGGCGAACTCACCGAGGATCAGCCGCAGGCCGAACGCGGGTGCCGGGAACATCGAGGGCCGGTGCAACACCTGACCCAGGGCCTTGGTGAACTCGACGTTGCGCACCGGCTCCGGGCCGGTCAGGTTCACCGGGCCGGCTACCTCGTCGTGTTCCACGACGTAGCGGATGGCGCCCACCTCATCGGCCAGCGAGATCCAGGCCTGGTACTGCTGACCCGACCCGAGCTTGCCGCCGATGCCGAGCTTGAACAACGGGACCATCCGCTGCATGAGTCCACCGCTGCGGGCCAACACGAGCCCGGTACGCAACATGGCCACCCGGACCCCTGCGGCTGCGGCCGGTTCGGTCGCAGCCTCCCAATCGACAACCAGGTCGGCCAGGAAGCCCGTGCCGGGAGTCGCGGATTCCGGGAGCACCTGATCACCGCGCTCGCCGTAGATCCCGATGGCGGACGCACTGATGAAGGTCGTCGGGCGCTGATCGGCCGGCATCGCTGCCAACGCCGAGGCCAGCACCGAGGTCGGGCCGACCCGGCTGTCGACCAGCGTCTTCTTGTACTCCGGCGTCCACCGCTTGTCCCCGATGCCGGCTCCGGACAGGCTGATCACCGCACCGAAGCCCCGGAGCACGGCCGGGTCCAGTTGTCCGTTCTCCGGATGCCACTCGACCTCGTTGGCCGAGGCGGCCGGTCGCCGGACCAGGGTGTGCACCAGATGCCGGTGCGCGATCAGTTCGGCCCGCAGCGCGTGACCGAGGAATCCGGACGCACCGGCAATCAGTACCTTCATGAGCTAGAGCCCGAGCGCCCGTTCGAACGCGCCCGCCTCGAGCCGGTCCTTCATCGTGTTCAGGAACCGGGCCGCATCGGCGCCGTCGACGATCCGGTGGTCGTAGGACAGGGCCAGGTAGACCATCGACCGGACCGCGATCGTCTCGCCCAGGTTCTCATCGTCGATCACGACCGGGCGCTTGACGACCGATCCGGTGCCGAGGATGCCGACCTGCGGCTGGTTGATGATCGGGGTGTCGAACAGCGCCCCGCGGCTGCCGGTGTTGGTGAGGGTGAACGTACCGCCGCCCAGCTCGTCCGGCGAGACTTTGTTGGTCCGGGTTCGCTCGGCCAAATCCGCGATCTTGCGGGCGATGCCGCCCAGGTTCAGATCACCGGCGTTGTGGATGACCGGCACCAGCAAGCCGCGCTCGGTGTCCACGGCGATGCCCAGGTGCTCAGCCTCGTGGTAGGTGACCGTGCCGGCCTCGGTGTCGACCGAGCAGTTCACGTTCGGGTGCTCCTTGAGCGCCTCGACCGCGGCGATCGCGAAGAACGGCAGGAAGGACAGCTTGACGCCTTCACGCCGCTCGAAGTCGGCCTTGGCCTGGTTGCGCAACCGGGCGATCTTGGTGACGTCCACCTCGACCACGGTGGTCAACTGGGCCGACACCTGCAACGACTCGACCATCCGGGCCGCGATGACCTGGCGCAGCCGGGACAGCTTCACCGTCTGGCCACGCTGAGACGCAGCCTGGGACTGAGCCGCGGCCGG
>CAZZZW010000520.1:0-2347 GCA_964658795.1 Phormidium nigroviride PCC 7112
CGACTCCCCGCGCGGGATGCCGGCGAAGTGTCGCCGCAGCAGGCCGTAGGCCGCACCGTCCACGTCGTAGCCACCAGAGCTAGCCAGCCGCTCGAAGATGGCCACCATCTCATCATCCGAATACGAAGGGAAGTCGATCCGGTGGGCGAACCGGGAGGCCAGGCCGACGTTGCTGTCGAGGAACCGGTCCATGTCGCCGCCGTAACCGGCCACGATCACCACGATCTCGTCGCGGTGGTCCTCCATCAACTTGACCAGGGTGTCGATCGCCTCGCGGCCGAAGTCGTTGGTCGCCCCGGGGGGCGCCAGGGTGTATGCCTCGTCGATGAACAACACCCCGCCGCGGGCCTTCTCGAAGACCTCCTTGGTGCGCTGCGCCGTGTGCCCGACGTACTGTCCGACCAGATCGGCCCGAGCCACCTCGACCACTTGGCCGCCGGACAGAACCCCCATCGAGGTCAGCAGGTTGCCGTACAACCGGGCTACTGACGTCTTACCGGTACCCGGGGCACCGGAAAACACCAGATGCCGGGTCATCGACGGCGCCGGCAGCCCCGCCTCGATCCGAGCTCGACTGGAGGCGATCAGGTCGACCAGCTCAGCGACCTGGTGCTTGACGCTGGCCAGGCCGATCATCGCGTCCAGGTCGCGCATCAGATCCTGCACCGCCTGATCCCGGCCGGTGTTGTGGGTCGGCTGGGTATCGGCCGCATCGATCAGGTCTTCGGGCATCAACCGGGCCAGCTCGACCTCGGCGATGTCCGGCGACTGGGCCAGCCGGTAGGCCTGCCGACCCAGCATCTCTTCGAAGACCTGCCGGGCAGCACGTGCGTTGCCGAAGGTCTCGCCCTTGGAAACCTTGCCGAAGTGCTTCGTCAGGGCGGTCCGGGTGTCGTACTCGAGGGCGTAACTGTGCTCGCGGCAGAGGTTCTCCACGATCGTGACGAGCTCGTCGGTGGTGTAGCTCTCGAACTCGATCGTCTTGGAAAATCGGGAGTTCAGTCCCGGGTTCGCGCCGAGGAAGGCCCGCATGTTGGCCGAATAGCCGGCCGCGATGACGACCACGTCGTCTCGGTGGTCCTCCATCAGTTTGACCAGGGTGTCGATCGCCTCGCGGCCGAAGTCCTGACCGGTCGTTCCGTCGGGCAGCAACGTGTAGGCCTCGTCGATGAACAACACACCCCCGAGCGCCTCGTTGAACTTCTCCGTTGTCTTCACAGCCGTTCCACCGAGATGCTCGGCCACGAGATCGGCTCGCGCGACCTCGACCAGCTGGCCGCCGGACAACACGCCGAGGCCCGACAGGATCTGACCGTACAACCGGGCCACGGTGGTCTTACCGGTGCCGGGCGGACCGGCGAAGATCAGATGCTTGGGCATCGGGGGCGCCGCCAGGCCGGCCTTCGACCGACGCCGGGCGACCTGGTTCAGTCCGACCAGCGTTGCCACCTCACGTTTGACCTGGGCCAGACCGACCATGCCGTCGAGCTGAGCCAGGAGGTCCTTGGTCGCCAGTTCGGTGTCGTCGACCGGCACGCCGGGACCGATCGAGGCCGCCGAGATGGCCGGCTCACCCGAAAGGGTCGCGGTCGGCGCGAGCGCAGCCGGAGCCAACGCAGCGGCTAGGCCGGCCATCGGCTCGGTCATCACGTGCGGGACCGAGGCCGTGGTGATGAACTCGGTTCCGGCCAGATCGGCCGAGGCATTCGAGCCGATCTCGATCGGCTCGGGTCCGACCTGACGGACCCGGCTACCGGTCAGGCTGAGCCGGGCCGATCCGGTGAGGATGATCGCCTCAGCGCCGGAGGCCACGAGATCGCAGTCCGCCAGGCGCGGCCGGGCATCGTCGCCGGCCTGGCCGATCCGGCCGCAGTCAGAGATCAGGCTCTTCTCGATCGTGAGGGCAGCGGCACCCGACCAGCTCACGGCACTCGTGGTCAGGCCGGTCAACTCGCATTCGACGAGCCGTCCGCGGCCCCCCAGCGCACGCACGCCGAGCTGCCCAGACCGCACGGTGACGCCCGTGAGCAGCGGATCGGCCTCGTGGTCGATCAGCAGCCCGGTCGGCGAGCCGGCGAGTTCGACCTTCCGTAGCTCCGGACGAGAGGTTCCGGCACACAACACCGCACAGTCCGCACAGTCGGTGATGCTGCCCCCCTCCAGCAGCGGGGAGCTCTGCTCGATCGCGGCCACCCCGGCCGCGTGGGTCTTGCGGATCTCGCAATCGACCAGGCTCGGGCTCGCCGTCCCGGCGACGTGGACGCCGTGTCCACCGCTGCCCTGCAGCCGGCAACGGCGCAGCGCCGCGGTGGTCCGATCGGCCAGCACCGCCCCGTGACTGGCGGTG
>CAZZZW010000521.1:0-2325 GCA_964658795.1 Phormidium nigroviride PCC 7112
GACCAAATCGTGACGGAGCAATCGTGACGACACGATCCCGCGCGCAGCGGACCGGGTTGGGACCTAGGCGACGGCGTCGGGCGAGGACGGTCCGGGTTGGGATGACGGCCGGACGGTGACGTCGGTGATGGTCGCCTCGCGGGGCAGGCTGAGCACGGTGGTGATCACGTCCGCCACCGTCGCCGGCTGCAGATAGTCCGCCCCGCGATACTCGCCACCCTCGGCAGCGCGAACGGTCCGTTGCATGGCGGTGTCGGTGCGGCCGAGGTACACCGTGCACACCCGAACCGACGGCTCCTCCTGCCGCAATGCTTCGGCATAGCCGCGAAGGGCGAACTTCGACGCCCCGTAGGCCGACAGTGGCGGCCGGGCGTTGAGTCCGGAGCCTGAGTTGACCAGCACGATCGAACCGCCGGCCGCGCGCAAGGCCGGCAACGTGTGCCGGACCAGCTCCGCGGCGGCAGTCACGTTGACTGCGAACTGTTCGGTGAAGGCCGCGGAGTCCTGATCGGACAACGAACCGGGACGAACGATGCCGGCCGAGTGCACCAGACCGTCGAGGGCCGGCAGATCGGTCAGCAGGGTCGCCAGAGCGGCGGGGTAGCACCCGAAGTCGGTCAGCTCGAGCTGAGCCAGGCCCGCGAGTTCCAGGTCGGGCACCGGCCCGCGGGCGATGCCATAGACACGGTGTCCGTCGGCCAGCAGGCGTTCGGCCAGGGCGCGTCCGACGCCGCGTGAGACGCCGGTGATCAGGTAGCTCGCCACGGTCTGGAACCCTAGCCTGCGGCCCGGCGGAGACCGCGGGGCCGACGAAGCCTCGGTCGACAACGGCCCGGATGGCGCAGCCGAGCCGCGTGCGCTCGGAGCAGACCGGGCGGACCGCGTAAGGTTTGTCCCAGAAGTGATCGGCGATCGAAGGGACACCGGTGACGACGAACTCCGCAGACGCTCCGTCCAAGGCCGACCAGCCGTCCATCGGCACTCTGGTGGCCGACGCGACGTCAAGTCTGTCCACGGTGGTCCACGGCGAGATCGAACTGGCCAAGCTCGAGATCAAGTCCTCGGTCAAGAACGCCGGCACTGGCGTGGTCATGTTTCTCGCGGCCGCGGTACTGCTCGTCTTCTCGCTGACGTTCGGCCTGATCGCGCTGGCCGAGGGACTCGTCGCGCTGCATATTTGGCGGTGGGCGGCATATCTGATCGTCTTCGGATTCCTGGTGTTGGTGGCCCTGCTGCTCGTGTTCATCGGAGTCCGCAAGGTCAAGCGGGTCAAGGCACCGCAGCAGACGATCGACACCACCAAGGACACGGTCGCCGCGGTCCGACGGGCGGCCTCACACACTTCGGCCGACGCCGTGCGCGAGGCCAGCCACCGGGCCTGACCGTCCTGAGCGGTCCTGAGCAGGACACCGGCGCAGAGGAGGCGTGTGAGCGACGAATCCGCGGTACTCGTCGATGGCCCCTGGACGCACCGCACCATTCGTGCCAACGGCATCGCGCTGCACGTCGCCGAGGCAGGTACCGGCCCGCTGGTCCTGCTGCTGCACGGCTTCCCCACGTTCTGGTGGACCTGGCACCGCCAGCTGACCGATCTGGCCGACGCCGGATACCGGACGGTCGCGGTCGACCTGCGCGGTTATGGCGCCTCGGACAAGACCCCTCGCGGCTATGACGCCACCACGCTGGCCGCTGACATCGCCAGCCTGGTCACCGCCCTCGGCGAGAGCGACGCGGTCATCGTCGGCAACGATCTGGGTGGCCTGCTCGCCTGGACGATCGCCGTCCACCAGCCGCAGGTGGTCCGACGCATTGCGGTCCTGGGCGCGGCCCATCCGCTACTGCTCCGGCACGCGGTCCTGGCCGACCGGCAACAACGGCGGGCCTCGGCCTACGCGCTGCGGGGATTTCAGCTCCCGCGCTACGGCGAACGGCTGCTGACCAAGGATCCTGACTTCATCGGCGAGCTGTTCCACACCTGGTCCGGCCCACGCTGGCGGGGCACTCCCGACTTCGTCGCCTCGGTCGCCCGGTACGCCGAGGCCATGACGATCCACCCGGTCGCCCACTGCTCGCTGGAGTTCTTCCGGTGGGCAGTGCGGTCGCTGCCTCGACCGGACGGCCGGCGCTACGCCGAGTCGATGCGGGAGCCGCTGGATCGGCCGGTCCTGCAACTGCACGGCGATTTCGACACCTGCGTGCTGCCCTCGACCGCGCAGGGATCCGGCCGGCATGTCAGCGCCGACTACGAGTGGCGGCTGATGACCGGCGCCGGGCATTTCCCGCAACAGGAAACACCGGAACGGGTGAGTGCCGAGCTCATCCGCT
>CAZZZW010000522.1:0-2315 GCA_964658795.1 Phormidium nigroviride PCC 7112
GGTTCCCCTCGTCCAAGGTCTTCTCGTCTAGACGAGCCGGTCACGGGTACATGACGTAGTTCGTGCCTGGCACGGTCCCGACCGGCTGCCGGCCTAGTTGATGCAGAACTCGTTGCCCTCGGGGTCGTGCATGGTCACGCCGTAGTAGGTCGAGTTCGGGTCGGGCAGCTCCAGGGTGCGGAGTCTGGTCGCACCGGCCGCGACCAGGTCCCCGACCTTGGCCTCGATGCGCTCCTTGCGTACGGCCTTCGCCACGCCCCGACCACCACTCACCGACAGGTCGAGATGCATCCGGTTCTTAGCCGTCTTGCCTTCCGGGACAATCTGAAACCAGATCCGCGGCCCGACTCCGTCCGGGTCGATGATCGAGTCGCAGCCGCTGCCACCGCCGGTCAGCTCCTCCTCGGGCACGCCCGACGCGCGCCAGTAGCTGATCCAGTCGGGATGGCCGTCCGGCGGTGGTTCCAGCTCATAGCCGAGAGCCAGGGCCCAGAACGGAACCAGCCGGTCCGGGTCGGCACAGTCGAAGGTCACCTGCAGTTTCGGTCCCATGTCGGTGACGGTAGGCCGCGGCACCGACAACGGGATAGCGTCGCAGAACGAGAGAGGGGGTAAGCCCGTGCCTCAGGTTGTGGCGTTGTTGCGAGGGATCAATGTGGGCAAGGCCAAGCGGGTGGCGATGGCCGATCTGCGGACCCTGCTCACCGATCTCGGCTACACCGATCCACGCACTCTGCTCAACAGCGGTAACGCGGTCTTCGGTGCCACTGCGGCCCAGGCCGCGTCGGCGGCCGATCAGATCCAACGGGGCATCGCCACCGAACTCGGCGTCGAGTGCGTGGTGCTGACCCGCACCCGGAAGCAGTTCGACCAATCGGTACAAGGCAATCCGCTGGTGAACGTGGTCACCGATCCGACCCGGCACCTGGTCGGGTATCTGTCCGGGATGCTGCCGAAGGCCACGGTGACCGAACTGGAGGCGGGTGACTATGGGCCGGACCAGCTTCGGATCATCGACGATCACGCGTACCTGTGGTGCGCGTCGGGGATCCTCGACTCGCCGCTGTCCAAGCTGAACTGGAAGAAGCTCGGCGTCGAGATGACCGGCCGTAATTGGGCCACCGTGCTGAAGCTGCAGCAGTTGGCTCGCGCCGAGTAGGTCAGGTGGGCCAGCGGGTGGCGGCCATCCGGTAGTGCCGATGCCGACGGTGCCGCAACAGCACGTACAGCACCGGCAGGATCAGCACCGGCGGGAAGGCGGCCACGGTCGCCAGCACGATGACGCCGGCCAGCACGACCAAGGCGAGCAGGAACCGGTTGGCCGGAAGCTGCTGGCGAGGTCGGCGGGGCGGCTGCGGGCTGGGCAGGTCGGCCAGCAGCACCCGAAGTTCGCGTTCGGTCCGGGCGGCATAGACGGCCTTGACCCGGTCGTCGAACTCGTCGATCTCGAGCCGGCCGGCGGTGAGGTGCTGCGAGAGCAAGGTAGCGGTGCGCTCCCGCTCGGCCGTCCCGATCCGGACGTCCTGGCGCTGGACGATCTCGTACGGACCTACCGACCAACCGGTCATGACAACCACCCAACCTCGTTTTGCGACACTGTAATCACGGTGCCGGATGGCGGCCAGTGCCTGCTCTCAGCTGCTTTCCAGGCTGGCGCAATCGGTCAGGCCGTAGCTGGTCAGGTACTTGGCGATAGCCGTCGAGGCAGCCGAGGCGGCGTCGAGATCAGCGGCGTCGGTCTGGATCTTGGTTGAGTTCTTAGCCTGCGCGTCGGCCACCATTCGGGTGATCACGCCCTCGACCTTGGTCAACTCGGCCTTCTCCGGCTCGATCCACTTCGCCTGCAACTCGGCGGCGTCCGGGCTCTGCGGGACGAGCGCCTCGACCTGCTGCAGGTAGCTCTTGAACTCGGCCAGGGTGCCGTTGAGGTTGGTCACGATGGTCGGGTAGTCGGTCAGGCCGGAAGGGGTCGGGATCGCGTTGAGCTTGCCGTTCTCGGTCAGGCAGATCTTGTTCGTCTGGGTGAGGTAGTCGGCCTTGGACAGCTTCGCGCTGGCCATCGGGCTGCTGATGGAGCTCGAGTTGCTGGAACTGCTCTGCTGGTTCGGCGTGCTGCTGGTCGACGACTTCGACGAACCGCCGCAGCCGGCCAGGAGGGTCAGAGCGGCAGCGCCGATCAGGATCGGGGTGGAACGCATGGTGAAACCTCATCGGATCGGCGGTTGGGATCAAACCCAACCTAACAAGTTGCGACTCGACCGGCCCGGTCAGCTCCTGACGCCCGGACCGCCCGGCCCGCGCGGACGCCCGGCCAG
>CAZZZW010000523.1:0-2309 GCA_964658795.1 Phormidium nigroviride PCC 7112
GGCCGATGCCGACGGCGATCAGCAGCGCCAGCCTGCGCGCCGATGACCAGCTGGCGATCCCGCGGGTGCGGGCGGGCCGTTCGGTGACGGCCATCGCTCCCGGGCCACGAGCCCCGGAACTCCGGCTCATCCGGGCGATGTAGCGGTCGTAGCCGACCAACCCGAGCAAGCCCACCGCCAGTCCGCCGGCGAACAGGCTGCCGTAGCCGAAGACTGGACCGAGACCGCCGCTGTCGTCGTGCACGGCGCCCAGGGCCGAATCGATCGGCTCCCACGCCGCGGCCAACACGTCCCAGAACAAGAACAACAACACGCCTACCGCGGTGGCGTTGAGAACGACCCGCAGGCCCGGCGCCGGCCGACGCAGCCGGCCGATCGGCAGGCCGATCACGATGGTCCCGCCCGCGATGAACCCCAACAGCAAGGTGGTCGTCAAGCTCATGCCGCACAGCTTGCCATACCAAGGTAAGGCACACCTAACTGAAGTCACCCGGGTGGACGTGCGCGCCAGGGTTTGGCGAGCCGGTACGGGTCAGGCCAGGGCTGCCGCGGCACCGGCCAGGACCGCCCGAGCGACGTGGTCCAGTGCGGGTGAGGCCAACTTCCACTGCTGCCAGTACAGCGTGACCGGCAACGTGAATCCGGGGTCGATCTCGACCAGACCCGGCGGCCGCTGCCCGTCGGGGACCATCCCCCAGCCGAACCCGAGCTCGACGGCCTGCACGAAATCGGCCGAGGCCGGTACGAGGTGCAGCGGAGGTTCGGCCCCGGGCCGGCACCGGCGGTGGCGGAGATAGCGATGCTGCAGGTCGTCGGCCTGGTCGAACACCACCGCCGGCGCCCGACCCAGCGCCTGCCTGGTCGGACCGTCGGCGAACCAGTCGTCCCGATAGCGCGGCGAGGCCAGCGGACGGTAGATCATCCGTCCCAGCAAGGTGGAACGGCATCCGGCCGGTGGTTCTCGATCGGCGGTGACCGCCGCGACCACGGTGCCGTCGCGCAGCAGTGCCGCGGTATTGCTCTGATCGGCCCGATGCAGGTCGAACGTGACCTCACCGGCCAGCGGCGCGAGAATCGGCAGCAACCAACTGCTGAGGGTGTCGGCGTTCACCGCGAGTGACAGCCGAACGCGACCGGCGTCGGCGGCAACCTCGGCCTCGGTGTCCTCGGTCAGTCGCCGGATCTGACGGGCCAGCCGCAGGATCGGCTGGCCGGCCTCGGTCGGGCGCACCGGTCGGCTGCGGACCAGCAGGATGCGGCCGGCCGCCAGTTCAAGTGCCTTGATCCGCTGGCTGATCGCCGATGGCGTGACGTGCAATGTCGCCGCGGCCGAGTCGAACGTCCCTTCATCGACCACCGCCGCGAAGGCCCGCAACTGCGCCAGGTCCCAATCCATAATTAGCAATGCTAATGCTAAATCAGTTTTCTAAGCTTCCCTGATTTTATTCGAGCCGCCAGGATCGAACGGTGCCCTTCTCCTCCACCGCCCTGCTCGCCGCCCTGTCCGGCCTCGCGCTCGGCCTGTCCCTGATCAGCGCCCTCGGCGCCCAGAACGTGTTCGTCCTACGGCAAGGGGTGAAAATCGAACACGTCGGCATCGTGGTCGGCATTTGCACGCTGTCCGATCTGGTGCTGATCGCGGCCGGTACCGGCGGGGCCGGCGTGGTGGTCGATCGCTGGCCGAACGCACTCACGATCGCTCGGCTGGCCGCTGCCGTCTTCCTGGCCGGCTACGGCATCCTCGCGGCTCGGCGGGCCTGGCGGCCGACCGCCGTCGCCGGGCTGGGGGCGTTGCCGCCCACGCCGATGGTGCAGACGGTGCTGACCTGCCTGGCCTTCACCTGGCTCAATCCGCACGTCTATCTCGACACCGTCGTCCTGCTCGGCTCGATCGCCCAGACCCATGACCGGGCCCGATGGTGGTTCGCC
Organism: Phormidium nigroviride PCC 7112; assembly: GCA_964658795.1. Lineage (GTDB taxonomy): Bacteria > Actinomycetota > Actinomycetes > Mycobacteriales > Jatrophihabitantaceae > Jatrophihabitans_A. Next base: position 1,930 of record CAZZZW010000523.1, read on the forward strand.
CTGGGCGCCGGCATCGGCGACCTGGCCTGGTTCGTGGCCCTCGGGTACTCGGCCCGGCTGCTCCGACCGTTGCTGAGCCGCGGTGCGACCTGGCGATTCGTCGACGGCCTGATCGCGGTGGTGATGCTCGGACTGGCCGGGTTGCTGCTGATCCAGGGCTGATCCAGGGCTGACCCTCTGACGGCCCGGTTCTCGAGACGGGCTCGGGACCCGACGCCGACAATGGCGTCGTCGGCGGGAATTTCTGGAAAAGTTCGGCCGGGTTGTCGAAACGGCGCGAGGCCGTTCGTAGTCATGGTGAGAGGGCGGCAATCGGGCCGGCCTCCACCCGCACCGGAGGTCCCCGTGTCAACCACCGTTTCCACCACCAACGTTTCCAC
>CAZZZW010000524.1:0-2292 GCA_964658795.1 Phormidium nigroviride PCC 7112
GGGGTGCGGAGCCGGGCGGGCTGGGGCCGTCCTGACTACTGCGCGTCGCGCCACATGGTCGTCACGATCGGGCCTCCCGGCTGCGGCTGGAACCGGTCGCGCACGACAAAGCCGAAGCGGGAGTAGAGCGGCACGTTGACCTCGCTGCTGGCCTCGAGGTAGCAGGGCTGATGAAGCTGGTCGATGGCCTGCAGGTTCTGCGCGAGCAGGCCGAGTCCGTAACCGTGACCGCGCTGATCGGCGTGGGTGCCGAGCAGGCTCAGGTAGAAGTGCGGCTGGTCGCGCGGGTGCGCCTCGTCGAACTGGCTGAACATGGCATAGATGCGGTCGGCATCAGAGGCGAGTTCGTCCTCGATCAGCCTTTGCATCTCAGCCTCTTCGGCCTCGTTGAGCTCCTCGCTGCTGGGCGGGATCCAGATCGCCGTCGCGGCTTCGTTCTCGGTCAGGAACACGTAGGGATGGCGCAGCGCGGCGCCGGCGAAGATCGACCAGATCCGCTGATGCTGTTGGGCGCGCTTGCCGTCGTCCGGGAAGGCCCAGCGCCAGGTCGGGTCCTCGTCGAACGCGCTGACCAGGATCTCGACGATCCGATCGGTGTCCTGCCGGGTGGCCGGCCGTGCCGCTGCTGCGGGGTTCATTGGTCTGGGATATCACAACGCGTGATTCTCTGCGCATTCGACACGATGCTGGGACAATCCTTTTATGCAGACAGGAGATTGGCTGGCCAGGTTCCACCCACGATATGCACGGGTACTTCAGCAGGCAGCGATCGGCGGCGCGCGGGCAACCTTGGTCGACAGCAACGGTGACGGTCGCGAGCTGTGCTTCTGTCTCGAAGTTCTGGAGCCTTCGGGTGAATGGACCCGGATCATGGACTGGGACGATGTGGGCACACAAGTTGACCCGCACCAGCTCGACTACGCCGATGTCGTCGTCGGTTGGGGAACGGCAGCACCTGGTCGGCCGACTTCGGCCGACTTCGGTGGCACCAGCTATCCGGTCGAGGTCAGCCCGGCCGGCTGGTGGTTGCTGCTGATCCCGACGGCGGAGGTGAGTGAGGACGATCAGCGATCACAGCTGGATTCGTGACCGGAGCACGCCGCCTGCGCCGCGATCGGCGTCTGCGGCCGCACCTCTGGAGCGGGAGAACTCCAACAGGTCCGCGTTGATCACGCTCGCCTGACATACCGGTGAACTCAGCGGTTACGGGCCGCCGCGCCAGTGGTCGATACGCCGATGGTCCGGGGTGAATCCGTGCTTGACGCCCCACAGCACCGCCTTGGTCCGGCTGTCCACCTCGATCTTGCGGTAGATGGACCGGATGTAGGACTTGACCGTGTTCGGGCTCAGGAACGTCAGCTCGGCGATCTCGGCGTTACTTTTACCTTGCGTTATCAGGGCAAGCACCTCGGCCTCGCGGTCGGTCAGCCCCTGCCGGCGTCCGGGCCAATCCAGGCCGGGGGCTGATCGCGCCCGCTCCGGTGACTCGCTGATCACCGTCTCGCCGCCGTGCACCGCCTCCAACGCTTCGACCAGCTCGCGGGCCGGCAGCCGTTTGGACAGGTAGCCGTCGGCGCCGCGCCGCCGAGCACTGTCGATCAGGTCCGGCGCGAAGTTCCAGGTGTAGACGACCACCCGCTTGGCCCGGGAACTGTTGACCAACACCTCGATCTCGTCATGGTCGGCCTCGGGTTGGGCGAACGAGTCATACAGCGCGATGTCGACGGTGTCGACCAGCGGTTCGTTCGCGTCGATCTCGGCCACCAGCACCCGATCCCGATACGGATCGAGCATGCTCGCGACTCCGGTCAGCACCACGTCGTAGTCATCGATGAGGGCGATCAGGATCGGAGCGGCCATGGTTGGAACATAACCTCCTTAGGGGTGTACTGCACCAGCCCTAGGGGTGGTTCTGTTGAAGACATCGAGTAGTCATAACCCTCGGCCGCTCGACGCCTGGCCGCCTACGACCGCTCGGCCGCCAATGACCCAGTGCCACCGTGCCGGGTCTCAACGGAAAGGACCAACCTCATGCTCGGTCTCATCATCACGCTCATCGTCGTCGGACTCATCGCCGGCGCGATCGCCCGGTTGCTCGTTCCCGGCCGTCAAGACATCGGCATCGCCATGACCATCGTGCTCGGCATCGTCGGCTCGTTCATCGGTGGCTTCCTGGGCTACCTGCTGTTCCACAAGGACGCCTCGGGTGGCTTCTTCCAGCCGTCCGGCCTGATCGGCTCGATCATCGGTGCCATCATCGCGCTGCTGATCTACACCCGGATGGGCAGCCGG
>CAZZZW010000525.1:0-2277 GCA_964658795.1 Phormidium nigroviride PCC 7112
CCGGTGGTGGGCATCGGCGCCGACGCCAACCAAGCATTTGCCCCTTACTACACAGCGGTGAACGGCGTCCGAGTGGCGGTGATCGCGGCCAGCCAGGTGCAGGACGAGACGCTGGCGCACTTCTCGGCCGGACCGTCCAGCCCGGGTATCGCCAACGCCTACTCCGATCAACTACTGGCCTCGGTTCGCGCGGCGAAGGCCAGGGCCGATGTCGTCATCACCTACATCCACTGGGGTACCGAGTACCAGAATTGTCCCAACGCCGACCAGGAGTCGTTGGCGAATGCCCTTGCCGCCGCAGGGGTTACCGCGATCATCGGTACGCACGCCCACGTGCTGCAGGGTGCGGGCTGGCGACCGGACGGCAGCTATGTCGCCTACGGCTTGGGCAACTACTTCTGGTGGAAGTCGTTCGGCAACGACCAGGACGACAATGGTGTTCTGACCTTGACCTTCAAGGACAAACGCGTGGTGGCGGCGAAATTCCTGCCGTCCCAGCTCGACGATCAGGGCATCTCACCGCCGGCCACCGGGGCGAACGCGCAGCGGATCCTGGCCGAGCTGGATCAGCGCCGCAGTCAGTGCACCAACCTCTCCGCCACCGCCCCGCACTGATCACCCGGTCGCCTTGCCGCAGCCGTCGCTCGGGCACAGGCTCGAAGCGAACCGCCTTCGACGCCGTACTCCTCCGGACCACATCACGGTGAAGGGTGAATGTTCCATGACAAAAAGGCGTTCGGGCCCCCCGGCCGGCAAGCCCGGAGCTTGCGAGGAGGACTAGCGTTGCTCTGGATGGGCCCGATCCAGGCCCGACTCAACGACGAGGTAGGAGCACACTCGATGGCGATCGCAACCACCAACCCGGCTACCGGCGAAGTGCTCAAGACCTATGAGGCTCTGACCGAGGCCGAGATCGACCAGCGTCTGACCCAGGCCGTCGAGGCCTTCGCCGCCCTGAAGCAGACCACCTTCGACCAGCGCGGCCGCTGGATGCGGGCCGCGGCCGACATCCTGGAGGCCGAGGCCGATGACATCGCCCGGATGATGACCACCGAGATGGGCAAGACACTGGCCTCGGCCAGGGCCGAGACGCTCAAGTGCGCCAAGGCCTGCCGCTTCTACGCCGACCACGCCGAGGAATTCCTGGCCGACGAGTTGGTCGATCCGGCCTCGGTGAATGCGACCGACGCCCGGGTGGTCTACCAGCCGCTCGGCGCCGTCCTGGCCGTGATGCCGTGGAACTTCCCGCTCTGGCAGGCGATGCGATTCGCCGCCCCGGCCCTGATGGCCGGCAACGTCGGACTGCTCAAGCACGCCTCGAACGTCCCGCAGACCGCGCTGTTCATGGAGGAGCTGTTCGGCCGGGCCGGTTTTCCGTCCGGCAGCTTTCAGACGTTGCTGATCGGTTCCGGACTGGTCGAACGGGTGCTGGCGGACAAGCGCGTGGTCGCGGCCACCCTGACCGGTAGCGAAGGTGCCGGCCGGTCGATCGCAGCCATCGCCGGACGGGAGCTGAAGAAGACCGTGCTCGAGCTCGGCGGTAGTGACGCCTTCGTGGTGATGCCCTCGGCCGACATCGACAAGGCGGCCAAGATCGCGACGACGGCGCGCTGCCAGAACAACGGCCAGTCCTGCATCGCGGCCAAGCGCTTCATCGTGCACACCGACGTCTATGACCAGTTCGCCGAGGCCTTCGTGCGCGAGATGTCGGCCCTGGTGGTGGGCGACCCGATGAACGACGAGACCGACATCGGCCCGCTGGCCACCGAGCAGGGGCGCGACGACGTAGCCGGGCAGGTCGAGGACGCGGTGGCCAAGGGCGCGAAGGTGTTGTGCGGCGGCCAGCAGATCGATCAGGCCGGTTGGTGGTACCCGCCGACGGTGGTCGCCGAGCTGACCCCGGAGATGGAGATGTACGCGCAGGAGGTCTTCGGCCCGGTCGCCGGCCTGTACCGGGTGCATTCCTACGACGAGGCGATCGCGCTGGCCAACTCGACCGACTTCGGGCTCGGCTCCAATGCCTGGACCGAGGACGCCGACGAGCGGGCTGCCTTCATCCGCGACCTCGAAGCCGGAGCGGTGTTCATCAACGGCATGACCACCTCGTTCAACGAGCTGCCGTTCGGCGGAGTCAAGACCTCGGGCTACGGCCGGGAGCTGTCCGCCCATGGCATCAAGGAGTTCTGCAACGCCAAGTCGGCCTGGACCGGCGTCATGGAGGCGTCCCGCACCGGCCACCACAGCGAGTAGTCGCTCCGCCGCACTGCGAGTAGTCGC
>CAZZZW010000526.1:0-2270 GCA_964658795.1 Phormidium nigroviride PCC 7112
TCGTGAAGTTCCTGGTCTCGCCGGAGAACGAAGCCTTCTGGCACACCCAGACCGGCTACTTCCCGGTCTCCAAGGCCGCCCTGAACACTCCGGACGACAAGGCCTGGGTAGCCCAGAAGCCGCAGTTCCAGACCGCGATCGACGAGCTGGCCTCGTCCCCGTCGTCGGCGGCGACGCAGGGCTGCCTGCTCGGTAGCCTGCCGCAGGTGCGGGCCCTGGTCGAGACCGCGATCGAGTCGGTCCTGACCTCGGGCAAGGATCCGAAGGCGGCGCTGGACGATGCGGCGAGCCAGGCCAAGACGATCATCGCCAAGTACAACCAGGCGGCCCCGAAGTAGGCCCCGCTTTCGGCATTGTGCGGCCACAGCTTGCGCGTCGTCCCGGCGTGTCGGAGAAGTTGTGGCCGCACAATGCCTCGGTGGCTATCGGGTCGGGTGCACAATCGAGGGATGCCGATCAACGATGCCGACGATCCCGACTGGGAGTACGCGCCGCTGCGAATCCCGTCGGACGTGACGCGGGTGAACGCGGCGGTGCGGCTGGCATTGCACGCCGAGTACGGCGGCTGGGAACTGGCCCGGGTGCGCCGCTACACCGACGGCACGCGCCAGGTGCTGCTCCGCCGCAAGCGTCGCAAGGTCGACACCACCCTGCCGATGCCTGGCCTCATCGCCTGACCCCCACTGCGGCATTTCGCGGCCCGAGGTCTCACGACCCGCCCCTCGGGCGGCAAACCCCGGCCGCGGATAGCGGAAGGGGGCGGGTCGCCGCGGTCAGCAGCTGCGTAGAAAGCGATCCAGGACTCGGACGCCGAACTGCAGGGCCTCGACCGGCACCCGTTCGTCGATCCCGTGGAAGAGCGCGGTGAAGTCCAGGTCCGGCGGCAGCAGCAACGGTGAGAAGCCGAAGTTGCGGATACCCAGCAGTGAGAACGACTTGGCATCCGTCCCGCCCGACATCGGGTACGGGATGAGCACTCCGGATGAGTCCTCGGCCTTGACCGCGGCCGCCATCGCATCCACGATCTCGCCGTCGAACTCGGTTTCGACCGCGATGTCACCGGTGATGGTCTCTCGGGTGATGTGCTCGCCGATCAGCTCATCGATGGTGGCGTAGAGCTCGTCCTCGTAGCCGGGCAGGAACCGGCAGTCGATGGTCGCCTCGGCCGTGGACGGGATCACGTTGGCCTTGTAGCCGGCTTCGAGCATCGTCGGGTTGGCGGTGTTGCGCAGCGTAGCGCCGAGCATCCGAGCGGCGTTTCCGAAGTACTTCAAAGCCGATTCCGGATCATCGAGGTCGATCGGCAGTCCGGTGGCGTCGGCGATCCGGGTCAGGAACTCGTGCATCGTCGGCGTCAGGTGCACCGGGAACCGGTACTCACCGATGCGGGTCACCGCGCGAGCGAGTTCGGTGACGGCGTTGTCCGGATGGATCATCGAGCCATGGCCGGGCCGGTTCTCCGCTCGGAGCTTGAGCCAGGCGATGCCCTTCTCCGCCGTCTGGATCAGGTAGAGCCGCAGGTCGTCGTTGACGGTCATGGAATAGCCACCGACCTCGGAGATCGCCTCGGTGCAGTCGGCGAAGTAGTCCGGGTGGTTGTCGACCAGGAAGTGCGCGCCGTACTTGCCGCCCGCTTCTTCGTCGGCCACGAAGGCGAGCACGATGTCGCGTTCGGGCTGCACGCCGTTGCGGTGCCAGTCGCGCAGGACGGCCAGCATCATGGCGTCCATGTCCTTCATGTCGACGGCGCCCCGACCCCAGACGTAGTCGTCCTTGACCTCGCCCCCGAACGGATCGACCGACCATTCAGACGCATCGGCCGGCACGACATCCAGATGCCCGTGGAACAGCAGCGGCTTGCGATCCGGGTTCGTGCCAGGGATCCGGGCAACGGCCGAGGCCCGGCCCTTCTCGGACTCGAGGATGGTGGCCTCGACGCCGATCTCACCGAGTTTCTCGGCCACCCATTCGGCGGCCGGTCGTTCGGGATGGGTCGGGTTGGAGGTGTTGATGCGGATCAGGTCGGACAGCAGCGTCACGACCTCGTCCCCGGCCTGGGCGGAGACAGCGGGAGTGGCAGTCATGCCTTCTTCCTACCAGTCCCAGATCACGCTGCCACGTCCAGTTCGTGGCAAACCGGTCGTCGGCCGAGATTCCGGTCGTCGGCCGGCGGTGCGGAGCGGGCACGCTGTCCGGGTCGGACGGCCAGGCAACCGTCCGGGCACTCGGTGTCCGGACGACCGCGACCGCTGGATGGCCGGTGGATGGCC
>CAZZZW010000527.1:0-1676 GCA_964658795.1 Phormidium nigroviride PCC 7112
TCGTCACCCCGGCGAGCTGGACGCTGTCCGGACCGGTGTTGACGACGACCAATTGGAGCAGCGCGGTGCCGCCCTGGGCGTAGGCATCACCGGTCTGGCTGGCGACAACGGCCGCGGTCCGGATGGCCAGGGTGCCGGCCGTGGCCGAAGCTCCGTCGATCGGCGGCCGCTGGCCGGTCGTCTGCGCGTCCTGTCCGGCGGCGCAGCCACTGAGCACCAGGGCTGCGGCAGCGGCTGTGACAGCCACGGCGGCCAGGCGTCGGAACGGTCCGGTCAGGCCCGGCAGCTGGATCGCCACGGTCGCTGCTCCTCACGAGTCATCACGCGGAACGTGTACTAAAGGGTGCCGTGGGAGAGGCACCGTGGCCACAGCGTAGCGATCGCCACCCGGCCAGGTCTGCCGAGGGTGGCCGGGGTCCGTGCGGGACACATCGGATGCGACCGGTGACCGTTCGTGCTCACGGAACGGCCAGCGCACAGCGGACGCTGCAATATCACACGGACCGGCTCCCTATCCACGATCAACCCGTGGGCGTGTCGAACTCACGTGTTACCCTTAAGGGACCGAAAGGGGTTGCCTCTATGACGTTTGAGGTCGGCGAAACCGTTGTATATCCACACCATGGCGCGGCCAAAATTGAGGCAATTGAAACGCGCATCATCAAGGGTGAAGAAAAGCTCTACCTCGTTCTGAAGGTCCAGCAGGGTGATCTGACGGTTCGAGTTCCAGCTGACAATGCCGAGATCGTCGGCGTTCGTGACGTGGTCGGCCAAGAGGGCCTGGACCGGGTCTTCGAGGTTCTCCGCGCGCCTCACACCGAAGAGCCGACCAACTGGTCGCGTCGGTACAAGGCAAACGGTGAGAAGCTCGCCTCGGGCGATGTCAACAAGGTGGCCGAGGTCGTACGTGACCTGTGGCGGCGCGAGAAGGACCGTGGCCTGTCCGCGGGCGAGAAGCGCATGCTGGCCAAGGCCCGGCAGATCCTGGTCAGTGAACTCGCACTTGCCGAGGGCACCAACGAGGACAAGGCCGAGGTCGTGCTCGACGAGGTTCTGGCCGAAGCCGTCGCATAGTTCCCCAGCCTTTCAACGGCGGTAACGTTCACCTGTGAACGTTGCCGCCGTTGTCGTTGCTGCCGGTTCCGGTGAGCGCCTGGGCGCTGGTGTGCCGAAGGCGCTGGTGGCCCTGGGTGATCGGACGATTCTTGATTGGTCGGTCGCCGCGTTCCGCGATCATCCCGACGTCACCGAGATCGTCGTGGTGGCGCCGGCCGAGTCGGCCGAGTCGCTGGCCGCGACCTACTCGGTCGCCGTCGTGCCGGGGGGCCGGACCCGGACCGAATCCGTGCAGCGCGGGCTTTCCGCCTTGTCCGAACGGGCCGAATACGTATTGGTGCATGACGCCGCCCGACCATTCGTACCGGCCCGGGTAATCACGGATGTCGTGACGGCATTGCGCGCCGGTGATGACGCTGCCATTCCGGTTCTGCCCATGATAGACACGGTGAAACAAATCGATTCCGACGACGAGGTCGTCGCCACGGTGGCCCGGGATAGTCTGTGCCGGGTGCAGACACCACAAGGATTTCGGGTGAAAGTCCTGCGGGCGGCCTACCGCGACGGTGCCGGCGCGGTGCTGACCGATGACGCCGGCGCGGTCGAGGCGGCCGGCGGCC
>CAZZZW010000527.1:1686-2265 GCA_964658795.1 Phormidium nigroviride PCC 7112
GTGCTGGTGGTGGCGGGCGACGAGGAGTCGTTCAAGATCACCACCCGGCACGATCTGCGCATCGCCGAGCTGCTGGCGGCCGCACGATGAGCCTGCCCCGCACCGGGATCGGCGTCGACGTCCATCCGATCGAGGTCGGCCGGGAGTGTTGGATCGCCGGGTTGTACTGGCCGAACGTCGCCGGCTGTACCGGGCACTCCGACGGAGATGTGGTCTGCCACGCCGCCTGCGACGCGTTGCTGTCGGCGGCCGGTCTGGGCGATCTCGGCGCAGTGTTCGGCACCGATCAACCGGAGTGGGCCGGCGCATCCGGCGTCGAGCTGCTGACCGAGGTGGTCGGACGGTTGCGGCGGGCGGGATGGACCATCGGCAACGTGGCCGTGCAGCTCATCGGCAACCGGCCCAAGCTCGGGCCCCGTCGCCTGGACGCCGAGGCGTTGCTGTCCGACGTCGTCGGCGCCCCGGTCTCGTTGGCGGCCACCACGACCGACGGCCTGGGACTGACCGGGCGCGGTGAAGGCATCGCAGCCGTGGCGAGTGCGCTGATCGGTCGCTGACCGGTCTCGGTCCGTTCCTGTT
>CAZZZW010000528.1:0-2262 GCA_964658795.1 Phormidium nigroviride PCC 7112
CGTCCAGGACGGCCGAGGGGTTGCCGACCTCGAACTCGGTCCGCAGGTCCTTGACCATCTGGTACGGGTGCAGGACGTAGGAGCGCATCTGGTTGCCCCAGCTGCTGCTGCCGTCCTTGAGCAGGTTCATCGCCGCCTGCTCTTCCTCCCGGCGACGTTCGAGCAGCTTGGCCTGCAGCACGGCCATGGCCGAGGCGCGGTTCTGGATCTGGGATCGCTCGTTCTGGCAGCTCACCACGATGCCGGTCGGCAGGTGGGTGATCCGGACGGCGGAGTCGGTGGTGTTGACGCCCTGGCCCCCGGGACCGGACGAGCGGTAGACATCGACCCGCAGGTCGTCATCGGCGATCTCGACATGGTCGGCCTGCTCGACCACGGGCAGCACCTCGACGCCGGCAAAGCTGGTCTGACGCCGGCCCTGGTTGTCGAACGGGCTGATCCGCACCAGGCGGTGGGTGCCCTGCTCGACGCTCAGGGTGCCGTAGGCGTAGGGCGCGCGGACCTGGAAGGTGGCGGACTTGATACCGGCCTCTTCGGCGTAGGAGGTGTCGTAGACCTCGGTCGAGTAGTCGTGCCGCTCGGCCCAGCGCAGGTACATCCGCAGCAACATCTCGGCGAAGTCGGCCGCGTCCACCCCACCGGCCTCGGACCGGATGGTGACCAGGGCCTCGCGTGAGTCGTACTCGCCGGACAACAGGGTCTGGACCTCGAGCTCGCCGACCGCCTTGGTGAGCTTGGTGAGTTCGGTCTCGACCTCGGTGCGCGAGTCCTGGTCGTTCTCGGCCTCAGCCATCTCCCACAGCACCTCGGCGTCGTCGATCCGGGATCGCAGGTCCTCGATCCGCCGGATCTGACCCTGGGTGTGGCTCAGCTTGGAGGTGACCTTCTGGGCGTTCTCGGGGTCGTTCCAGAGTTCAGGATCGGAGGCCTGCTTCTCCAGCTCGGCGACCTGGCCGCGCAGCGTGTCCACGTCGAGGACCGCCTCGATGCTGGCCATGGTGGCCGAGAGGTCCTTCAGGTCGGCGGATACGTCAGTCACAACCGTTCAGCCTACTGGGTGTCGGTCCGGTTGTTGTCCTTGATGCCGTGCTCCTCGATGGCCTCGGCCGACTCCTGCCGGTCCTGGGCTTCGGACTCGGGCTCGTCGGCCAGCACCCGGCCGTACCGGTCGAGAACGCGCTGGCGCAGGCCGGCGTCGCTGCGCGGAACCGGCTGGATGAACACTTCGGCCAGGTTAGGGAAGTCCCGGCGCAGTTCCTGGTCGATCCGGACGCAGGCGTCCTCGATCTCGGCGGCGCCGTAGTCATCCTCGAAGTCGACCCGGGTGCACAGCAGGATGCGGTCGACCCCGATGAGCATGGTCTGAACGTCGACCACGTCGACGATCTCCGGTTGTTGTTCCAGCCGCCGGCCGATCTCCTGGATGGTGCGCACGTCGGCCTGCTTGCCGATCAGCAGGCCCTTGCAACTCTGGGCCAGGGCGCCGGCCGCGAAGACGAGCAGGGCGCCGATGGCCATTGAGGCCGCTCCGTCCCAGGCCTGGTTGCCGGTGAGCTGGTGACCGAGCACGCCGAGGCCGGCCAGCAAGAGGCCGATCAGAGCGGCCGAATCTTCGAGCACCACGCTCTTGACCGTCGGGTCGTCCGGGTCGCGGATGTAGGACTTGACGCTGCGCCGGCCCTTCTTGGCCGCCCCCTTGGCCTGGTTGAGCGCCTGCCGGAAGCTGGTGCCTTCGAGGATGGCGGCGATGGCCAGCACCGGGTAGTTGATCCAGATCATCTTGCTGTCCTCAGCCGGCCCGAGGATGGTGTGCAATCCCTGGTAGATCGAGAACGCGGCCCCGCTGACCAGGATGGTGACGGCGGCCAGCAGCGACCAGAAGTAGCGCTCCTTGCCGTAACCGAAAGGGTGAACTCGATCGGCCGGGCGCTCGGACCGTTTCAGCGCGGTCAGCAGCAGCACCTCGGTCGAGCTGTCACCGGCCGAGTGGGCAGCCTCGGACAGCAGCGCACCCGAGCCGGTGATCAGGCCGGCGACGAGCTTGAGGACGCCGACCCCGACGTTGGCGCCGAGGGCGAGCAGGACGGTGAGCGTGCTCTCCTGTGCCGGATCGTCGGCCGGCTCCGGCGCTGCGTTGCTGCTCGGCTCGGCCGATGTCGTTGTCACCGTTGTCAGCCTAGTGAGATCGCGGCTGTCGTTGTGGGGGTGCGTCGCGGCCGTTCTTGCCGGAGTGCGGCGCGGCCGGTGCTGGGGGTAGGCGCG
>CAZZZW010000529.1:0-2221 GCA_964658795.1 Phormidium nigroviride PCC 7112
CGGGCTGCTGATGCAGCCCGGGCCCGTTCGGCTTCGTGGACCTCAGTTGTAGCTGTGTTCCGCTCCGGGGTAGGTGCCGGCCTGCACCTCGGCGGCGAACTGCTGCACCGCGCCGGTGAGCACGCCGGTCAGGTCGGCGTACTGCTTGACGAACTTGGCCGGTTTGCCGGCGCCGCGCAGCCCGGCCATGTCCTGCCAGACGAGGACCTGGGCGTCGCACTCCACACCGGCGCCGATGCCGACCGTCGGAATGTGCAGCTCATGCGTGATCTTCTTGGCCACGTCCGACGGGACCACCTCCATCACCACCGCGAAGGCACCGGCCGCCTGCAACGCCAGCGCATCCTCCATCAGGCGATGCGCCTCGTCGTCGCCGCGCCCCTGGACCCGATAGCCCGACAGGGTGTTCACCGACTGTGGCGTCAGGCCGATGTGGGCCATCACCGGAATGCCGGCCGCGGTCAACAGTTCGACCTGCGGTGCCATCCGCGCGCCCCCTTCGAGCTTGACCGCCTGGGCGCCGCCCTCCTTCATGAAGCGGGTGGCCGTCTCCAGCGCCTGCTGCGCTGAGCCCTGATACGTGCCGAACGGGAGGTCGGCCACCACCAAAGCCCGCTGCGCGCCGCGGACCACGCCACGCACCAGCGGTATCAATTCCTCGACGCTGACCGGCACCGTGGTGTCGTAGCCGTAGACCACGTTGGCGGCCGAATCTCCGACCAGCAGTACCGGCACACCGGCCTGGTCGAAGACGCGTGCCGTGGAGAAGTCATAGGCGGTCAGCATCGGCCAGCGATCGCCGTTCAGCTTCGCGTTGGCCAGATCTCGGATGGTTACTCGGCGGCTGGCTGAGCCACCATAGAGCGATTCGCTCATGATCGGTCCCTCTGTCTTCCTCGAGGCCGGCTGTGCCGGTCCCCGGGCGGTTAATGGACGCGTCCAGAATGCTCCTGACCGGGCCGGAGCGCACCTGGTTGTTACGAGAGATGGCTCACTTCGTTACCGGCGGCGCCCGATCGATGGGGGCGCTGAGCGGCCAGGTCGAGAACCCTACTGATGGGTAACGAAATCAGGCCTCGCGCCAGTGGTTCGTGATCGGCAGCCGACGATCGCGGCCGAAGGCCTTGAGGCTGATCTTCGGTCCCGGCGGGTACTGCCGCCGCTTCCATTCGGCGCCGTCGGTCAGCCGTACCACCTTGGCCACCAGCTCGGCATCGAAACCGGCCGCCTGCAGGTCGTCGATGCCGGCGTCGGAATCGACGTAGGCCAGCAGGATGGCGTCCAGTTGGTCATAGTCAGGCAACGAGTCCGAGTCCAGCTGGCCGGGCCGGAGCTCGGCCGACGGTGGCTTGACGATGGAGTTCTCCGGGATCGGGGGCGTCTGGCCGCGGGCGGCCGCATCGTCGTTGCGCCAGCGGGCCAATTGCCACACCAAAGATTTGGGCACGTCCTTGATCGGGGCGAATCCGCCGACCGCGTCGCCATAGATCGTCGAGTAACCGACGGACAGTTCGCTCTTGTTGCCGGTGGCCAGGACCAGATGGCCGAACTGGTTGGACAAGCCCATCAACGTCGTGCCGCGGATCCGGGCCTGCAGGTTCTCCTCGGCCAGGCCGGTCAGTTTCACGTTGTTCAGAAAGGCATCCACCATCTCGCCGATCGCGATGACCTGGAACTGTGCTCCGAGCCGTTCGGCCAACTCGACCGCGTCCGACTTGGAATGGTCGGAGGAGTACGCACTCGGCAGGCCGACGCCGTAGACGTTCTCGCCACCGATCGCATCGGCGGCGATCGCGGCCACCACCGCCGAATCGATGCCGCCGCTCAGGCCCAGGACCACGCTGGCGAACCGGTTCTTGCGGACGTAGTCACGGGTACCGGCGACCAGGGCGCCCCAGACCTCGGCACAGTCGGACAGGGATTCGACAATTCCCATCGGGGTAAACCCGGCCGAGACCGCCGGTGGATCAAGCGGGGCGGTGAAGCGCTGCAACGTCATGCCGTCCGGCGCGATCACGTCGTTCGGCGGGTTGTCGACCGTCGGCAGATCCAACTCGACGTAGAACAGCGACTCGACGAACTGCGGGGCACGAGCCAGCAGGGCGCCATCGGCGTCAACTACCAGCGAGTCGCCGTCGAAGACGAGTTCGTCCTGGCCACCGACCTGGTTGACGTAGACCACCGCGGCCCCGGCCTCACGGGCCCGGCGCCGCACCAGGTC
>CAZZZW010000530.1:0-2216 GCA_964658795.1 Phormidium nigroviride PCC 7112
GACCGAAGGAGGGTTCATAGGTGGTGATCGCGTCAGCCGCCGACGTGGTGGCCACCTGCTCCGGCGCCGGTCGCTCGGACAAGATCGTGACCAACCCCTCGATCGAGCGACCGACGTAGATGTCGCGCGCGGTCACCTCACGTCCTAGCTCGTCCGAGAGCTGATGGGCCAGTGACACGGCCTGCAACGAGGTACCGCCGGATGCGAAGAAGTCGTCCTGGATGTCGATGCCCGGCTGGCCCAGCCGGTCCCGCCACAGCGTCGCGGTCTGCCACAGCAGATCGCCCTCAGCGACCGTCCCGGCCGGTGGGGCGTCGACCGGACGCGGCGCGACGTGGTCAACGGCCAAGGCGACCAGCTGCCGCCGGTCGACCTTGCCACTGGGCAGCCGCGGCAGCTCGCCGTCGAGATGGATGACTCGGCGGGGGCGGTAGGCCATGCCCAGGTTGTCCTGGAGAAAGGCATCGAGTTCCGGCCCGCGAGCTCGTGAGCCGGTCCAGAACAGGCTCAGCTCGCTCAGGTGCTCACCCGCAGCGGTGACGACTACCGCGCAGGTAGCGACGGCCGGGCAGCTGAGGGCCACCGCCTCGATACCGGACAGGTTGGTCCTGACACCGTTGACCTTTGTCTCACCCTCCGCCCGGCCCAGGAAGTGCAGGTTCCCGTCAGCCCCCCACCGGCCGAGGTCCCCGGTGAGGTAGCGGCGACCTCCCACGGACTCCGGATCGGGTTGAAAGCGCTCGGCGGTGCTGGCCGGCTGATTCAGGTAGCCCCAGCCGACGGCGGCCCCGCCGATCGCGATCTGCCCGATCGCGCCGACCGGAACCCGTTCGAAGTCTCGGTCGAGCAGTTGCACCGACACGCCGGATATCGGTCGCCCGATCGGCACCGCCTGCGGGCCGCCCGAATCGGCGTCCCAGGCGGTGACATCGACGGCGCACTCCGACGGCCCGTAGGTGTTGGTCAGACGGGCACCGGTCTGACCGCTGAAACGGGCGACGTCCTCGGCCGCGAGCACCTCGCCGGCGACGAAGACCCAGCGCAGCGAATCGCATCCGCGCAGCCGGCCGGAGTCGAGGATCAGCCGGAGCACCGTCGGAACCAGTTGCAGCAGGGTGATGCGGTGCGTCCGGACGAGCTCGCAGAGGGCCCCGGCATCGGCCTCGACGCCGGTCGGCGCGACAACCAGGGTGGCTCCGCTGCAGAGCGCGCCCAGCACCTCCCACTGCGCCGCATCGAAGGTGGGGGCCGTCTTGTACAGCAGCCGGTCGTGCTCGGTGTAGCCGAAATGCTCGATGCCCCAGGCGACCCGGTTGGAGAATGCGTCGAGCGGAACGGCGACCGCCTTCGGCGTACCGGTCGAACCCGAGGTCCGGATGACGTAGGCCAGCCGGCCCGGCCGGTCGGCCGCGGGTTCCTTAGCCACCGGACCCGCTCCGGCCGGTGTGGCCCGGGATACGACCGCTGCCGTCCGGAACGACGAGTCCGGCGCGAGACCGAGCTTCGCCGCGACCTCGCCGGCCTCGTCGAAGAGCAACGCGACCGACGCTGCCCCGGCGGTCGCTCCCAGCACTGCGGCCGGCTCACGCGGGTCGAGCGGTAGATAGGCCACGCCGGCCCGGAGCGCGCCGAGTATCAGCGCCACCTGGGTGAACCCGCGATCATGAGCGATGCCGACCACGGCCGACGACGGCAGCTTCAGGGTCGCGAGCTGAGCGGCGATCTCGATACTGGCTCGATGCAGCTCGGCGTAGCTGGTCCGGACACCGTCCTCGATGATCGCCGGTCGTGACCCGTGCCGGCCGACCTGCTCATCGAACCAGGTCAGCACGTCACCCGCGGCCGGTGACGACTGCCCAGCGGGGCCGAGCTCCCATTGCCGGATCGCGGCCAACTCGCCGGCGTCCAGGGGCAGCCGGACGGAGGACTGGCCGTTCCACCCGGCCATCGCCTCGAACGTGGCCTTGATGCGCCGGCCCAGGGCGTCGGCGTCGAACTCGTCGAGCACCGCTGCCGCGTAGTTCAGGGTTATCGTCAGCGGTTCACCCGGGACGGCGCGGACCTCGGTCGCCGCATCGAACATCGGGCTGTCCACCAGCACGGGGTATTCCTCGACCTGCAGGCCAGCCAGGTCCAGCCGGGTCGTCGGCCCGGCATCGAAGCTGAACATGAGTTGGAAGAGGGGGTTGCGGGACAGGTCGCGGGGCGGGTTGAGC
>CAZZZW010000531.1:0-2206 GCA_964658795.1 Phormidium nigroviride PCC 7112
CGGGAGCCGACCACCCGTACCCGCGGGAGTCGATCGCCGTGCTCGTGGGAACAGGCTGGGCCGTCGACCGGTTTGGGTCAACGTGAGCAGCGACGACACCATTCCCCTGTCCGTTCTGGAACTGGCCCCGGTGAGCAGCGCCGGTGACACGACCGAAGCCTTGCGATACACCACTGAACTCGCCCGCCGTACCGAGGAACTGGGGTACCGGCGCTTTTGGGTCGCCGAGCACCACAACATGCCGGCCATCGCCAGTTCGGCTCCGGCCGTCCTGTTGGCCCACCTGGCTGCCTCCACCAGCTCCATCCGGCTCGGATCGGGTGGAGTGATGCTGCCCAACCACGCCCCGCTGGTGGTGGCCGAACAGTTCGGCACCCTGGAATCGCTGCATCCAGGTCGGATCGATCTCGGCATCGGTCGAGCGCCGGGTACTGATCAGCGCACTGCCCTGGCGTTGCGCAGAACGGTCGAGGGTCTGTCGGCCGAGGACTTTCCGAACGAACTGGCCGACCTGATCTCCATGCTGGCCGGGGACCCGAGCCGGTTGCGTTCGGTTCCGACGGCCTCGACGATGCCGCAGATCTGGCTGCTCGGGTCGAGCGGCTTCAGCGCTCAACTCGCCGGATTGCTCGGGCTGCCGTTCTGCTTCGCGCACCACTTTTCGAGCGAGAACACCGAACCGGCCCTGGAGTTGTACCGGTCCAGCTTCCGTCCGTCGCAATGGCTGGACGGGCCGCACGCGATGATCGCTGTGAACGTGGTCTGTGCCGACACCGACGAACAGGCTGAATATCTGGCCAAGCCAGGTCTGCTGTCCTTTCTCCGGTTGCGGACCGGACACCCCACCGCGTTGCCCAGCCCGGAGGAGGCGGCCGGGTACGAATTCACCCCGCCAGAACTGGCATTCGTCGAACAGCGCAAAGCTGGTCAGGGACTCGGCTCACCAAAGACCGTTCAGGCCCAGCTGGATGATTTGCTACGCCGGACCCAGCCGGACGAACTCATGATCACGAATCAGGTCTACGGCCTCGCCGACCGTATTCATTCCTATGAACTGGTCGCTGATCTCCAGCTGCACCGAAGCGGCGTCGGCGTGTGACCCGTCGGGAAGACTTGTTCACTGGGCGCCCCCGCCTTTCATGGTGAGGCGGTAGAGCGCAAGCCGGTCGGACTCGGTTTCCGGGGCGAACAGAAGTCCGGGCGGGCAACCAAGAACTCGTTCGATCGCTACTGCGGTGGCCAGCGAGCAGGTCTCACGCCGACCGGTGACCAAATGATTGACCGTGGAGTGGCTCAGTCCGGCAGTGCGGGCCAGTTGGCGCTCGGAAATGCCCAGTAGATCGATGTAGTCGCCGAGCGCCCGTCGGCTGCGAAGCTGCATCTGTCCCCCGTTTCCATGGGTGGTTCGGCAATTGGTCAACACCGATCGACGTGCTGCCGTCGGTGCTGGGCGAACCTGCGATCGCCGCCGATGTTCAGTGGGGCCAAGCTACCGCAAACGTATGACGTCGTGTCAGACATCAGACAATCAAAGATGGGTCTGGCAATTTCGCGTTCAGTGTCTGCAAACTGCCGCCACGACAGTTCGTATTGATTCCGGAAAACAGCCGACTTTTGCCCAGCTATGGGTTTAATGTCTGCACCATGTCTGCAACCTGCGCTGCCGTCCGCGTGTCGGGCCAGCCGTCGTCATTTCGGTCGAGCCCCGGACCGACCGGAAACCACCGGAATGGAACCCGATGAGTGCACTGTCGGACTTGCTCGCGGAGGCGAACGCTGGCCAGATGAGCGCCCGTTCCCTCGCCCGTGCCGCCCAGAGTGCCGGCTACAGCCTCAACCACGACACCGCGGCGCGCTATCTGCGCGGCGATCACGGCAAACCGGACGAGGCCACCCTGGTGGCGTTGTCCAAGGTCCTCCGGGTCCCGCTGAGCCGGCTACGCACCGCCGCCGCCCTGCCCGCGGAAGAAACGGAGCCGTATCGTCCGCCGGCCGAGTCGTCCCGGTTGAACCGTCGCCAGCGTCGCGCCATCGACGAGATCATCCGGTCGATGCTGGAGGCCAGGCCGGCTACCGCAACGGACGAGGTGAGCGCCCGCCGGGCCCAGCGGGCCGGCGGATCCCGCAGCAAGACGGCGACCAAGACCGCAGGCAAGGCGAGCACCCGGGCAGCCCGCCGCGGCAGCTCCGAGTCGGCCGACTGAGT
>CAZZZW010000532.1:0-2195 GCA_964658795.1 Phormidium nigroviride PCC 7112
GACTTCGGCCGGAGCCATCCGGACTCGACCGGCTTCGCGATGCCCTACAGCGAGGTCGGGGTGCTCGCCGACGGGCGGGTGGTGTCGACGGCCGACGTCGAGGGCGAACTGTGCGTACGCGGACCCCAGGTCACCTCGGGCTACTGGCGGGACCCGTCGGCCACGGCAGCGGTATTCGACTCCGACGGCTGGTTCCGGACCGGCGACCTCGGCCGGCTCGATACCGCGGGCCGGGTCTATGTGCTGGACCGGATCAAGGATCTGATCATCAGCGGCGGCGAGAACATCTCACCGGCCGAGGTCGAGCGCGTCCTGATCGATCACCCGGACGTGCGCGACGTGGCCGTCGTCGACCTGCCGCACGAGCAGTGGGGTCAGACCGTGGTGGCCGCGATCGCCGGCGACGCCCCGACGGTGCTCGAGCTCCGGGAGTTCGCCGGGGCTCGGCTGGCCCCGTACAAGCTGCCCACCCAGATCGTGCCGGTGGCGGCAATCCCCCGTAACGGCAGCGGAAAAATCGATCGGCCCGGCGTCCGCGCACTCGTGTGGTCGTTGCAGAACACCGGACGGGACGTGCCATCGGCGCTGACCGCGACGAGCGAGAGTTAGGAACACATGACGACCACAGCGATGACCACCATCGGCACCGAACCGGGCGACGAGACGATCGATCTGAGCATCGACGGGCACTCGATGACCGTGGACGACGTCGTCCGGGTCGCCCGTCGGCCCCAGGCCGTGCGGCTCAGCCTGGCCGCCGAGGCCGAGCTGCGGATGCAGCGCTCCGACGATCTCAAGCGGGCCCTGATCGACACCGGGGTTCCGATCTACGGGGTCACCTCGGGCTTCGGTGACAGCAACACCCGCCAGATCGGGGCCGCGCGCGCCGGCGCCCTGCAGCGCAACCTGATCCGCTTTCTCGGTTGCGGCACCGGGGTCCTGGCCGGCGCCGACGTGGCCCGGGCGACCATGATCGTGCGGGCCAACTGCCTGGCCCGGGGTCACTCCGGTGTCCGGCCGCAGATCGTCACCACCTTGCTGGACTGCCTGGAGCACGACATCCTGCCGCTGATCCCGGAGCAGGGTTCGGTCGGCGCCAGCGGTGACCTGGTTCCGCTCAGCTACGTCGCCTCGTTGATCACCGGCGAGGGCGAGGCGCTGCACGCCGGCGTCCGCCGGCCGGCCCAGGATGCGTTGGCCGAATGTGGCATCACCCCGTTGGTGCTGGTGGCCAAGGAAGGACTTGGCCTGGTCAACGGCACCTCGTTCATGTCCGCGTTCGCCTCGCTGGCCCTCAACGACGCCACCCAGCTGGTCCACGCCGCCGAGCTGTGCACCGCGCTGACCAGCAGTGTCCTGCTGGGCAATCCCGATCACTTCACCGCCTTCCTGTTCGATCAGAAGCCGCACCGGGGCACGGTGGACAGTGCCGAACGGATCGCCACGCTGATCGGTGACTCCGGAATGGTCCGGACCGGCGTGGTCGGCATGGGTGCCGACGGGTTCCGCGAACTGGAGGAGCCGATCCAGGACCGTTACTCGATCCGGTGTGCCCCGCACGTCATCGGGGTCCTGCGGGACACGATCAGCTGGGCCCGCGAATGGCTCGACATCGAGATCAACTCCTCCAACGACAACCCGCTGTTCGACGCCGAGACCGGGGCTGTCCGCAACGGCGGCAACTTCTACGGCGGGCATGTCGGTCAGGCCATGGATGCGCTCAAGACCGCGGCCGCCAGCGTCGCCGATCTGTTGGACCGGCAGCTCGAACTCGTCGTCGACGAGAAGTTCAACAACGGTCTGACTCCCAACCTGATCCCGGCCTTCACCCCCGGCGATCCGGAGGAAGGTCTGCACCACGGCTTCAAGGGCATGCAGATCGCAGCGTCTTCGTTGGCCGCCGAGGCGCTGAAGAACACCATGCCGGCGACGTCGTTCTCCCGCTCGACCGAGGCCCACAACCAGGACAAGGTGAGCATGGGCACGATCGCCGCTCGCGATGCCCGAACCGTGGTCGAACTGGCCGAACGGGTTGCGGCGATCCACCTGCTCGCGCTCACCCAGGCCGCGGATCTGCGCGGGCCGGCCTGCCTCGGTCCGGCCCTGGAATCGGCCCGCCGCACGATCCGGGCGGAGTCGCTGACCGTGGACGGCGACCGGCCGCTGGCCTCGGACATCGAGCGCATCGCCGGTCT
>CAZZZW010000533.1:0-342 GCA_964658795.1 Phormidium nigroviride PCC 7112
GTCCTCACATGCTCGGTGACGGTTCACTGGACCTAACGAGGCTATCGGCGTCGGATGTTCCCGCTGGCAGTTCTGTCGGCACCCCTTGGCAGGATGGACACATGAGCACATCGGGATCCGCCGGACCGGCGCCAGCGGCGGCCGAGCGAGGCTGGGCCGAGCGCACCCTTGCCGGCCTCGATCCTGAGCAACGGGCAGCCGCGCTGGCCGTCCGGGGGCCGGTCTGCATCCTGGCTGGGGCCGGCACCGGCAAGACCCGGGCCATCACGCACCGGATAGCCTATGCGGTGGCCACCGAGACGGTACCGCCGGACTGCATCCTGGCCGTCACGTTCACCGCGC
>CAZZZW010000533.1:352-2169 GCA_964658795.1 Phormidium nigroviride PCC 7112
CCCGTCGATCATCTCGTTGACGTTGCTGCCGAAGATGACCGCGCGCGCGGCCGGCGAGTTGCGGACCCGGCTGCGGGCGTTGGGGGCCGCCGGGGTGCAGGCCCGGACCTTCCATGCCGCCGCACTGCGTCAGCTCAACTACTTCGCCCCGCAGATCCTCGGCGGCCCGATGCCGGCAGTGGCCGAACAGCCGATCCGGTGGGTCACCCAGGCGGCGAACCGACTGCGAATGCGCACCGACCGCACCGAACTGCGCGACCTTGCCTCCGAGATCGATTGGGCCAAGTCGTCCTTGGTGTCCCCGGAGGACTATCCGGTCGCCGCGGCCAGAGCCAATCGCGGGATGTCGTTGCCGGCCAGTCGGGTGGCCGAGGTCTATGCCGGCTACGAGGACGCCAAACGCCGGAACAACGAGATCGACTTCGCCGACCTGCTGCTGGTGCTGGCCGGCGCGCTGGAGGAGATCCCGCAGGTGGCGCGGGCGATCCGGGCCCAGTACCGCTACTTCGTGATCGATGAGTACCAGGACGTCTCACCGCTGCAGCAGCGATTGCTGGACGGCTGGCTCGGCGACCGGCAGGACGTGTGCGTGGTCGGGGACGCCAACCAGACCATCTATTCCTTCGCCGGGGCCCGGCCGTCCTACCTGCTGGATTTCGCCGACCGCTACCCCGACGCCCAGCTGGTCCGGCTGGAGCGGGACTACCGCTCCACGCCACAGGTCGTCGACCTCGCGAACAGGCTTATCGCCAAAGCGGATTCGATGGCCCGGCTGCGCCTGATCGGTCAGCGCCCGGACGGCCCGGCACCGACCTTCGCCGAGTACGACGACGAGGTCGCCGAGGCTGCGTCGGTGGCCTCGCAGGCCAAACGGCTGATCTCCGACGGCACGCCGGCCTCAGAGATCGCGGTGCTGTTCCGGATCAACGCCCAGTCCGAGGTCTATGAACAGGCCCTGTCCGACGTCGGCATCCCGTACGTGCTGCGTGGCGGTGAGAAGTTCTTCGAACGGGCCGAGGTCCGCCAGGCGCTGGTGTTGCTGCGGGGCGCTGCCCGGGCCGACGACGGCAGCGTCAGCTTGGCCGAGTCGGTGGCCGAGGTGCTCAGCTCGGTCGGCTGGAATGCCGAGCACCCACCACCCGGCGGAGCCGCCCGGGAACGCTGGGAATCGCTGGCCGCCCTGGTGAATCTGGCCGAACAGTTCGCCGGCGAGCAGCCCGAGGCCCGACTCGACGACCTCAACCGTGACCTGGAACAACGCGCGGCCTCGCAACACGCGCCGACGGTGCAGGGCGTCACGCTGGCCTCGTTGCACTCGGCCAAGGGTCTGGAGTGGGATGCGGTGTTCCTGGTCGGCCTGACCGACCAGACGATTCCGATCCAGCACGCCGACACTCCCGAGCAGCTGGCCGAGGAACGCCGCCTGCTCTACGTCGGTATCACCCGCGCCCGCGTGCGGCTGATGCTGTCGTGGGCGCTCGCCCGCAACCCGGGACAGGCCCGCCGCCGCCGGCCGAGCCGATTTCTGGACGGTCTGCGCCCGGGCTCGGCCACCCGGCAGAACGCCGTGGCGGGTGGCCGTTCCGGCTCGAAGAAGAAGATCGTGCCGGCCACCACGAACGGCACGGCCACCGCGCGCTCGTAGAGGCGTAGGTGCTCGGCGCCCTGCAGCGCGGGCGGCAGCACGAAGGAGAAGTAGGGGTAGTAGGGGACGAAGGTCTCGGGGAAGACCAGGAAGCGCGCCCCCTTGGCGGCGGCCTCGTCGATGGCGTTGAGCACCCGCTCCAGGGTGCCCTCCGGCCGGTCGAGGTCCGGCG
>CAZZZW010000534.1:0-2134 GCA_964658795.1 Phormidium nigroviride PCC 7112
GAACTGACCGAGCTGCTGGCCGCGGGCGTGGCCAAGGATCCGGCCGCACGCCGGGTGTCCCCGCAGCAACTGGTCACCGCGCTCGGCCCGAACGCCGCCGCCTGGCCGGCTGACGCCGGCACCGTGCTGGAACCGGAGTTGGCGGTGCCGGCCCGGCAGGTGATCAGCCCGAGCACCATTCGCACCGACGAGCCGGCTCAGCCGCTACCCGCCCCGGCCGCCAGCACCTCAACCGCGGCCGAGCCGAACGAGCTGGCCTCGGCCGCTCAACAGGTCTGGGGTTTCGTCGACCTGCGTGCGACCACCATGGACCGGCTGGCGCTGCAGCTCCAGCCACCGCAGCCCCAACTCGAGGCCGACGTCGAGGAACGTTCGATCTGGCGGCACCCGGCGATGATCGCCTCGATCGCGCTCGCCGTGGTCCTGGTCGTGGTCGCGATCGTCTTCTTGATCGTGTGAGCGGTTTCGACCCCGGGGTCCCGCAGCGTCGGCACGCTGCGTAACCACCGCCTCGAGCGAGTTAAGGTTCAACCGAGGGACATTTGTCCCTATTATCCAGACACTCTGCGGATTTTCCTTGGACTACTTGCTAACGAAAACCTCACGTAGTAACCGGATTGGCCGACTGTCCAAAGGTGACCCCCAGTGAGATGCGTCTGCAGCACTCACGCCGCAGTACTGACCACGGCGTGTTCCATACCCGTTTGCTTCGGCTAACCAGCCGGCTAGGCCGTTCCTGGGATCCGGTCGCCGGCGGCCAGCTGATGCTGCTGGTCAACGGCATCGTCATCGTGCTGACGCTGCCGGTGGTGGAGCGGCAGGCTTGGCGCTCCACCGCCGTCCTGGTCGCGCTGGTGACTGCGGCGGCCTGGGCGGTGTCGGCGTCGATCCCCTGGCACCGGTTGCCGCGGAAGGCGACGGTGGCGTTCCCGATCCTCGCCTGGGCGGCGATGGCCGCCCTCGGCCTGGACACTAACGGCGTCGCCAGCGTGTGGGGCGGACTGTTCACGCTCTGGTTCGCCTACGTCGGTCTGACCCATCGGGCCGGCACCAGCGTGCTGCTCCTGCCCGCCGCGATCGCCTGCTACGTCGCGGTCTGGGGTGGCTGGTCCTCTCCGCTGTTCGCCCGACTGCTGATCGCCACGGTGATCTGGCTGTTGCTGGCCGAACTGCTGGCCGCGCTGATCGAACGTCAGACGACGCTGACCGAGGACATGCGTCAACTGGCCCACATGGACACCCTGACCAACCTGGCCAATCGTCGCGATCTGGACCTACGCCTGGCCGAGGCCGCCGTCGGTGACACCGTCGTCCTGGTCGACCTGGACCATTTCAAGCGGCTGAACGACACCCTCGGACACGCGGCCGGTGATTCGGTGCTGACCGAGTTCGGGCTGGTCGTCCGGGCCACCCTGCGGCAGAACGACTACGCCGCCCGCTACGGCGGTGAGGAGTTCGCGTTCGTGCTGCCGAACACCACCGAGGCCGAAGCGGCCGTGACGCTGCAGCGCCTGCGCCACAGTTGGGCGGTGCTGCGACCGGACATCACGTTCTCCGGCGGTGTCGCCACCTGCCGGGTGGACCGGGCTGCGCGTGACACCCTGCGCGCCGCCGACGCCGCGCTGTACACGGCCAAGGAGACCGGCCGCAATCGCGATCACGGCAGCTCCGGGCTGCTCGCGACCGGCCAGCTCCGCCAGATCGCCTGACCCGCGGCCGACGGCTACCGCTGTCGGTGCCGGCTGGCAGTGTGGCGAGTATGCAGCTCGCTCACCTGGTCGTCGTCTCGACCGAACTGGCCGCGACCCCAGCCCGTTCGGCCAAGACCGCGCGGCTTGCCCAGCTACTGCGCGAGGCCGGCCCGGACGAGCTGCACCTGGTCGTGTCGTGGCTGTCCGGTGAACTGACCCAGCGCCAGCTCGGTGTCGGCTGGGCCGGTCTACGTGGTCTGCCGACACCGTCGGACACCACCGGGCTGACGATCGCCGACGTCGAGCACGCCTTCGACGAGATCGCCGGGCAGTCCGGCACCGGGTCACAGACCCGGCGCAAGCAGTTGGTGGCCGATCTGTTCGGACGAGCCGATGAGCCAGAACAGGCCTTCCTGCGCCGGATAATCTCCGGCGAGCTACGC
>CAZZZW010000535.1:0-2128 GCA_964658795.1 Phormidium nigroviride PCC 7112
TGCTGACCGCGGGCATCGCGACCGCCGACGCATCGGCCCCGATCGCGGCCCCCCGCGTGCAGGCCACGGCAACGCTGGCCTCGACGATCGCCCTGAACAACTGCTCGGGCAGCCTGGCCCGGTTCCCCACGTCCAAGGATTCCGATCGGGCGATGCTACTGACCAACGGTCACTGTTACGAGGGCGGCTTCCTGGCTGCCGGGCAGGTGCTGGTCAACGTCGCCAGCTCGCGCACCGGCACCCTGCTCAACGCCAGCGGCGGCACGTTGGGCACGGTCAAGGCCGACGAGGTGCTGTACGCGACCATGACCGGAACCGACGTGACGTTGTATCGGCTGACCAAGACCTTCGCCCAGCTCAAGTCCGCCTACGGGGCAACGGCATTGACGATCTCCGCCAGCCATCCGGTGGATACCCGCAAGATCTCGGTCCCGTCCAGCTATTGGAAGACGGTGTATTCCTGCACGGTGCACGGCTTCGTCGGGACGCTGCGCGAAGGCGACTGGACCTGGCACGACTCGATCCGCTACCTCTTCCCGGACAGCGGTTGCAAGACCATCGGCGGCACGTCCGGCTCGCCGATCATCGACAACAGCACCGGGCAGATCGTCGGCATCAACAACACCTCGAACGAGCAAGGGCAATCCTGCACCCTGGACAACCCGTGCGAGGTGAATTCGGACGGTTCGATCACCGTGGTGAAGGGTCAGAACTACGGCCAGGAGACCTACTGGTTCAACACCTGTCTGACCACGACGAACGCGATTGACCTGACCAAGTCAGGGTGTTTGCTGACCAAGCCGTAACGGGACGGCGGCGACCGTGGGCCCCGACCCGGGTCGCCGCCGCCCTCCGGTCCATGATTTCGGCTCGAAACTCCGCAGCTCCGCTGGCCCTCGGCACCGGACTACCCCGCCTCATGACGGCGCGACTGCCGCTAAAAATCAAGCTGCCCGCCGGAGACGAGGTAGCGATCAGCCGAGCTGCCGCAGGTAGCAGCTCTGAGCCGTGACAAGGGCTCGCCGGCAGCATTCGCTGACTGGCTAGGCCGGGCTGACGTGAATCGTCGCCGCGGTCAGACGGCGGACGCCGGTCAGCAGATGCTCCTCGGCGTGATGGGCGATCTGATGCCCCTCGATCAGGCTGATCGACGGATCGATGGCCACGTCGGCCTCGGCTCGCAAGGTATGGCCGATCCAGCGAATGCGCATCTCTCGCACTTCCTGCACGCCGTCGACGGACAGCACGGCGTTCTCGGCCTGTTCGACCAACTGCGGATCGACCGCGTCCATCAACCGGGCGCCGACCTGGGCGATCGCCGACCGGAGCACGCCGAGGATCGCCACGGTGATGAGCAGGCCGACGATCGGATCGGCCCAGTTCCAGCCGAGCGCCACACCGCCCGCACCCAGTAACACGGCCAGGCTGGTGAAACCGTCGGTCCGGGCGTGCAATCCGTCGGCGACCAGGGCCGCTGAGCCGATCTGCCGGCCGACCCGGATCCGGTAGCGGGCCACGAACTCGTTGCCGAGAAAGCCGATCACGGCCGCGCCGGCCACCACTGCCAGGTAATGCACCGGCTCGGGGCTGATGAGCCGACGGATCGCCTCGTAGCCGGCCAGGATCGAGGACAGACCGATCATGGCTATGACGAACAGCCCGGCCAGGTCTTCGGCCCGACCGTAACCGTAGGTGTAACGCTTGGTCGGCTGTCGTTTCGCCAGACTGAACGCCGCCAGCAGCGGCAGCGCGGTCAGGGCGTCGGCCACGTTGTGCAGGGTGTCACCCAGCAGCGCGACCGACCCGGACATGATCACCACGATCGCTTGGACGAGCGCGGTGACGCCCAGCCCGATCAGGCTGATCAGCAGCGCGCGACGACCGGCGGCGTCGCGCGCCCGGCATAGGAGACGAACGCCTTGCCGTCCCACCACCACAGCTCGTCGACCTTGTGGCCGCCCATCATCACTGCCGCGCGATCCTTACCCGCGACCGAGACGACGCGGCTGGCGGGGTTCGCCGCCTTCATCCGTTCGCCCAATGTCGGCACGAGCAGATGCTTGTCGCTGACCGTGTAAGCGAGCGAGTTGGAGCCGGGGACGCTTTCATCCTCCGCGCAATAGACAAC
>CAZZZW010000536.1:0-2123 GCA_964658795.1 Phormidium nigroviride PCC 7112
CCTCGCGACCGGGCGAGACGTCCTCCCAGCCGGGCGAGACCGGCGCTGCGAACGAGACCGAGCCGGCCGTCGACGAGCAGGCTTCCAATGACGCCCCGCGCCCGGCACCCGAGGAACCGGCCGAGCCGATGCGGTTCGACTGGTCCGCGGCCGAGGAACAGCTCGGGCTTTCGGTTCCCCCCATGTTCGTAGGGGATCCGGGCGCTGACGAGTCCGGCCAGCCGGACGGCCCGCACGGTGACGCGGTCTTCGACCTGGAACGGCCGCGGCTCACACTGGCCTCGGTGGGCGGCATGACCCAGGCCAAGGCGCGACTGGAGGCCAGCTTCCTGGCCCCGCTGCGCAATCCGGAACTGCGCCGGATGTATCGCAAGAGCCTGCGTGGCGGACTGCTCATGTACGGCCCGCCCGGCTGCGGCAAGACCTATCTGGCCCGGGCCCTGGCCGGCGAGCTGCAGGCCGGCTTCATCAGCGTCCAGATCACCGACATCCTCGACCAGATGATGGGCAACAGCGAACGCAACGTCCGCGAGCTGTTCCTGGCGGCCCGTCGAGCCGCACCGTGCGTGCTGTTCTTCGACGAGATCGACGCCCTCGGCCAGCGCCGGTCCCAGACCCGCAACAGCGCGCTGCGCGGAACCATCAATCAATTGCTGACCGAACTCGACGGCGTCGAACAGGACAACGACGGTGTCTTCGTGCTCGCCGCGACCAATCAGCCCTGGGACGTCGATCCGGCTCTGCGCCGGCCGGGCCGGTTCGACCGCACCGTGCTGATCCTGCCGCCGGATGAGGAGGCCCGGGAGGCGATCTTCCGTCACCACCTGCAGCACCGGCCGATCGCCGGCATCGACTCCAAGCGACTGGCCAAGCGTTCGGACGGCCTGTCCGGGGCCGACATCTCCTACGTCTGCGAGCTCGCAGCCGAGAATGCCCTTATGGACAGTGTGCAATCTGGTGAGCCCCGGCCGATCGGGATGCCCGACCTGGAACACGCATTGTCCGACATCCAGCCCTCGATCGGGCCTTGGCTGGAGACCGCCCGCAACCTGGTCACCTTCGGCGAGGACGACGGCACGTACAAGGATTTGCGGGGCTATCTGAAGAAGTCCGGGCGTCTGTGAGCACGCCCGGCGGCGTCGTCCAGCGGGCGCTGGTGCTGGTCGACGCCAGCCCGGCGGCCGCGATGCAACTGCTGACGCCCTACCTCGCCAGTGAACCGGATGACCCGATGGCCCTGTGCGTCGCCGCTCAGGCCCTGCTCAAGCTGGCCCGCCCGGACGAGTCGCTCCGACTGTCCCAGCGGGCGGCCGGGCTCAACCCGTACGACGACTGGCCGCTGCGGCTGCAGGCGCTGGCGATGCACCAACTCGATCGCAACTGGGACGCGCAGAATCTGGCCCGGCACAGCGTCGCGGTGAATCCCCATATCTGGCAGACGCATTACATGGTCGGGTGCGCCGATCTGTGGGCCGAGGCCGTCACCGACCACTCCCGCGCGGCGGCGGAGAAGGCCCGCGAGCTGGCGCCGGACGAGCCCAGGACGCACGAACTGGTCGGCCAGATCGCGTTGGCCAGCGGCCGGTCCAAGGCGGCGGTCGCCTCGTTCGAGGACGCGCTCCGGCTCGACCCGAACGACGCCGTGGCCCAGCACGAACTGGCCCGGGCCCATTTCCGCCGTATGCGGATCGGTAAATCGCTGCAAGGCTTTCTGGCCGTCGGCCGGATGGACCCGTCGATCAAACAGACCCGGATCAACCTGCACAACGTCTTCATCCGAGCCACCCTGTTCCTGCACTACGCGGTGTTCCTGGCCGCACTGCTGAGCCGGCCGGCACCGGTGGTCAGCTCAATCCTGCTGGCCGCATTCGCAATCGGGGTGCTGTTGTGGGCCCGCTACCGCGGCGGCCCGGCCCTGCTGCGCTTCGCCGCCGGGCTGTGGTCGCGGGACAAGCTGCTGGTCATCTGGGCTGGCCTGGCCAGCAGCTCCGGCGTGCTGATCATCGTCCGGCCGGTGTTGTCGATCGGGCACGCCCAGACCGGCAACCCGCCACCACACTCCGGGCTGCTGACGGTGGCTTTGCTGCTATTGGTGGCCGGCGTCGCGGTGAGCTGGATCCGCC
>CAZZZW010000537.1:0-2109 GCA_964658795.1 Phormidium nigroviride PCC 7112
CACGGGTACCGCGTCCATTCCGTTGCCCAGGGTGTGATTACACCCTGTGTTGTGGAGGTGCCGGGAATCGAACCCGGGTCCTTCGTCGCTTTGATGGGTCTTCTCCGGGCGCAGTGTGCTTCGCCTCTACTCGGCCTCACCGATCATGCACACGAGTCGGTGTGACAGGCCCAGTCGCTGTGAGTTGTCCCGTCCTGCCCCGCGACCGAGCCGGACGGTGAGTCACCTAGCTGATGCCAGCGACCGGGCCGGTGACGACCCCGGGCTGACAGACCCGTTATCGCTGATTAGGCAGCGAGAACGAAGTCAGCGCGATTGGAATCGGCGCTTATTTTGTTTTGCATCGCTTTTTTAACGAGGTCAGCAATGCGGTCCTCGGCCCGCTTCCCCACATCTCGACGTCCGAAGTCGAGACCATTCACCCCCTAGCCCGTGCCGCCTGACTGACGACAACCCGATCATTGTGCCACGTGTGATCGCCCGGCCGCTGCCCGATTACCGGACCGCCGGTTCGGGTCCGCCGGCCCTGATCCGTGTTACGGTCAAGGAGGTTGCACCTAAGCTTTGGCGATCGAGGGGAACCCCGGACGATCAAGCCGCAGCGCGCATTTCCCCTTTCTCTCTGAGAGACCGGCGGTACGCCTGGACCCGCACTCGGCGTTGCCGAGCGCGAACTCGTCAGCAGAGGACGCCACCGTGCCCACCGATCTCGAAAACCGCATGCTCGGCGTCCTGGCCGGCCGTCGGGCCCAGGACCAGACCACCATCTCCGACTTCGCCCGCATGTTCGGCGCGAGCCGTGAACTCGTCGCCTCCTGCACCCAGCGCATGGTCGAGAGCGGTTCGGCCGTCGGCTGCTATGTCGATCGACGCGGTACCCCCACCCTGCACGGCCTGAGCCCGCAGCCGAAGGCCGCCCACACCTGAACCGCTTGACCCGACAACAGGGAGATATGCCATGTCCGGTAAGAACAAGGGTGGCCGCGAGGTTCGCAAACCCAAGCAGCCCAAGGCGGCGATCGCCACGGTCGATTCGATCCTGACGAGTCAGCCGAAGCCGAAGGGCCGATAGGACGCCGGTTCGGCTGCGGGAGGAAGACGTAGCCGAACCGGGCTCATCAGTTCGAACGTACGGCGTGCAGGGTACGACCGCTCTGGCGGCGGGCCTCGTCCATCAACGCCGCGGGACGATCGGTGCAACCCGATTCGGCGGCCAGTTTCAGCGCCACCTCGGCCTGGGCACTATCCGTCTTCGGGTCGATCACCAGGAAATCACGCCGGAAAGTCCGGGACTCGTCGACCAGGCCGATCAGCAACTCGTCCTGGTGCTCGAAACCACCCAGACGAATGACCTGACCGCCGACGTGCAGACGATTGGGCGCCGGCTGCCACCAGGTGCGGTTATAGGCGACCCGACGGATGTCGATGCCCTCGTCAGACATTGCCCTGATCAGATCGGGCAATTCTCGTTCGAGATCACGGCTGGTCGGCCACCAGGCGCCGTCGATGAACCCGACCGAGCTCAGCGGGCGACGGAAGGTGATGCGGGCGGTGGATGGGGTCTGCGGTGATGCCATGATGGGATCCGGTCCGGCCCGAACGGGCCTGGTGATGTCCTTCGAAGACCCAACCGGCAAGAGCCGACTCAACTCGCCCTCGACACCTCCTACCTTACCCGCACTCAGACGGCGTGAGCTGCCTTGGCGGTGGCGAATACGCCGGCGCCGGTCTACGCTGGAGTGGTACCCCTACCGGGTATGGGCACACGCTGCGACTGGAGGACGGCCGTGCAGGATCAACTCCCGGGTTACTCCGAGACCAAGCAAGCCCACCTCAAGCGACTGCGCCGGATCGAGGGCCAGATCCGAGGCTTGCAGCGCATGGTCGAGAACGACACCTACTGCATCGACGTGCTGACCCAGGTGTCGGCGGCCACCCGGGCCCTGGAGTCGGTCGCACTCGGCCTGCTCGATGAACACCTGAGCCACTGCGTGAGCCACGCGATCGCGGCCGGCGGCGCCGAAGCCGACACCAAGATCAAGGAAGCATCGGCCGCGATCGCCCGCCTGGTCAAGTCCTGATCCCCACCTCCGGTGCCCACCGGCTTCA
>CAZZZW010000538.1:0-2100 GCA_964658795.1 Phormidium nigroviride PCC 7112
CTCGGACATCGAGCGCATCGCCGGTCTCGTCCGGCACGGTGACCTGAGCGGGTTCGCCGGCTGAGTCGCGCACGCGAAGACCGCCCCGCCGAATCCACGGCGGGGCGGTTGTGGTTTGCGGTGAACTGACGTTCCAGAGCCCGACCGAGCCGGACCTGGAAATGCGTCAGGCGTAGTTGAGCCGCTCGGCCAGGTCGACCACATTGAACCGGCGGCTGCGGACGAACCGGCTACCCAGAATGCGCAACGCCAACGGCAGGCCGCCGCAGCAGTCGACCACCTTCGTGACGGCCGAGCGTTCGGCGACCATCCGGACCTCGCCGACGATGTTGGTCAGCAGCTCCATCGATTCGGCCCGGTCGAGCAACTCCAGGGCGATCACCTGGGCCTGGGCCGGCACCGCCTCACGGTTCTGGGTGGTGACGATGGCGGCGCTCAACGGCCCTGGCGGCACCAGGCACTCGGCTTGTTCGATCGTCTCGACGTCATCGGCCACGACCAGCACCCGCCGGGTCTCGACCAGGCCCCGGTAGAGCTCGACCCGAGCGGCCAACCCGGTCGGCAGCGAATCGCCGGGTATGCCCAGCGCCTGCAGGAACCGTCCGACGATCGCCTCGAGTGACACCGGCTGGCCCGATGGCGTGTGCATCTCGGCGTAGAGCTGGGCATCTGGGAACTGGTCGGCGTAGGCGTGGGCCGCATTGACCGCCAGCGCCGTCTTGCCGATACCCAGTGGGCCGGTGATCACGATCGGGCGGTCGCGTTTGGTGGCCAACGCCGTGGCGATGATGGAACGCTCATCCCGGCGGCCGACGAAGTCGGGCAGGTTGCGCGGCAGCATCGCCAGGGTCACGGCGCCCCGAGAATCGGTCCGGGCTCGCGGCATGGCCAGGACCCCGGTCAGCATGTCCTGATAGGTGGTCTTCAGCGCCGACCCGGGCTCCACCCCGTACTCGTCGCGCAGCAGTCGCCGGCCCTCGTGGAAGCTCTTGGTCGCATCGGCTTGCCGGTCACACCGCACCAACGCAGTCATGAGCTGGGCCCGCAGCCGCTCGCGCAAGGGATGGCTGCCGACCAGGCCAGTCAGCTCGGCGGTGATCTGTTGGTGGCGGCCGAGGGCGAGGTCGGCCTCGATCCGCGATTCCAGCGCCGACAGGCGAAGCTCCTCGAGCCGAGGCCGCTCGGTGTCGATCAGGTGTTCGGTCGCGCCGGCCAGTGCCTCGCCCTGCCACAGTGACAAGGCCCGCCGCAACTGGGAGGCGGCGTCGGTATACCGGGCCTCGGCCAACGCCGCGGCCCCAGCGGTCGCGAGCTTGTCGAACTCGGTCAGATCGAGGTCGAGATGGTCGATCGACATCTGGTAGCCGGTGCTGAGCCGGGAGATCGTCAGCGTGCTGCCGAATGACTTCCGCAGCCGCGACAGGTAGGTATAGATCTGAGCACTCGCTGTGGTCGGCGGCCGCTCACCCCACAGCCGGTCACCCAGCTGCTCGTCCGAGACGGCCCGGCCCCTCGCCAACAGCATTGTGGCCAGCACCGTGCGTTGTTTACTTCCTCGAAGTTCGACGGCCACCCCACCGTCATCTGCTCGAATCGGACCAAGCAGCTGAAACTTCATTTCTCCCCCACGAACGACTTACACGGACTATTAGAACGTAGAGGTATTACCAACATAAGGCAACCAATTAGCGGAATTAAACAACGCGGTGTCGGCATCAATTCGATGTGTGGTCATCGTGATTGTGCAATCGACGGATGCAACGGTTGGGAGTGCCTGACCCAGCATCTACCCCGTGGCTGTTGGTCCAGGCGCCACCGCAGCGCGCAGCGCGGTCGGCAGGAGGCCACGCGGATCGGCGCACCCGGCGGCCGCACGGACGGTCCGGGCCGGACGGAAATTGACTACGCGGCCGCCACATTCGCGGCGCGAAGATCTTTGCCCGATCAAGTATCGGATGGACAGCTGTTCAAAAGTACGGCGACTGCACCATTTAGACGCGCACTTTGACGAGCGAAAATATAGCTGCGGTATTGCACATTGTTCTATGCCGACCGCGCGTGCGGCCGCCTGCCGAGCGGACGTTCGGATGGGCGGCCGCC
>CAZZZW010000539.1:0-2094 GCA_964658795.1 Phormidium nigroviride PCC 7112
TTATCAGGTCTCAGCGCCAGCTATCGGGCCTCAGCGCCGTGAAAATTGCTGCACCGCGCGCCGATAGAGTTGCAGGGGTGAACTCGGTGCCTGAACCCCCAGCTGACGACGACGACCTGCCCGAACAGCTCCGGATCCGGCGGGAGAAGTACGACCGGCTGATCACCGACCCGGAGCGGGCGCCGTTCCCGGTGACCGTGCCCCGGACGCACACCCTGGCCCAGATCCGGCAGGCCTATCCCGAGTTGCCGGCCGACACCGAGACCGGGCAGACGGTCAGTGTCACGGGACGGGTGATCTTCGTTCGGAATACCGGCAAGCTCTGTTTCGCCACGCTGCGGGAGAACGGCGTGGAGTTGCAGGCGATGCTCTCCCTGGACAAGATCGGGCCGGAGTCGCTGGCCAACTGGAAGGCCGATGTGGATCTCGGCGATCAGGTACAGGTGACCGGCGAGGTGATCTCGTCCCGCCGTGGCGAGCTGTCGGTTCTGGCCGATTCCTGGCGGATGACGGTCAAGGCGTTGCGGCCGTTGCCGGTCGCGCACCGCCCGATGAGCGAGGAGAGCCGGGTCCGGCAGCGCTATGTCGATCTGATCGTGCGGCCGGAAGCGCGCCGAATGGTGCTGATGCGCGCCCAGGTGCTGGCCTCGTTGCGCACCACCCTGAACGGAATGGGATTCATCGAGGTGGAGACGCCGATACTGCAATCGGTGCACGGTGGCGCGGCTGCGCGGCCATTCCACACCCACTTGAATGCCTTCGACCAGCCCATGTCGCTGCGGATTGCCACCGAGTTGTACCTGAAGCGCGCACTAGTCGGTGGAATCGATCGTGTATTCGAAATAGGCAAGACCTTCCGTAACGAGGGAATCGACTCCACCCATTCCGCTGAATTCACCATGCTCGAGGCTTATGAGGCCTACGGCGATTATCACTCCGTCGCTGACTGGACCCGAGCGCTGATCCTGGACGCCGCCCGGGCCATCGGCGTGGAATCACCACGAACGAGCGACGGCGTCGAAATCGACTTGACCGCCGAGTGGCGTTGGGCCTCGATCTACGATTTGGTCTCGGCCGAACTCGGCGCCGAGATCACGCCCGACGTCGACGCCGACCAGATGCTCAGGCACGCCCAGTCACGAAATGTCGCGACCAAGCCCGGCTGGGACGCCGGTGAGATAGTTCTCGAGATTTACGAGAAGCTGATCGAGCACACGCTTATTCAGCCGACCTACGTCTGCGACTATCCGCGCTCGGTCCGACCGCTGGCCCGGGCCAGTCGCACCGATCCACGCCTGGCCGAGGCCTGGGATCTCATCATCGGCGGGGTCGAAATCGCGCCCGGCTATTCGGAATTGGCTGATCCGGTGGAACAGCGACGCCTGCTCACGGCTCAATCCCTGGCCGCGGCAGCCGGTGATCCGGAGGCCATGGAACTGGACGAGGAATTCTTGGTCGCGCAGGAGTACGGCATGCCCCCGGCCGGTGGCATGGGTCTCGGGGTCGACCGGTTGATGGGCCTGTTCACCGGACGGGGTATTCGGGAGACCATCCTTTTCCCGCTCCTGAAACCTCTCTCATAATTCGCAACGCGCCGAGTTCTGCGTCTTGGCTCGCGTAATGGGTGTGCTCGGGGTTTAATATCCATGCACGTTATCGACCGCACCCACCCAGTCACTCTTGCTGCCGCAAAGAGCTTTCTCACCAGATTGGACGCACCATGGCTCAGAAAATCCAGGTTCTACTCGTCGACGACCTCGACGGCGGTACCGCCACCGAAACGGTCAGCTTCGGCCTCGACGGCTCTGGATACGAGATCGACCTTTCGACCGACAATGCCAATAAATTGCGCGAGGCGCTGGCCCCGTATGTCGGTCACGCCCGTCGGGCGTCTCGCGGGACCACTCGTCCCGGCACGCCGTCGCGGCCGGCCCGGGGCAGTGCCCGTATTGACCGCGAGCAGACGCAGGCCATTCGCGAATGGGCCCGCAAGAACGGACACAAGGTGTCCGAGCGAGGCCGCATTCCGAGCAGCATCGTCGAGGCGTACAACTCCGCGAACTGAATTCTGACCATCCGGCTGCTCCAATCGGC
>CAZZZW010000540.1:0-2083 GCA_964658795.1 Phormidium nigroviride PCC 7112
GGCCGACCCAGCTCCCCGGCCAGTCGAGTGGTCAGTTCAGCCCGCCAGTGGGCGCTCAGAAACGGCCACTCGAGGAGCGAACTGACCACTCGTCTGCACAGTCGGCGGCGGTAGCCAGCACGAACGGGGCGGCGAGCGGTCCGAGCAGGGTATATGCTTGCCGATAGGCAATTAAACTGCGACCGATGAGGACCGACGCGCGTGGCACCACACATCAGCTTCTCCGGGGACGAGGCGGCCCGGCTGCGGATCGCGCTGGCCCGGATCAGCCGATCGGTCGACCGGACCTCGGCCGACGTCGGCTACACCAGGACGCAGCTCTCGGTGCTCGGCACCATCGTCCGGCTCAAGTCGGCCGGCATGAGCGAATTGGCCGAGTTCGAAGGGCTGAACCCGACCATGCTGTCGCGGGTGGTCGGCAAGCTCGAGACGGCCGGCCTGATCGTCCGGACGCCGGGCGAGCTGGATCGGCGCGCGGTGACCGTGCAGCCGACGGCCGCCGGCAAGAACCTGCACCTGAAGCTGCGCAAGCGCCGGGGCGACCTGATCGCCGGGCAGCTGGCAGCTCTCTCGCCCGGCTATGCCGATGAGTTGCGCAAGGCGTTGCCGGCCTTGGAAGAACTGGCCGAACACATGCTCAGTACCACCCGAAAGGTTTCGGCATGACCCCGATCCGGACGTTAGGTCGGCAGACCTTCGCCTCCCTGGAGAACCCCAACTACCGTAAGTATTTCCGCGGCCAGGCCATCTCGCTGATCGGCACCTGGATGCAGACGGTGGCCCAGTCCTGGCTGGTGCTCCAACTGACCGGTTCGGCGACCGATCTGGGGGTCGTGGTCGCCCTGCAGACCTTGCCGGTGCTGTTGCTCGGTCCGTACGGCGGGGTCGTGGCCGATCGATTGGACAAGCGCAAGCTGATGATCGGTCTGCAGTCCATGATGGGCGTTCTGGCCATGATTCTCGGCCTGTTGACGATCACCCACACGGTCCAGCTCTGGCACGTCTACCTGCTGGCCTTCCTGCTCGGCCTGAACAACTGCTTCGAGAACCCGGCTCGGCAATCCTTCGTGCTCGAGATGGTCGGAGCCGATCACCTGCGCAACGCGGTCAGCCTGAACTCGGTGCTGGCCAACGCCGCCCGCGCCGTCGGACCGGCCGTGGCCGGCATCATCATCACCCTCGGCGGACTGGGAATCTGCTTCCTGCTCAACGCCATCAGCTTCGTGGCGGTGGTGAGCTCCCTGATCACGCTGGACAAGAGCACCCTGAACCCGTCCAAGCCGACGGTGCGGGCCAGTGGACAACTGCGCGAGGGATTCAGCTACGTCCGGCACAACCCGCGCCTGGCCGTGCCGCTGCTGATGATGGCGCTGGTCGGTTGTCTGGCCTATGAATTCCAGGTCACCCTGCCGGTGCTGGCCAAACACACCTTCGCCGGACAGGCCGCGACCTACGGCTTCATGACCTCGGCGATGGGCGTCGGCGCGGTCATCGGTGGTCTCTACGTCGCGGCCAGAGGGCGCACCGGAATCCGGTCGATGATCAACTCGGCGGCCGTCTTCGCCGTCGTGCTGGCCGGGGCCGCGCTGGCCCCGACCTTCTGGCTCGAACTCGTCGCCCTGCTCGGGGTGGGTGCGGCCAGCGTCGGCTTCCTGTCCAAGGGCAACACCACCCTGCAGCTGGAGGCGAGCCCGCAGATGCGGGGCCGGGTGATGGCGCTGTGGGCGGTGGCATTCCTCGGTTCCACGCCGATCGGCGGCCCGATCGCCGGCGCGGTCAGCGAGGGCCTGGGCGGTCGGGCCGGCATCGCCCTCGGCGCGATCGCCTGCGCCGTGGCGGCCCTGCTCGGTGAGCTGACCCTGCGCCGATTGCGTGAACGACGGGCTCAGGTCGCGGTGCGTCCGGTCACCGACGGACCGGACGCCGCGCTCGAGACCGAACCCGCCGATGGCCCGGTAAACACTGAGCCACCCGCACTGTCGCGGGAGTCGGTTCCTCGCTAGGTTGGAGGCAGGTCCAAACCGGGGCCTGGCGTGAGTGGTACAGCCGAAGTCCGGCGTCTACCCACCAATCTGTGAGGAGC
>CAZZZW010000541.1:0-2065 GCA_964658795.1 Phormidium nigroviride PCC 7112
GCGCTGTTCGACACCGAAACGGTGTTGTTCGTCCACCACCACCAGCCCGAGCTCGGCGAACTGCACGGTGTCCTGGATCAGCGCGTGCGTACCGATCACGATGCCGGCCTCGCCCGAAGCGGCCTCGAGCAGCGCCTTCTTCCGAGCCGGAGCTGACATCGAGCCGGTTAGCAGCACCACCCGGGTACCGTTGTCCGCCCCGCCCAGGGTGCCGGCCTGAGCCAGCTCACCCAGCAGTTCATTGATGGTCACCGCGTGCTGGGCCGCCAACACCTCGGTCGGGGCCAGCAGCGCGGCCTGGGCTCCGGCGTCGACCACCTGAAGCATGGCCCGCAGCGCGACGACCGTCTTGCCCGAGCCGACCTCGCCCTGCAGCAGTCGGTGCATCGGGTGCACGCCGGCCAGTTCGTGCTCGATGATGTCGGCGATCTCGACCTGTTCTCCGGTGAAGGTGAACGGCAGCCGGTCGGCGAACGCGTCGACCAGGCCGAGGGCCCGACGTGGTCGAGCCACCGCCGGGTTGGCCGAGATTTCGTGTCGCCGTTGGGCCAACACCAACTGCACGCCGAACGCCTCGTCGAACTTCAGCCGTTGGATCGCCTGATTCCAGCTGGTCATGCTGTCCGGCCGGTGGATCTGGCGCAGGGCCTCGTCCAGCCCCATCAGCCCGCGAGCGGCGCGCACCTCAGCCGGCAGCGTCTCGGGCACCTGGTCCAGCATGGCCAGTACCTGCTCCATCGACCGCGCGATGACCCAGGACGGCAGACCGGCCGCCGCGGGGTAGGTCGGGATCATGGCGTTGGCGAAGTCGGCCTCGTGCAGTTCGTCGGCCTCGTCGAAGAGCAGGTAGTCGGGCTGGTTGAGCTGCATCCGGTTGCGGAACCGGCTCACCTTGCCGGCGAACATGCCGTGCCGGCCGGGGCGCAGCTCGCGCTCACGCCAGGCCTGGTTGAAGAAGCTCAGGCTGGCCTTGTGCTTGCCGGACCGGATCGTCACCTCGAGGATGGTCAGCTTGCGACCGGGAATCCGGCGGGAGCTGGCCGCCTCGATCTCGGCTTGTACGGTGACCTCGTCGTCCTCGACCAGTTCGGAGAGGTCGGTCAGCTCGCCGCGTTTGCTCATCCGCCGTGGGTAGTGCCGGATGAATTCGCCGACCGTCTCCAGCCCGAGGCCCTTGTCGATCGCCTTAGCCGTCCGGTCGCCGACGACATCGACGAGCTTGGTGGAGCGGACGGCCATGCAATCACTCTGCCAGAACCGGCCGGCGGGGTTCGGCACCCTGTGGACAAGTCAGCTCCGCGACGCGACTTCGTCACTCGACTCCGATGAGCAGTGGATAGTGCGGCTGCCCGCCGACGTAGGTGTTCACCTCGATGAACGGCATCCGGGACCGAACGTGCTCGACGATCCGCTCGGCCGCTGGGCCGGCCCCCTCGGCCGAGCCGGACAGTACGGTCACCAGCTCACCTCCGGCGGCCACCAACCGTCCGATGAGGTTGATCCCCATCTCGGCCACATCGCCACCGATCTCGACCACCTCCCCGTCGATCAGCCCGAGTACGTCACCGGCGGCGCACCGTCCGGCGTAGGTGATGGACTCCCGAACCGCGATGGTGACCTCGGCGAACCGGGTCGCCGCCGCGGCTTCGGCCAAGGCGATCACGTTGTCCTCGAACCGGCGCTGGTCATCGTGCACGGCGACCGCAGCCAGTCCCTGTACCGGCGACTTGGTCGGCACGATCGACACCACGATGCCCTGATCCCGCGCCTGTTGCGCGGCCAGCTCGGCCACCCCACCGACCGCCGAGGCGTTCGGCAGCAGGATGACCCGCGACGCGCCGGTGGCCAGGATGCCGTCGAGTACCTCAACCGTGGCCGGGTTGTCGGTCGGGCCGCCGTCGACCACGGTCACCCCCTCGGCGGCGAACAGGTCGGCCAGACCCTCGCCCGGGGCCACCGCGACCAGGGCCACGCCGGCCCGGTCCGTGGCCGGTTCGGCGGCGACCTGCTCGTCGAACCGGATGACGGTGATCCGATGCGGACGACCGGCCTCGATCCCGGCCTC
>CAZZZW010000542.1:0-2062 GCA_964658795.1 Phormidium nigroviride PCC 7112
CGGGTCGATCAGACCGGGAGCCGGTCCCGGACCGAGTCGGTGACGTCGTGCAGCGAGTTCACCTTGTCGTGCAAGGCCAATTCGGCGTCGCGGCGCAGGTCTGAGGCGGCGTGGCTGATCGCGTGCGGCGCGTGCTGGGCCCGCCAGGCCAGCGACGGCTTGCCGGCGGTGTCGACCGCGGCCAGCAGCAGGCCACCGAGCATCGAGGTGTTCTTCAGAAAGTGCAGTAGCTGCTGCTTGCGCTTGACCGGGTCCGACTCCTGCCAGAACGGGTGGCCGGAGTAGGTGGTCGGGATCAGGCTGGCCACGAGGGCCGCCGACGACAGCCGCGGGAACTTGCCCAGCGCCAGGGCGACACCGGCCGCGACCTTGACCGCGGCGTCGAGCTTGACGACCTGCTCGGCATTGGACAGCTGCGGGACGGCGTTGACCACGGGGCCCACCGTGTCCTCGGCCAGTTTCACCTTCGGCCCCGGATTGCGCAGGGTGTCGATCCCCCCGTAGATGAAGGTCGCGGCGAGCATCGGGCGGGCCAGTCTGCGAATGAGTGCCATGCCCCCATCATGCCAAGTTTGCTCAGCATCGGTCTGACCCGCTCTGTCTCGGTGGCGACGGGTTCATCCGCGGGCGGCTGGCGGCCGGGGCTCACCCAGCCAGCAGAATGGGCCGGTGGACAGTTGCCCCTGCGGGTTCGGTGAGCCCTACGACGAGTGTTGCGGCCGGTATCACCGGGGCGAGGCCGAGCCGCCGACCGCGACCACGTTGATGCGTGCCCGGTACTCCGCCTTCGCCGTCGGCGACGAGGATTTCCTCATGCGGACCGGTCAGCTCTCGACCCGGCCGGCCGGTCAGCTGATCGATCCGACGGTGCGCTGGACCGGCTTGTTCATCACGGGATCGAGCGCTGGCGGCCTGCTCGACGACCAGGGCACGGTCGAGTTCGTCGCGCGCTTCACCGTGCTGCCGTCCGCTACCGGCCCGCAGCCGTCCCCGGCTCGATCCCCAGCCGCCTCGAGTACCGGGGAGAGGGGCACGCTGACGGAGAACAGCCGGTTCATCCGGGTCGACGGCCGGTGGAGCTACCTCGGCCCGACCTGATCCGCCGGGACCGGACACAGCCACAGGACGTACCGTTTCCAGGGTGAAGCGCAGCCCGATGAGCCTGCTGCACCCCAAGTGGTGGGTGCTGCACGTCTTCACCGTGGCCGCGATCATCACGATGTTCTACCTGGGCCGCTGGCAGTGGCACGTCGCGCACCGGCACCACGGCGACATCCGGTACTACGCCTACGCCTTCCAGTGGTGGGCCTTCTGCGGTTTCGCCGCGGTCATGTGGGCCCGGGTCGTGCTGGACTACCTGCGCACCGACGGTACGGAGGAGGCCGACCGGCAGCCGGCTGAGAGCGGCAGCCGGTCCGATCAGCCGAGCGGTTACCGTGCCTACGTGCCACCGGCCGCCCAGGCCGCCACCGACAGCGAGCAGGTCCGGTTCAACTCCTACCTGCGGGCACTGCACAGCGATTCGGAAGGACCCGCGTGAACCTGGCTGGAGCATTTCTGCGTTATCGGATCATGGCATTCGTCACCGGCGTACTGCTGGTGCTGCTGGTCTTCGTGGCTATCCCGATCCAGATCTGGGGTCACAACAAGACGCCGGAGTCGATCATCGGCACCGCGCACGGCTTCTTGTTCATGGTCTACCTGGTCGCCGCGCTCGACTTCGGCATCCGGATCCGGTGGCCGTGGCTCAAGCTCGGCCTGGTGATGATCGCCGGTACCGTGCCGTTCTGCTCCTTCTACGCCGAACACGTGGCGCACGGTGACTACCGGAAGCGGGTCAGCCCGACTGCTCCCGGCGCCGTTCACCCAGCCCGCTGACCAGCGCCTCGCGGGCCCGGGACACCCGGGACCGGATGGTGCCGACCGGGCACCCGATCACATCCGCGGCCTCGGGGTAGGACAGCCCGAGGATCTGGGTCAGCACGAACGCCTCCCGGAACGAGGCGTCGATCGCGTCCAGCACCAGCCGCAGGCTGACCGTGTCGGCCGGATCCGAGGTACG
>CAZZZW010000543.1:0-2060 GCA_964658795.1 Phormidium nigroviride PCC 7112
CTGTCCAGCACGACCATCTTGGCCGCGCGCCGGGTGGCGCCACCGGACTTGATGGTGCCGGCCGAGGCATCCGCGCCCCGCATGAAGCTGACCGGGCCGGACGCCGTGCCACCGGAGGACAGCAGCTCCTTCGACGAACGGATCCGAGAGAGGTTGAGGCCGGCCCCGGAGCCACCCTTGAAGATCAGTCCCTCTTCGCGGTACCAGTTCAGGATCGAATCCATCGTGTCGTCGACGGCGAGGATGAAGCAGGCGCTGACCTGCTGCGGCGAGCTCGTGCCGACGTTGAACCAGACCGGGGAATTGAAGCTGAAGACCTGGTGCAGCAGCATCCAGGTGAGCTCGTGGCTGAAGATCTCGGCGTCGTCTGCGGACTTGAAGTAGCCGTACTCCTCGCCGGCGACCCGATACTTGGTGACCACGCGGTCG
Organism: Phormidium nigroviride PCC 7112; assembly: GCA_964658795.1. Lineage (GTDB taxonomy): Bacteria > Actinomycetota > Actinomycetes > Mycobacteriales > Jatrophihabitantaceae > Jatrophihabitans_A. Next base: position 430 of record CAZZZW010000543.1, read on the forward strand.
ATCAACTGCTTGAGCGACCACTCGCGCTGGTCGGTACCGACGGCACCGCGGAAGTACTTGGTGGTGACGATGTTGGCGGCGTTGACCGACCACGAGGTCGGGAACTCGACGCCACGCTGTTCGAAGTTGATCGAGCCGTCGCGCCAGTTGGTCATGACGATGTCGCGGCGTTCCCAGTCGACCTCGTCGTAGGGGTGCGAACCAGCGGTGGTGTAGACCCGCTCGACGGACAGTCCATTGGCCGGAAAGACGCTCTGCGCTTCGGCGCGAGCGCCGGCGTGCTTGGCCGTCGCCTTGGCCGCCTTCTTGCCCGCCGAGCCGTTCGCTCCGGTGGAGCCGCCTTCGACAACTTCGGTCATGACCTGGGTGTTCCTCTCTGTGGTGTGCAGACGCTGTGCGCCCGGTTCCCGGTCCGCGAAGCGGGTAAGGCCGGTTGGGCGGTGAAGCAGACGAGTGCGCTGGGGCTGAACGGTGTAGGACGTGCGAGTGGTGCGGACCGGCCGCGATGCCGGGGTCGGGCTGAAGTTCTGGGGCTAGGAGTCGGGGCTGCTCCGATGTTCTGTTCGCAGTTCACCGATGGCTTTCTCGAAGTCGTCGATGGAGCTGAATGCTTGGTACACACTGGCGAATCGCAGGTACGCAACCTCGTCCAGCTCGCGCAGCGGACCAAGGATGGCCAGACCGACCTCGGGCGCTGGCACCTCAGCGGCACCGGTCGCCCGGATCACCTCTTCGACGGTCTGGGCCAACTGCGCCAACTGGTCCTCATCGACCGGGCGTCCCTGGCAGGCCCGACGGACGCCGTTGACGACCTTGACCCGGCTGAACGGCTCGGTTACACCGCTACGTTTGATCACCGCCAACGTCGCCTCTTCGAGGGTGGTGAACCGCTTGCCACATTCCGGGCAGCTACGACGGCGACGAATCACCTGGCCCTCGTCCTGCTCACGGGAATCGACGACTCGCGAGTCCGGATGACGGCAATACGGGCACCGCATTGCGATCGCCTCCTCTTCCGCTACCAGCCACTGACCACGCTGTACCGACGGCGCTTCATCCAGCAACGCCACTCACCGGGACGCCCGCTTCGTCACCGAGACGGCCAGCCATGTGAGCCTGATGTTCAGTTAAAACGAGTTTTGCCCGCGCGCCGTGCCGCCTTGTCCACAGGCCTCTGTAGAGAACCTGGGGACAAACGGTGGATCAGCAATCCCACGCTGTTGATGACGTGTGGAGAACCGAACCCCAACTTGTGGACGAACAACATCGTTGTAACTACTACATCTAGGGGTGCAACGTTAGAACCCGACTGGCTGTTCCGCAAGTCGCGACACGCGCGAACTTCGCAGCCGGCCAGCCTTGTTCCGTTCAACGGACATCAGCTAGAGCTCTAGCGGAGCTTGAGGGTTTGGCCAGGCGAAAGGTTGACCGTCGCGAGATGGTTGGCCCGCTGCAGCTGTGCGACCACGGCCCGAGGGTCCGCGGATGGATTCACCCGCTGCGCGATGGACCAGAGCGTGTCACCGTTTCGCACCACGACAACGTTGGAGGCAGAGGCATCACCGCTCACCGCGGCACCGCTCGGCGCCGAGTGCGGGGCAAGACCCAATGACAGGTGGGCCAGCAGCAAG
>CAZZZW010000544.1:0-2018 GCA_964658795.1 Phormidium nigroviride PCC 7112
GGCGCCGGCATCGCTGGTGGTCGGTTCGGTCACCAGGTCTGGTCGCTCACTCACCGCTCACCGAGGACGAACACACCCTCTGGGGGCAGCCCGGCGGCGGTGCACAGCAGGTCGACGAAAGCACGGAGGTGGGTGGACAGGTCGGTCGTGGTCGCGGTCCAGGAACCCCGCAGTTCGAGCTGGATGGTGCTCGACGGTCCGTGCACGTCGCCGAATCGGGTGGACGTGGTCTGGGTGACGGTGCCCCCGACCGCGGTGTGTTCGGCGTTGCGGTGGTCCAGGGATTCGGTCAGCCAGCTCCAACCGACGGCCGGCAGCAACGGGTCGCCGGCCATGTCGGCGGCCAGATCGGCCTGCGCGTAGGCGACCAGTCGCAGCTCACCGTCCCAGGCCTCGGCGCCGTCCGGGTCATACAGCACGACCAGGCGGCCGGTGGCCGAGTCGGGGTTCTCGGCGGTGCCGATGTCGATCGCGACCGCGAAGGTCCAGGGCGCCAGCCGCTGGGGCGGGCGGATCCGCTCGACCCGGGCTTCGCGCCGGACCGTCGTGGCGAGCAGGGAACCGATCGCGTCCCGGAACGGCTGGGGCGCGCTGGCCGGCACCGCATCGGCATCAGAGCCTGCGGCGGCGTCCTCGACGGTCACTCCCGAGTCGGGCAACATGACGTGGCCAGATCCCTTCCGGTTTCAGTATGCGCCTGACAACTTCGCACGACCGGTGTCCACAGATCGGCAGGCGCGCCGGAAACTGTGACCGCGAGGGCGGACCGATCAGGATCGTTTGCGACGATGAGCAGCGATGACGACCACCGATACGCCCCTGTTGCTGCGCGCCGCCGCCGGTGAACAGGTCGACCACCCGCCGGTCTGGTTCATGCGCCAGGCCGGTCGCTCGCTGCCGGAATACCGCGCGCTGCGGGCCAGGCACGCCAGTACCTCGATGCTGGAATCGTGCCGGACGCCGGAACTCGTCACCGAGATCACGCTGCAGCCGGTCCGTCGGCATGGCGTGGACGCCGCCATCTTCTACTCCGACATCGTGGTGCCGCTGGTTGCGGTCGGTGTCGGCATCGAGATCGTGCCCGGGACCGGGCCGGTGGTGGCCTCGCCGGTGCGCGACACCGCCGACCTGGCGCGGATCCGGCCACTGGACCCGTCCGATATCCCGGATATCGCCGAGTCCGTCCGGCTGCTGGTTGCCGAGTTGGGTGACCGGCCGCTGATCGGCTTCGCCGGCGCGCCGTACACCCTGGCCAGCTATCTGATCGAGGGCGGGCCGTCCAAGGATCATGCCCGGACGAAGGCCTTGATGTACTCCGAGCCGGAGCTCTGGCACGCGCTGCTGTCCCGGCTGGCCGACGTCTCGGCGGAGTTCCTGCGGGTGCAGCTGGACGCCGGGGCATCGGCGATCCAGCTGTTCGACTCCTGGGCCGGGGGGCTGTCGGCAGCTGACTACGAGCAGTACGTGCTGCCGCACTCCAGCCGGGTCTTCGCTGCGTTGGCTGGGTATTCGGTCCCCAAGATCCATTTCGGTGTGGGCACGGCGGAGTTGCTCGACCTGATGCGCCAGGCCGGCGCGAGCGTGGTCGGGGTCGACTGGCGCACCCCGCTCGACGTGGCCGCGGCCCGGATCGGTGGCGCCACCCCGGTGCAGGGCAACCTGGACCCGGCCGTGCTGCTGGCCGACTGGTCAGTCGTCGAGCAGCACGTCCGAAGGATCGTCGATGAGGGTCGGCGCTCGCCCGGGCACATCTTCAACCTCGGACACGGCGTGCCGCCGGGCACCGACCCGACGGTGCTGACCCGGATCGTGGAACTGGTCCACTCGCTATGAGGCCGCCGGGCTCCGCGATGAGGTCGTCCCGGTCATGATCGGTCCGTCGCGCCGGCCCTCGATCGCGGTGATCGGAGCCGGCATCGCCGGTCTGGCCGCCGCCCGCCGGCTGCACGCGCTGCAACCGACGGCCGAGATCCGGGTGTTCGAATCCTCGGCCCGGGCCGGCGGAAAGCTGCACCGGG
>CAZZZW010000545.1:0-2015 GCA_964658795.1 Phormidium nigroviride PCC 7112
GCCACCAGCAGGCCGCTGGCCAGCCCGTCGGTCAGCGGCAACGGCGACAGTGCTGCCGACACCGCCGGTTCGGGTTCGATCAGGCCGAGCAGGAACAACCGGATCAGCGTCTCGGTCGCCGAGCCGCCCCGGGTCAGCCGTTCGACCCCGGCCAGATCGCTGCGGGACAGCGCAGCCTGCCCGGGCAGCCCCAGCACCTCGGCCACCGCCTGGGAACCGAACGATCGATGCCCACATTCGGTCAGCCGCTCCAGCACGTTCAGCGGCAGCGCCGGCGCGATCATGCGGTCAGGGCCGGCTGGTCGATGAACGTGATGACGGCATCGGCCACCAGTTCGGGTTGGCGCAACTGCAGGTCGTGGGCGCCTTCGAGCTGCACCGATCGCGCCCCGGGTATGCGCCCGGCCAGTTCCACCGGCGTCCGGGCCGGGATCAGGTGATCGTGCCGGCCGCTGATGACCAGCGTCGGCCGGTCCAGGACCGGCAGCGCGGCGTCGATGTCCGGCAGCTCCCGCAACAGCGCCCGCTGCTCGAGCAGAAAACTGCGCCACACCGGACGGAACCGCATGGCCAGACCGCTGGCTCGGGCAAACGGCCGATCAGCGACGTCCTGGCGGTCGATGATCAGGCTGGCCGCGCGTCGGGAGATGAAAGGTTTGCCCAGCTGCAGCGTGCCAAACGCGATCAGCTCGCCCACCAGCGGCGCGCCGAGCACCGGATCGATCGGCAACAGACACGACGGTCCGACCGAGGACAGCAGCACCACACGTTCGACGCGGTCCGGATGGCGCGCGGCGGCGAGGATCGCCACCCCGCCGGCCCAGCTGTGCCCGACCAGCGTGACCGGCCCCTCGACGTGCTGGTCCAGCCAGGCCGCCAACCAGGCGACATTGCCGGCATAGTCGCGGGCCGGCAAGGGACTGGCGCCATAACCCGGCCGGTCCGGGACGAGCACGGTCAGCTCGGGGTGTCGTCGCTGCAGCGCCGCCCGCAGCCCCCAGAAGCTCGCGGACGAATCCGGCTGGCCGTGCAGCAGGACGACAGTGCTGGGGGTGGGCATGGTGCTAGTTTCTCGCGCCGACCGACCGGCCCGCCACGACGGGTCGATTTCGGTGGCACCATGGATCACGTGCATCCTTCCCGGCGTGGTGAGCGCCCCGTGCTCATCACCGAGGCGCCGGTCAACGCCGACGACGAGTTCGACCATCGGCGCAAGCGTTACCTGATCACCATGATCATCCGAGCGCTGTGCGTCGTCGGTGCCGCCTGCACGTTCAACATCTCCGGCTGGCTGGCTGCCGCGTTCGTCGTCGGGGCGATGGTGTTGCCGTGGTGTGCGGTGCTGATCGCCAACGACCGGCCACCGAAACAGCAGGTCCGGTTCCGTCGCTTCTTGCCGGGACAGCAGGACGGCCCGAAGGAACTCAGCAGCCGACCGAGTGAGGTCGAGCCCGAGCAGCCGCGGGTCATCGACATCTGAGCTGCACCGGGCGGCGAGGGGGCAAGTGGCACAATCGTGGCCGTGACTACCCAGACCTTGGATGCGCCGAAGACCGCCGATGCCGATCAGGGCAATGAGGTCTTCCATTACGTCCGCAAGAACAAGGTCGCCGAGAGCGCGGTCCTCGGCACCATGGTGCAGGCCCTGTGTGGCGAGGTGTTCCCGGTGACGCGTGCGGCCAAGCCCGGTTCACCGGTCTGCCCGGCCTGCAAGGAGATCTATGAATCCCTGCCGGGCGGCGACTCCTAGCCCGTCGCCGATTCGTCGGGCCGGGTCGGCAGCGTCTCGGTGTCGACCGGGCGCCAACCCCGTCCCGGCCGCGGCTCGGCCGTCCGGGTCGGTGCGGTGCGTTCGATCTCGGCGTTGAACTCGGCGCCGAGCAGGACGCCGAGTGCGAGCAGATAGAAGAACAAGAGCGCAGCGATGGGTGCCGCCAGCGTCCCGTAGGCATGGTTGTGCTCGACGATGAATGAGATGTACGTGCGCAATCCGGCCGAGCCGGCCAGGAAGATCA
>CAZZZW010000546.1:0-1970 GCA_964658795.1 Phormidium nigroviride PCC 7112
CGAGCTGACCGAGCTGGAATCGATCGTGGCCGGCATCTGGCAATCCGTCCTCGGACCGGCGCCGGTCGACCTGTCGCGCAGCTTCTTCGACGTCGGTGGTGACTCGATCCGGGCGGTGACCATCGTGGGTCAACTCAAGGCCCGTGGCTACCACGTCACCGTTCAGGACGTGTTCCGTCATCGAACCGTCCGAGGCGTGGCCCGCGTGATCGAGGCGGCCCCGGATGCGATCGGACTCGGCGGCCCGGTCGCCCCGTTCAGTCAGGTCAGCAGCGCGGATCGGGACCGGCTGGCGGACGACGTCATCGATGCCTATCCCTTGTCTGCCGTTCAGCTCGGCATGCTGATCGAGTTGCTCGACAGCGACGGCCTCAACTACCACAACGTGACCTCGTACCGGATCGAGGACACCGCGCCGCTCGACCTGGCTCGATTCCGGCGGGCGGTCGCCTCGGTTGTGGCCGAGGAGGACATGCTGCGCACCTCCTTCGACATGGACGGGTTCAGCACGCCCCTCCAGCTGGTTCATCGAAGCGCGGTCATGGAGGTCGGTTACCAGGACCTCAGTGGCTGCTCGCCCGATGTCGGCCGGGCCAGGCTGAGCGACATCCTGGCCGCCGAACGGGCCCGGGACTTTCCGCTGGACAGCTATCCCCTGTTCCGGATCTCCGTGCAGCAGTTCGACGACCACTGGCGGCTCAGCTTCGGCGAATTCCACCCCATCATCGAGGGCTGGAGTCTGCACGTGATGTTGATGCGAATCCTCAATCGATACCGCGGACACGAGATCCGCACCGGCCCGAGCCGGACCGTCTTCCCGGCGACCAGACCGCGCTTCGCCGACTTCATCCACCTCGACGGAATCGAATCACGCTCCGCCGCGGTGGTCGACTACTGGACGGACCTGCTGGCGCAGGCGACCCCGCTGGCGTTGCCCGCGCCGGACCGGACGGGCGCCGGGTCCGGTGTCAGCTACGTGCATTACGCCGACCTGGTGCCGCGGCTGCGGCAACTCGCCATGGCCTGCGATGTGCCGCTCAAGAGCGTCATCCACGCGGCTCACCTGCTCGTCATGGCCAAGCTGGGCGTGCCGGACGGAGCCGGGCGGCCGTACTCGGGCCTGGTCTGTGACACCCGGCCGGAGATCGAGGGATTCGACAGCGTCATCGGCAACTACCTCAACACCGTGCCGTTCATGATCCCGGCCTACGACAGCCCGGACCAGTTTCTCAAGGCCGTCTTCGCCACCGAGATCGAGTTATGGCCCTACCGCCGGGTGTCGATCGGATACCTCGCGCGGACACGGGCCGAGCGGGTGCCGATGCCGGTCGCGTTCGCCTACCTGAACTTCCACGTCATGGACAGCTCCCTGTTCAACGTGGCCGAGGGTATCGACGACAGCCCCAACGAGTTCGGCCTGATGGTGACCAGCCAGGGCGACAGTGACCTCAACCTGATCGGGCGACTGGATCCGCCGACCCGGCAACGGTTGGAAGCCGAGTACCGGGCCTGTCTCGAAGCGCTCGCCGGGCCGCCGGACGGCGTCGCGGAGTGGCTCGGCAGCCGGGAGCGGGTGGCGGTGGAACCGGAGCCGTCCGCACTCCGCACCTCGGCCGATCTGTGGGACCTGCTGCGTGATGCGTGGCTGTCGCGTCCGGACGAGCCGGCGCTGATGATGGACGACCGGCACGTCACGGCCGAGGCATTGCTGGCCCGGACGGCGACGCTGGCCCGGCGGCTGCAGCAGGCCACCCGGCGGTCCGAGCAGCCGGTGGTGGCCGTGGCCCTGGCCAGGGGCCCGGCACTGGTCATCGCCCAGCTGGCCGTGGTCCTGAGCGGGGCGTGCCTGATGCTGATCGATCCGGACGCCACCCCCGCGCGCACGGTCGAGCAGGTCGAGCACGTTCGGCCGGAGCTGATCCTCATCGACCGCGACGCCGACCCTCAGCCCTGGTGGCCGGGCCGGGCGC
>CAZZZW010000547.1:0-1959 GCA_964658795.1 Phormidium nigroviride PCC 7112
GAGCCGACGCCGCAGCGAGAAGGCGTCCAGCAGCGCCTGGGTCGGGTGCTCGTGGGTACCGTCGCCGGCATTGATGACGTGGCAACCGACCCATCCCGCGACCCGCTGGACGGCCCCCGAGGCGTTGTGTCGAACGACCAGCGCGTCCACACCCAGCGCCGCCACCGTGAGTGCGGTGTCGCGCAGGCTCTCGCCCTTGCTGACACTCGAACCCTTCGCGCTGACGTTGATGACATCGGCCGACAGCCACTTGCCGGCGATCTCGAACGAGGACCGGGTCCGGGTCGAGTCCTCGAAGAACAGGTTGACCACCGTTCGGCCGCGCAGCGCCGGTAGCTTCTTGACCTCGCGGGCCTGGATCGCATCCATCTGCTCGGCCGAGTCGAGGATCTGCAATGCGCTCGTGGCGGTCAGGTCGCCCGCGGACAGGAGATGTTTCACGCCGGGTCCCCCGTGGAATCAATGCCCTCGGTGATCGAGACGCCGTCGGCGCCATCGATCTCGACCAGGCTGACGAAGACCTGTTCGGCGGCCGAGGTCGGCAGGTTCTTGCCGACGTAGTCGGCCCGGATCGGCAGCTGCCGGTGCCCGCGGTCGATCAGAACCGCCAACTGGACGGCCCGCGGGCGCCCGAGGTCGGTGAGGGCGTCCAGGGCGGCCCGGATGGTGCGGCCGGAGAAGAGCACGTCGTCGACCAGAATCACCAACTTGCCGTCGATGCCGCCGTCCGGCTCCACCGTCCGGCCGAGCGGGCGGATGGCGTGGGTGGCCAGATCGTCGCGGTAGAGGGTGATGTCCAGCGTGCCCAGTCCGACCGGCACGTCACCGAAAGTAGCGATTCTGGCGGCCAGTCGCCGCGCCAGCGGTTCTCCCCGGGTAGGGATACCGAGCAGCACGACGTCGCTGCCGCCGTGGGTCTTTTCCAGGATCTGATGGGCGATCCGGTCGAGCACCCGAGTGAGATCGTCGGACTGCAGGACGGACTTTTCGCCGCGAATCCCCCGTGAAACAGGGGCCGTAGCCTCAAGATCAGGCACGCTACGCGGACCTCCTTCCTCGCCTCACCGGACGAGTCGTTAAAGGACGTCGATTTCCTGTCGAACTTATCAGCAAGACTTCCACTGGGTACATCCGAGTTGGACGTGTCGGGCCTCAGTTACCGTCCGTTCAACAGCTGTTACCCTGTGAGGTCAGCGTTACAAGAGTTATCCGACGAGCACGAACCCACCGGTTTCCCGCGTGGTCAAGAGATGAGGACGGGGACGTGACTGAGCACAACTCTCCATCCATCGCCGATGAAGGCGTTGGAACTGGGGACGCTGCCGCGCGTGAGACCGTGGCCGAAGTGAGCGGCATCGCGCCGGACGATCGTGAGTACGCTCGCGCCCTCGGTGGCCGGCTGCGCGCCGTCCGTTCCCAGCAGCGCCTGTCCCTGCACGGTGTCGAGCGCAAGTCCAACGGCAAGTGGAAAGCGGTCGTCGTCGGCTCCTACGAGCGCGGTGATCGCGCGGTCTCGGTGGCTCGGCTGGCCGAACTGGCCGAGTTCTATGGCGTCCCGATCTCCGAGCTGCTGCCGTCCGAGGAGGGCGCACCGTCGGGTCGCATCGAGGCCAACAGCAAGGTCGTCCTCGACCTGCAGAAGCTGCAGCACGTCCCGGCCGAGGACGCGGCTCCCCTGGTTCGCTACGCCCAGTCGATCCAGCGCCAGCGCGGCGACTACGGCAACAAGGTCCTGTCGATCCGAGGTGAGGACCTGCGGGCCCTCGCGTTGATGTTCGACACCTCGCTGGACCAACTCACCGACAAGCTCGTCAGCTGGGGTGTGCTGGCACCCGGTTCCGTCGGCTCGAGCAGCTAGCGGCTGCTCAAACCCGCGTGTCGATTGGCTGCGCCGAACAACTAGCCGGCTCGAGCAGCTAGCGGCTGCTCAAACCCGCGTGTCGATTGGCTGCGCCGAAC
>CAZZZW010000548.1:0-1947 GCA_964658795.1 Phormidium nigroviride PCC 7112
CCTGGTACCTGGCGGAGGCCTGGCCTCCCATGAGGCGCCGCGTAGCTCGATCGGCCATACATTGCGCAAGCATGTCGGCAAGAGCCATCGGTATCTCGTCAGCCGATTCGAGGGATCACACATTCCGAGTTCGTCGACCTTCTACGACCGTGCGACCGCTGAGCATGCAATGTCGGGTGCGATGTCGAAAGCGGACAAGCATATCCAGGAGTGGCTCGCCTCACCTGCTCAGCGGATGCGCATCACCGCAAGGTCCACCGAGGTTGTAGGTATCACCGTCGCACGAGCGGACAGAGTAGAGGTTCACACGAACCAGTTCTTGATCAACTTGAAGAAGGACAGCAACATGAAGTTGGGCTACTACATACCTACGTCTCATCCGATCCCGACCACGCCGAAGGCATCATGACCGAGATACCGAGCGTCGCGTTTCCGGCGCTGTACACCTTGGCGCAGATCTACTTCAGTGAAGATTGGCCGGACTTTTACAACGATGACCCGCTATGCGCCGTCGAAGCATTCGTGAAGGGGCACCCCGGCCTTTCCGACCAGCTGCCTAGTGAGGTCGAGGCTCTCGTTGAGTCCGAAGTCAGCGAAGCTGAGCTGGGTGATCTGTTCCGACGGATCGAGCTTCTGTACGACCCGCCCGTCCTCGATCACCTGAGCTACCGCGACTGGTTACTCGCGGTTGCGGAACGGGTGAGGGAGGTGCTTCGTGGGCAAGGCTGACGCGGATCGCGGCGGGATGTAGCAGACTTGGCCCCATCGAACGCCGGCCGGAACGGCGGCGGACACGACAGGAGTCGAGCACATGCTGATCGCGCATTTCAGCGATACGCACATCCAGACCGGCCCGCTCGCGGCCGAGCCGGCTCGACAGTTGCACCGTGCGCTCGGGCGGGTACTTGCACTCGACCGGCGTCCGGACTGCGTCGTGATCACCGGGGATGTCGCCAACGTTGGGGCGGAGGGCGAGTACGAGGCATTCCGTGCGATCGTCGGCGACTTTCCGATCCCGATCCATCTGGTCACGGGCAACCACGACGACCCCAAGGCGATGGTCGCCCAGTTCGGCGGCTCCGCCTACCTGGGCAACAGCGATTCCCCTTACTACGCAGTGGAATATCCCGACACTTGCTTCGTCGCGCTGGACACCAATGTGCCGAACTCGCCAGGTGGTCACCTGGGCGACGACCAACTGTCCTGGCTCGACCAGACCTTGGCCCGAACCACCAAACCGACCGTCGTCGCCCTGCACCATCCGCCGATACCGATCGGCATTCGGTTTCTGGACTCGATGGGTCTGGACAACGCCGACGACCTTCTCACCGTACTGACGCAGCACAACACAGTAGGACGGATCCTGGCTGGTCACATTCACCGGACCATCATCGGCACCTTCGCCGGATCGACGGTCGCCGTCGCGTCCAGCCTCTACCGCCAGTCCGCCCTGACCCTGACCGGCGATCAACCTCCCGGCTACCTTCACGAACCGCCCAGCGTCCTGCTCCACCTTCTAGCTGACGCCGTCGCCGACGAGCAAGAACCGATCGCGATCGGCACCGCTGGCACCGACGTATCCCGGGGTAATTGGCTCACGCACCAGCTGCACACCGATGTTTCTGGCTCGATCGTCGGGTTCTTCTAGCCGCACGCCTACCGATACCACGCCTGTCGGGTGCGATTCAGTAGCCCGCAGATGAGGAGTCAAGCGACATAGAGAGCAGCGACACAATCCGAGCTGGGAGACTCGGACTCGAACCGAGACTGCACGGCTCCAAAGGCCGGCGGGCTGCCGATTACCCCATCTCCCACTGACGTCCGTTCGGCTGATCCCAGACGCCTAAGAACCGCCACTGCCGCGCCGACTCTAGAGAGACGAAGCTTACCCATTGCCGATTCTCACCCGGCGGGCAGGCAAACCTACGCTTCCGTAGGTTACGCTTC
>CAZZZW010000549.1:0-1927 GCA_964658795.1 Phormidium nigroviride PCC 7112
AACCAGGACCTCCCCATCCTGACCGCAGCCGTCCTCACCGTCGGCATCGTCTACGGCGGCGTCGCGCTCACGCTGACGTATTCCTCCTACGTGGCCGAGGTGTTGCGGGCCGGCATCGAATCGGTGCACCCGTCGCAGCGGATGGCGGCCCGGTCGTTGGGCCTCTCGGTCGCGCAGACGTTACGGTTCGTCGTGCTGCCCCAGGCCTTTCGCCGGGTGATTCCACCGCTGTTGAACGATTTCGTGTCGCTGCAGAAGGATTCCGGCCTGATCGCGGTGCTCGGAACGCCGATCGATGCCATCCGCAGCGCCCAGATCTACACCGCGACCACCTTCAACTACACCTCCTACGTGGTGGCCGGGCTGCTCTTCCTGTGCCTGACGGTGCCGCTGACCCGGTTCACCGACTGGATCGCCAAACGGCAGGGCTGGTACGGCACCGGGGGAGCGACGACGATATGAGCCTGCTGTCGATCCACCAGATCCGTAAGGCCTTCGGCGCGAACGTGGTGCTCGATGACTTCTCCCTCACCGTCGAACCGGGCGAATGTGTCGTGTTGATCGGGGCATCCGGCTCCGGAAAGTCGACCTTGCTGCGCTGTGTCAACCTGCTGGAGATAGTCGATGACGGCACCATCGAGCTCAACGGCGAGGACATCACCGACCCGCGGGTCGACGCCGACGTAATCCGATCGCGAATGGGCATCGTCTTTCAGGCCTTCAACCTGTTTCCGCACCTGTCGGTGCTGGATAACATCACCTTGGCGCCGCGCAAGGTGCACAAGGTAGCCCGGGCTCAGGCCGAGCAGGCGGCGTTGACCATGCTGACCCGGGTCGGCCTGGCCGATCGGGCCCAGGCCAAACCGGACGAGTTGTCCGGTGGCCAGCAGCAACGGGTGGCGATCGCCCGAGCTCTGGTCAATTCGCCGGAACTGATGTTGCTGGACGAGGTGACCTCGGCGCTGGACCCGGAACTGGTCGGTGAGGTGCTGTCGTTGCTGGCCGAGTTGAAGTCCGATGGCATGACCATGCTCTTGTCGACTCATGAGATGAGTTTCGCCCGGCAGGTGGCCGACAAGGTCTGCTTCCTGCACGACGGCCGGCTGCTGGAGGTCGGGCCGCCGGAACAGGTGCTGGGGGATCCGCAGCAAGAACGGACCCAGCAGTTCCTGGCCCGGATCGTGGACGCCGGCCGCCTCTAGATCGGCGTCCACCGGGCCGGCGTTCACCGGATCGGGGTCGGGGCTCAGCCTTGGCGGGCCGACAGCCGGGCCAGCTCCAGCGCCCCCTGCTCCTCACCCTGCCCACCGAGTTCAGCCGGACCGAGCCGGACGTTGTTGGCGATGGCCGGGGGCGCCTGCACGGCGATGACATCACGCAAACCAGTGATGACATGGTCGGCCTGGTCACCGAAGGACCCGCCGACGATGATGACTTCTGGATCGAGCACGGTGCTCAGGTGCGCCAGCGGGCCGCCCAGCGTTCGTCCGATGTCCTGCAGCATCCGCGCGGCGCCGGCGTCCCCGGCGGCGGCCAGCCGGGGCAGATCGCCGAAGGTGATGGTTTCGGCGTAGGCCGGCTGGGCCGCGGCCACGATCTGTTCGCGGACCCGATAGAGCAGGCAGCCTCGGCCGCCGCACGCACACAGCGCACCGTCGCGATCGACCTGCAGGTGGGATAGTTCGCCGGCATAGCCGCGCGCACCCCGGACCAGCGCTCCGTTGACGATCAGCGCGGTACCGATGCCGTACGGGGTGAGCTTGAGGTAGATCGCATGCGCGATGCCTCGGCCCGCGCCCCGGTACAGCTCACCGACCGCGGCCAGGTTGGCGTCGTTCTCGATGAGCACGGTGACAGCATGGCGCGTGGTCAGCAGCGCCTCCAGATCACCCGTTGCAATAACCGGAAACGGTGCCGGCCCGGTCTC
>CAZZZW010000550.1:0-1920 GCA_964658795.1 Phormidium nigroviride PCC 7112
CATTGGGTCGCCTACGGCATCCCTGTCGCGGTGACGGGCTTCGCCGAGGGCGAGCTGACCGGGGTCTCGGCCAAATATGTGGGCGGCAAGAGCACCCAGGGGCTGCCCACCTACATGGGCCCCTGCCCGCCGGCCGGCACGGGCGCCCACCACTACACCTTCGTGATCGTGGCCACCGACCTCCCGCCGGTTCCCGGTGCGGTGCCACCGCCCGTCAGTGCCGAGCGCCCATCGGCGTCGTCCACCGGAGCCGACCAGCCGGCCGGAACGGTCACCGTTCCGACGGGCTTCGTGCTGTACCGGCCAGGTGGATCGAGAACTGCGTTGCTCCATCGGCCCGGACGTTGCCGCGGACCGACCGGATATTTCCTCGGCGTAAACAAATGCAAGACGGAAAATTCGGACCTGCCGAACCATTGACGCGGAGAACGCGACATGGCTACATTTCCGCCCGGTACCACCACTGTCCGGTGGTGACAGCCAGCTCCGGGTCTGCTCCTGATCGAGCCCGACTCGACCGAGCCCGAAAGCCCCCAGAAGGGAGACGGATACACCACGCGCTTGTTCTGATCGAGGACGCTGACGGGGCGGAGCCTGGAACACCAGGAGGCGTGGCGTGATCGAGATTGGCCTTACCCGGCCGGTAGATCGTCGCGTGCTTGCAGGTCTTCACCCAGCCTCCGAAAGGAAATCCAGATGACCATTGCCTCCACATCTCGTCGCAGTCGCGGCGCGATCGTTGGTATGGCGGTGTTCGCCGCAGTCGGGATCGGAACTGCCCTCACCGGTGGTACCGCGAACGCCGCGACCCAAACCCCCCACGCAAACAACACGGCTGCTCCGAAGGTCGAGCGCCTGTGCAGCACTCCGGCCAAGGGCTACATGTCCTGCTACGCCCTCAAGCAGGTCAGCCCGGTCGAACCGGCTTCGATCAAGCCGAACTCGGTCTCCCCCAACGCGACCCCCAGTGGCTACGGCCCGTCGAACCTGCAGGCCGCCTACGCGTTGCCGTCCTCGACCGCCGGTAGCGGCGCGACCGTCGCGATCGTCGACGCCCAGGACGACCCGAACGCCGAATCGGACCTCGCGGCCTACCGCTCGCAGTACGGTCTGCCCGCGTGCACCACGGCCAATGGTTGCTTCAAGAAGGTCAACCAGAACGGCGCGACCTCCCCGCTGCCGACGGCCGACACCGGCTGGGCCGGCGAGATCTCCCTCGACGTCGACATGGTCTCGGCCGTCTGCCCGAACTGCCACATCCTGCTGGTCGAGGCCTCGTCGGCGACGACGGCCAACCTGGGCACGGCGGTCAACACCGCCGCCAGCCTGGGCGCCAAGTACATCTCGAACAGCTATGGCGGTTCCGAGGACGGCAGCGAGAACACCTACGACTCCAGCTACTTCAACCACCCGGGTGTGGCCATCACGGCCTCGACCGGTGACGCCGACTACGACGGCGGCTCCTACCCGGCCACGTCCAAGTACGTCACCGCCGTCGGCGGCACGTCGCTGAAGACCGCATCCAACAGCCGCGGCTGGACCGAGACGGTCTGGAACACCACCAGCTACACCGAGGGCGCCGGCTCCGGTTGCTCGCAGTACGTGGCCAAGCCGGCCTTCCAGGCCAGCATCACCACCGGCTGCAGCAAGCGCGCCGAAGGTGACGTCTCGGCGGTCGCCGACCCGGCCACCGGTGTCGCGGTCTACCAGACCTACGGCGGCTCCGGCTGGGCGGTCTACGGCGGCACGAGTGCCTCCTCGCCGATCGTCGCGTCGGTCTACGCGTTGGCCGGTACGCCGGGCAGCACGGACGTCCCGAACACCTACCCCTACGCCCACACGGCCAACCTGAACGACGTGACGTCCGGCAAGAACGGCACCTGCGGCGCGCCGCTGTGCACCGCCGGCACCGGCTGGGAC
>CAZZZW010000551.1:0-1908 GCA_964658795.1 Phormidium nigroviride PCC 7112
CGATGGTGTGTTCGCTGTGCGCGGTCCGGGCCCCGGTCGCGCTGCGCAGGGTCCAGCCGTCGTCGTCGACGACCAGCCGATCGGTGTCGGCCATGATCCACGGTTCGAGGGCCAGCAGCAGGCCGGGCCGGAGTTTGTAGCCGCGGCCGGGGCGGCCGGTGTTGGAGATGTGCGGGTCCTGATGCATCGTCGAGCCGACGCCGTGGCCGCCGAACTCGGTGTTGATCCGGTAGCCGGCGGCATGCAACACCTCGCCGATCGCGTAGGAAAGGTCACCGATCTTGGCCCCCGGCACGGCCGCCGCGATGCCGGCCTGCAGGGCCCGCTCGGTGGTCCGGATCATATCGAGATCCTGGGGTGATCGGGCTTCGCCGACCACGAAGCTGATGGCCGAATCGGTGACCACGCCGTCCAGCGACACCGCGAGGTCGAGCGTCAGCAGATCACCGTCGGCCAGCGCGTAATCATGGGGCAGGCCGTGCAACACGGCGTCGTTGACGGAGGTGCAGATGTAGTGCCCGAACGGACCGCGGCCGAACGACGGTGCGTAGTCGACATAGCAGGACTCGGCCCCAGCCTCGACGATCATCTGGTGGGTCCACTGATCGATCTCGAGCAGATTGGTGCCGACCTGGCAACGGCTCTTCATGGTCTGCAGGATGGTCGCGACGAGGCGGCCGGCGGCGCGGGCCCGCGGCAGTTCGGTCGGGCTGAGGATCTCGATCATGCTGTGCGTGCCTCCCGCTGGTCTGCTCTTGCTGTTTCTCGCTGCTGTTACGGCCGGTTGCCAATAACTATCCCGGTAATGCTATCCCGGTATTAGAATCGGTCCCATGGTCAGGTTGCCACTCACGCCCGCTGAGGTCGAACGCGGCCAGCGACTAGGCGCGCTGTTGCGCCGAGCGCGGGCCGAAGGGTCGATGCTCACCACGGCTCTGGACGCCGGGGTGTCACCAGAAACCCTGCGCAAGATCGAGTCCGGTCGGGTGGCCACGCCGGCCTTCTCCACCATCGCCGCGATCGCCGATGTGTTGGGCCTGTCACTGGACGCGGTGTGGGCCGAGATCAACCAGACCCCGGACGCCCGGCTGGTGTCCTAGGCTCCGCGGGTTTCGTATCCGATTTGCATGCCCAGGCAGGTGAATCGACTACGAGTTCCGGCCGGCGAACTCGCGACGGCTGCGGTGGGCCGCCCACCAGGAGGCTCCGAGCAGTATCGCGCCGGGCAGGATTCCCCCGATACTGGCGACTGATTCGTCGGATGCATTGGCGAACGCCAGCACCAGGCCGACCACGCCGCAGACCGCGATGACGCCGCCGAGCCGTCCGATACCGCGCTGACTCCACGTCTGGGCCAGGCTCAGGAAGTTGATGCCGACGATCAGGGAGATCCAGGCGACGCTGGCTTCCTCGTGATGCAGCGGACCGGCGATGATCGCAATGCCGGCGATGCCGACCACGAACTCGATGGCGGCGATAGCCCAGTACTGGCGGTCGAACGCGCCGGCGCGGTCCACGGCTGAGTCGCCGTCGGCGCTGAACTCGTCGGGCGCCGGCACGTGCCGAATGGCCAGGTAAACGGCCACGAAGACGAGAATCGCCAGAATTCGCAACGTGATCGCGGGTGTATCCGGCACCTTGGACGCGTTGACCAGGATGTACACCAGCCCCAACACCGCCCCGATCAGGGACGCCATCACGCTCCGCTGCACAGCAGGAACCCTATCCGGCCGGGCTGAGTGACGAATGATCAGTGCCCGCACCGGTGATCAGCTGCAACCGATCACTCGCACCGCAACTGATCACTCGTCGGAACTCAGTGGGCGGCTGGCTATTCGGCGCAACCACGTGGGGCGCGAGTCGACGCAGCCTCCTCAGTGCGCAGCTGGCTGTTCGGCGCAACCACGT
>CAZZZW010000552.1:0-1901 GCA_964658795.1 Phormidium nigroviride PCC 7112
GAAACACCGCAAATTACCGAGACACCCGAGTTCAGCGAGACGCCGGAAACTCCGGTGCCGCGGTGGGTCCAGCGGATGCCGAGCTTCAACTCCATCACCGACAGCGAGCTCGATGCTATGTGGCAGGCCTACGGGATGGACGAGAGCGCGGATCCGAACAACCTGGACTGGCTGGCCGAACCAGAGCAGCCGGTGCCGGCCGTCGGGACGTCGGTAGCGGCATCGAGTCAGCCGGCGACCTCGGCGGCCCCGCCCCCGGCCGCGCCGGTAGCGCAGCTCCACCAGGACGGGCGGTTCTCAGGAATCCTGTTCAGTTCCAATGCATTTCCTGCCGTGCCGACCGATGAACCACCGATCTTCCCTGCCGTACCGACCGATGAACCAGGGCCGCTGCCCGACGTGCCGGCCGACCGACCAGCGCACCAGCGCCGGCCGGCCGAGCCGGAGCTTCAGTGAACGAGGTTCGGTATCGCGATCAGCCGCAGGCGGAGCCGCTCACCAGTGATCAGTTCTCGCGCATCGGAATCCGAACCCCGCGCTCGTCGGCCACCTCATCGGCCCGGGAATAGCCGGCGTCCACATGGCGAATCACGCCCATGCCCGGGTCGTTGGTCAGGACCCGCTCCAACTTCTGCGCGGCCAGCGGCGTGCCATCGGCCACGCTGACCTGTCCGGCGTGGATCGAGCGTCCGATGCCGACACCACCGCCGTGGTGGATCGACACCCAGGACGCACCGCTGGCCACGTTCACCATCGCGTTCAACAGGGGCCAGTCGGCGATGGCGTCCGAGCCGTCGGCCATCGCCTCGGTCTCCCGGTACGGGGAGGCCACCGAGCCACAGTCGAGGTGATCGCGACCGATGACAATCGGTGCGCTGAGTTCGCCGGTTTCGACCAGCTTGTTGAACTCCAGGCCGGCCTTGTCCCGTTCGCCATATCCGAGCCAGCAGATCCGGGCCGGCAGACCCTGGAAGTGCACACGCTCTTGAGCCATGGTGATCCACCGGTGCAGCGACTCGTTCTCTGGGAACAGGTCGAGAATCGCCCGGTCGGTACGGGCGATGTCCTTCGGATCGCCGGACAGCGCGGCCCACCGGAACGGGCCCTTGCCCTCGCAGAACAGCGGCCGGATGTAGGCCGGAACGAAGCCGGGGAACGCGAATGCCCTGGTGAACCCGGCCAGTTGGGCCTCACCCCGGATCGAGTTGCCGTAGTCGAAGACCTCGGCCCCGGCGTCCTGGAAGCCGACCATCGCCTCGACGTGCCGGGCCATCGAGACCCGGGCCCGGTCGGTGAACTCCTCCGGCTTGGCTTCGGCGTAGGCCTTCATGTCGTCGAACTCGACGCCGATCGGCAGGTAGGCCAACGGGTCGTGGGCCGAGGTCTGGTCGGTGACGATGTCGATCGGCGCGCCGTTGGCCAGGAACTGCGGCACCAACGAGGCAGCGTTGCCCAACAGGCCGATGGACAGGGGCTTTCGAGCATCGCGGGCCTCGACCGCCAGTTGCAGGGCATGCTGCATCGAATCGGCCTGCACATCTAGGTATCTGTGTTCGATCCGGCGCGAGATTCGACTGGGATCGCAGTCGATGCAGATCGCGACGCCGTCGTTCATGGTGACCGCCAACGGCTGCGCGCCACCCATGCCGCCAAGACCGGCGGTGAGGGTGATGGTGCCGGCCAACGTGCCGTTGAACTTCTTGGCCGCGACCGCCGCGAACGTCTCGTAGGTGCCCTGCAGGATGCCCTGGGTGCCGATGTAGATCCACGAGCCGGCCGTCATCTGGCCGTACATGGTCAGCCCGAGCTTCTCCAGCCGGCGAAACTCCTCCCAGTTGGCCCAGTCCCCGACCAGGTTGGAGTTGGCGATCAGCACCCGTGGCGCCCACTCGTGCGTCTGC
>CAZZZW010000553.1:0-1898 GCA_964658795.1 Phormidium nigroviride PCC 7112
CGCCCCCACCGCCTCGGCCAGGATCTGGGCTCCGTCCAACACCGTGTGCGGGAACTGTCCGAGCAAGACGTGGTCCTTGGCGCTGACCGGTTCACCCTCGGCGCCGTTCACCACGACGATCGGTTCGGCACCCGGGCGCAGGGCTCTTATCTTTGCCGCCAAAGGGAAACCGGCCCCGCCGCGTCCGGTCAGGCTGACCGCGTCGAGCAGACCCAGCAGTCGATCCCGGCTGAAGGACGGCAGCGGCTCGGCCGATCGCCGGCCCAGCAACCGGGGCGCGACGTCGATACTGCCCACCGAGATGGACGAATGGGCCGTTCTGCTCAGGGTGTTCGCGCTCATGCTCTTCCTCCGATCCGAGCCGGCATCGGCCGGACGCTGGGCTGGCCGGCCAGCCGGGCGGTGACCGCGCCCAGCACCAGCGCGATACCACCGACGAGTACTGCCAACGCCCACCACTGACCGGCGTCGGTACCGGCCGTCCAGAAGTGCAGCGCGGCCGCGACCCAGGCGGCGTAGGCCAGCAGATGGATGCTGCGCCACTGCCGGACGGCCTTGTCAGATTTGGTGAAACTCGATCGCAGCAGACCGGTCAAGACCACCGACGCGAGCAGATAGACACCGATCACGCCGAAGCTGACGGCGATCGGGCGGTAGCCGGAGGCGAACGGGACGAATGCCCCGACCATTCCGACCTTGGCGTAAGAGTCCAGCAGGATCGTGATGACGTGTAACACGAGCATGACCACACCGGCCAAGGCGGCCGAACGATGCAGGTACTGGGTCAGCACCCGGGCGTTGAGGCCGGCCGTCTTGCGACTGGTCAGTGCGCCGGCTGCGGTGGACACACTCAGCAGGCCGTAGGCGGTGATACCCGCCCCGCGAGCCAGGTACCAGGTCAACATGGCCAGCCCCCGACAGTCGAGATTGCCCCGTCCCGGTCGACCAGACGCGCGGCCACCGGCTGGGTCGAGAGCCAGTCCACCGCGTCGTGGCCGAGCACGATCGCGGCCGTGCTGCAGGTGTTGGCCTGCAGCGCGTCGGCCGCGGCCACCGTCGCCGTGCGCCACCGGCCAGTGGCCGGGGCGCCGGTGGCCGGATCGACGATGTGATGCAGCTGGGCACCGCCGGCCCGCCAATGGCGCACCGTCGTGGTCGAGGTCGCCACCCCGCCTCGATGCACCCTGAGCCGCTGACCGGCGCCGCCGCCGCGTTCGGCCACCGTCACCTGCCAGTCATCCTTCGCCCCGGCCACCGCGAGGTCTCCGCCGATCTCGACCAGCACCGAACAGCCATACCGCTGCGCGATCGCGGTCGCGGCCCAGTCGGCCGTCTGGGCCTTGGCCGTCGCACCGAGGTCGAGCGCCGTGCCGGCCGGGACGGTGAGCAGGTCGCTCGTCCGATCGAGCCGGACATCCCGCCACCGGCCCCGGTCCGCCGATCGCGGGGCCGCCTCGGCGGTCCGGTCGCCGATCAGGGTGATGTCACGGTCGTAGCCCAGCCGCACCAGATCCCGACCCAGCGTCGGATCGACGGCACCGTTCGTCCTACGGGCGGCACCGAGGGCACCGTCGACCAGTCGGCTCAGCGTCCGCGAGATCGCGACCGGCCGACCGGCGTTGGCGTTGGCCCGGCACAACTCGGAGTCGGACCGGAAGCGGCTGGCCGCACGCTCGACCTGGCCCATCAGAGCCTGCAGCTGGAGCGAGGCCGGTTCGAGCGCGTGCTCGCCGGTCACGACCAGTCGCACCAGGCAGCTCCAGTCCGACCAGATCGCAGTCGGCAACGCGGCGTGCTCGTCGCGGGTCAGCATCGCGGTCATGACCCGTTGCTCCCGCCATTGCTGCTGCCGGCGTTGTTACCACCGGACACCGTGGACCCGGTCGAGGACGAGCCGT
>CAZZZW010000554.1:0-1895 GCA_964658795.1 Phormidium nigroviride PCC 7112
GGTTCGATCAAGGACCGGGCTGCCCTGTCGATGATCGCGGCCGCCGAGGCCGACGGTCGGCTGACGCCCGGCTGCACGATCCTCGAGCCGACATCGGGCAACACCGGCATCTCGCTGGCCATGATCGCCAAGCTCAAGGGCTACGGGATCGTCTGTGTGATGCCGGAGAACACTTCGGAGGAACGGCGTCAGCTGCTGGAGATGTTCGGCGCCCGGATCATCTCCTCGCCGGCCGCCGGCGGCTCCAACCAGGCGGTCGCGATGGCCAAACAGCTCAGTGCGGAGAACCCGGACTGGGTGCTGCTCTACCAGTACGGCAACCCGGCCAATGCCCAGGCGCACTACGAGGGCACCGGACCGGAGATCCTGGCCGACCTGCCCACGATCACCCACTTCGTGGCCGGGTTGGGAACGACCGGGACGCTGATGGGGGCCGGCCGCTTCCTGCGGGAGAAGGCCGCGGGCGTCCAGATCATTGCCGCCGAGCCCCGCTACGGTGAGCTGGTCTACGGCCTGCGTAACATCGACGAGGGTTTTGTGCCGGAACTGTATGACGATTCCGTGTTGACCTCGCGGTTCTCGGTGACCTCCTACGACGCGCTGCGGCGGACCCGGGACCTGGTCGAGCAGGAAGGCATCTTCGCCGGCATCTCGACCGGGGCGATCCTGCACGCGGCGCTGGGGGTTGCCGACAAGGCGTTGAAGGCCGGCCAGCGCGCCGACGTCGTGTTCACGGTGTGCGACGGCGGCTGGAAGTACCTGTCCACCGGCGCCTATTCGGGCTCGCTGCAACAGGCGGCTGAACGGCTCGAAGGCCAGCTCTGGGCCTAGACCGGCCCGGCTTCGGTACCGTGGCCTGGTGAGTTCCTCCTCGCAACCACCGCCGACCAAGAGTGAACTTCGGCGCCAGCAGCTGGCCCAGACCAGCCTGCGGCCGGGGCTGCGTCCGACCAAGCCGCCGGGCGCCGCGGTCACCATCATCGCGGTGCTGATCGCCCTGTGGATCGTGGTGATCGTCGATGCCCAGCTGGATCACCACCTGCTCCGGTTCGGCATCAAGCCCCGTCAGACGGCCGGCCTGCCTGGCATCCTGCTGGCCCCGGTGCTGCATGCCGACGCCCGCCAGCTCGGCGCGAACGCGATCCCGTTGCTGATCTTCGGCTGGATCATGCTCATCTCCGGGCTGCGGTACCTGGCCGTCGTCACCGCAGGTACCTGGCTGGTCAGCGGCGCGGTCTGCTGGCTGGCCGCGCCGTCGGACACCGTGGTGCTCGGGGCCAGCGGCGTCATCTTCGGCTGGCTCGGCTACGTCATCGCCCGAGCGTGGTTCGGCCGGAAACTGCTGTGGATCGGCATCGCGGTAGCGGTGCTGTGCGTGTTCTCCGGCATGCTGCTGGGCGTGCTGCCCCATGCCGGCAACAACACGTTCTGGGGCGGCCAACTGTCCGGCTTCGCCGCTGGAGCCGGCCTGGGCTGGCTGTTGCACGGCCGGCACACCCGCCGCCCGGTGGCCGGACCGGGACTGCCGTCATGACGGGTCTGAACCATGACGGGTCGGCGTTCATGAGCGGGGATCCGGCCGCTCCGATCGGCATGTTCGACTCCGGCGTCGGCGGGCTCACGGTGGCCCGGGCGGTGCTGGAGAAGCTGCCGCACGAGTCCTTGCACTACATCGGCGACACCTTGCACAGCCCGTACGGTCCGAAGTCGATCGCCGAGGTCCGCGCCCACTCGCTGGCCGTGATGGACTCACTCGTCGCCTCCGGCGTGAAGATGCTGGTGATCGCGTGCAATTCGGCCTCCTCGGCCTGCCTGGCCGATGCCCGGGAGCGGTATCGCATACCCGTGGTCGAGGTGATCCGGCCGGCCGTCCGGCGGGCCATCGCGGCCACCAG
>CAZZZW010000555.1:0-1895 GCA_964658795.1 Phormidium nigroviride PCC 7112
GTACGACCTCAGCACTCCTGGGCTGGTCGTTCGCGGCCACGTGGTAGCCGGGTCGCGTGGGGCGGCGTCAGCAGTTCTGGTCCAAGTCACAGATCAGGCCGGAAACCTTGGGTGTGCCGAAGCCGGTCACGTAGTCCCAGCCCGGGCCGGTCGTGTAGAGCCCGTTGGTGGCCGGCAGCCCGGTCGTGAGGTCCAGTGAGTTCACGTCGAAGAAGTCCCGGGCGTAGGAGGTCGAGTCCTTGCCGAGCCGGTACAGCGCATAGTTGGCGAATCCGTTGCCACCACTGGCCGAACCGGATTGGATGCGGGTCCACATGCCCGACCACAATGGGGCCGACAGTGAGGTGCCACCGCCGCCACCCTCGGTGTAGGTCCCGGATTCCACGATGTCGTAGCCGTTGCCGAGTACGTCACCGGACTGGGCGCTGACATCGGCAATGCCGCGACACGTCGTCGTCGGCGCGGTGACGCACGGCAAGGTCACCCCGGCCGTGCCCTGCTGGTAGTCCGGCTCCGGGGTGAACAGGGTCGAGCCGCCACCGGAGAATGCCCAGCCGTACTCACGGGATCGCTGACCGGCACCGTTGGTGTAGAGCACCGTGCCACCGACCGCGGTGACGTAGGGCAGCGAGGCCGGTGAGTTCGTGACCGGAACGACCTGGTTGAGCACCCCGTTGCCGGCCCCGATCACCGGCAGGGCCACGATCGGACAGGACGAGCCCGTGTCACCGGTGGAGACGAAGATCGTCTTGCCTTCCACGGCAGCCTGTCGGGTGACCTCGGTCAGGGCGGCGTCGGAGTTGTTGCCCAGACCGAGGGAGATCGGCAATGACGGATTGCTCAATGCCTGGCCCACGATCGAGCTGATGACCGGCACCGTCTCGCACTCGCCGTAGGAAGCCGAGGCCTGCTTCGGCCCGTTCGGGTCGTCGGTGAACTGCGAGAAGACCTTGTTGACATCGGCATCGGACAGGTCAGCGCCGAAGTACAACGTGAGGTTGTCCACGTTCGGAGCCATCCCGGTCGAGGCCTGGGTGTCGATGTTCCACTCCGCGTGACCCGAGTCGTCACTGAAATCGGTGTCACCGGCCGGATGGACGACGTTGACCGGCGTCTGCGGTAGCGAGAACTTGCTTTCAAACGCTCGTAGATCTGAGATGACGCCATCCGTTGCGCCCTCACCGAAGACGCCCACCTGCTGGCCGGCGCCGGTGATGGTGGACGGCTGGTTGTAGACGCTCCACAGGTCGCTCGGCGTGGTGCCGCCGATGCAGGTAGTGCCCAGGCAGGTGCCCTGGGCCGGCTTGGTAGCGGTGATCGGCTTGGCCGGCAGCGAGTAGTGCTGCAGCGTGTTCAGCCCGATGATGTTGGCGATTCCGAGCTCGGCCGGGGAGATCGGGGCCGAGGTGTTGGCCACGAACGAAGTGCCCGAGAACGAGAAGTTGTGGATCGAGGTCTTGAACAGCGAGCCGATCGCCGAGGCCGCTCCGTGCACGGAATAGACGTCCCCCGCAGTGGAAACCGAATCTACGGTGAGCCCGCCGCCGGCCAGGAAGCTGCGCACGGCGCTGCGCTGAGCGGCCGGAACTCCGAACTGGGCGGCGAACTGCGACGGCGTCACGAAGTGGTTGTAGCTCGGGCTGGCCGGGTTGTGCTCGGCGGCCAGCAGGGCCTTTTCACCAGCGACGTTCGGACGATTGACGGTGACGACCAGGTCCAGCGGTGTGCCGGCCGCGGGACCGAGGTCGGTCGCGTGGGCCAGTCCGGGCAGGACGTTCTGGGTGACGGTGAACAACGGTGTGCTGGCCTGCGCGGCAGCAACGGGGACGGCCAGTGCCAGTCCGGTTGCAGTCGCCGCGATCAAGGCCACCGTGGAGCGTCGGACCATGTGGGTC
>CAZZZW010000556.1:0-1871 GCA_964658795.1 Phormidium nigroviride PCC 7112
TTCTGTTCCTGCCGCTGCTGGCCCTGTTGATCCGGGCACCGTGGCGCGGCATCCCGCGCTTGCTGGCCACCTCGGACGGCACCACGGCCTTGCGGCTGTCACTGGAGTGCGCCACCGCGGCCACGGTGATCTCGCTGGTGCTGGGCGTCCCGCTGGCCTGGGTGCTGGCCCGGGCGCGGATTCCCGGCATCGGCCTGATCCGAGCGCTGGTACTGCTGCCGCTGGTGTTGCCACCGGTCGTCGGCGGGCTGGCCCTGTTGGAAGGTCTGTCGCGAGCAGGGGTGTACGGCCGATTCCTGCAGTCCTGGTTCGACTACTCCCTTCCCTTCACGACGAACGGGGTGATCGTGGCCGAGACGTTCGTGGCGATGCCGTTCCTGGTCGTGACCGTGGAGGGCGCGATCCGCTCGGCCGACCGGGAACTGGAGGAGGCCGCCGCGACCTTGGGCGCATCCCGGACGAGGGTGTTCACCCGGGTCACGCTGCCGCTCATCGCGCCATCGCTGCTGGCCGGCTCGGTGTTGTGCTGGGCTCGGGCACTGGGGGAGTTCGGGGCCACCATCACCTTCGCCGGCAACTTCCCGGGCACCACCCAGACCATGCCGTTAGCGGTCTACAACCAGTTGCAGACCGACCCGGAGCCTGCGGTGGCGCTCAGCCTGCTGTTGTTGCTGGTCGCGGTGATCGTGCTCGCCTCGCTCCGGGAGAAGTGGCTGCGCCCGGGGACCGCGCTGTGAAGTCTCAGGCTGGCAAACCTGATGCCGAAGGAGCGGGGCTGCGCTTCGACGGCTCGGTCCGCCGGGGCAGCTTCGAGCTGCGGGCACAGGTCGCGGTCGATCCGGGTGAGGTGCTCGGTGTCATCGGTCCGAACGGAGCCGGCAAGACCACTCTGCTGCGCACGCTGGCCGGCCTGGGCCGAGTCGAAGGTGGCCGGATCGAACTCGGCGGCGCGGTGCTCGACGACGCCGAGGCGGGGGTGTTCGTGCCGGCCGAGCAACGCCCGGTCGGGCTGGTGTTCCAGAGCTACCGGCTGTTCCCGCACCTGACGGTCCGCGACAACGTGGCCTTCGCCGGTCGTGCCCACGGACTGTCCCGCCGGGCCGCCCGGGCCCGAAGCCAACCGTGGCTGGACCGGCTGGGCCTCACCGAGCTGGCCGGACGCAAACCGGCCCAGCTGTCCGGGGGTCAGGCCCAACGGGTCGCATTGGCCCGAGCCTTGGCGGCCGAACCGGGACTGCTGTTGCTCGATGAACCGCTGGCCGCGTTGGATGCCGAGACCCGGGTCCAGGTCCGCGCCGAGCTGTCCCGGCACCTGGCCGACTTCGCCGGACCGGCGCTGGTGATCACCCACGACCCACTCGAGGCGCTGGTGCTCACCGACCGGTTGTTGGTGATCGAGGCCGGCCGCGTGGTGCAGGACGGCACCCCGGCCGAGGTCGCCAGCCGGCCGGCCACCCGCTACGTGGCACGGTTGGTCGGGCTGAACCTGTTCGCCGGTGTGCTGCACGGGGCCGAGGTCAGCATCGACGGCGGCGGCCGGCTGACCGGTCTGGTCGATGCTGCCGTGGTCCAGGAAACCCGGGTGCAGGCCGCGTTGGCGCCGGGTGCGGTCACCGTGCACCTGCACCAACCGGGCGAACTCAGTGCTCGCAACGTGTGGTCCGGTGTGGTGGCCGGCCTGGAGCTGCTGGCCGATCGGGTACGACTGCAGGTCGAGGCGACACCGCCGGTGCTGGTCGACATCACCCCGGCCGCCCTGGCCGAACTGAGCCTGCAGCCGGGCACGCCGGTATGGCTGAGCGCCAAAGCCGGTGACGTGACGGTGTACCCCGCGGGCTGACCGGGGCCCCCGCTGTGCGGCCGAGCGACTA
>CAZZZW010000557.1:0-1862 GCA_964658795.1 Phormidium nigroviride PCC 7112
ACATCCTGCTGCAACACTGCGAACAAAATGAGGAAGGGCCCGCCAAACCACAGCGGGCCCTTCCTCATTTGTCGGGGTGACAGGATTTGAACCTGCGGCCTCTTCGTCCCGAACGAAGCACGCTACCAAGCTGCGCCACACCCCGCTGCCCCTGCGGTACAGACCGCGAGCAACGCCGACCAGCATAGCCGACCGCTCGCGGCGGATTCACCACCGGCCCGGCTCGCACCGTCCGAATCGGGCGAGGCGATGCCGTTCGGGCCGGGCGCTGCCCGACCCCGAGCGCAACCCGCGAGCGCGGCCGACTCAGCCGTTGGGCGGATCGCCTTCACGCGGCAGCAGGGTGAGCAGCACCGCCTCCGGTCGGCAGGCGATCCGGATCGGCATGAAGGGATTGGTGCCCAGCCCGGCACAGACGTTGAACCACATCCGGTCGTCCCAGCGGTGCAGCCACCGCGCGCGGTGCACGTCGATGCCGCAGTTGGTCACGATCGCCGGCCCGAACGGGATCCGGATCTGGCCGCCATGCGTGTGCCCGGCCAGCACCAGGTCGTAACCGTCCCCGGCAAACGATGACAGCAGCGCCGGCTCGGGGGAGTGGATCACCCCGATCCGCACCTTGGCATCAGGCGAGGCCGGTCCGGCGATCTTCGAGTACCGCGCCTTACGCAGGTGCGGATCGTCCGTCCCGGCCAGAAACACCGGCACGCCAGCCACCGACACAGCGGTGCGGACATGGGTCAGGTCCAGCCAGCCCTTGTCCGCCATCGCTGCGGCCAGTTCCGGCCACGGCATCGGCCGACGACCGCTCAGGTTACCGGTCTTGTCGGGCAGGAAGTAGCGGGCCGGATTCTTCGGCTTCGGGGCGTAATAGTCATTGTTTCCCGGCACGAACGCGCCCGGGAACTCGAACAACGGCCCGAGCGCGGACATGATCTGGCCAATCGCATCCGGATCGGATGACGTGTCGCCGGTGTTCACCACGAAATCCGGTTCGAGCTCGGCCAAGCCGGAGATCCAGGCCTGCTTGCGCTTCTGCTCGGCGGTGATGTGCAGATCCGACACGTGCAGGATGCGCAAGGCCGGCGTGCCCGGATCCAGCACCGGGACCGCGAAGCGTCGCAGCGTGAACAGATTGCGCTCGATCAGCCCGCCGTAGGCGGCGGTGGCCAGGCCGGCGCCGACCACCGCGGCGGCAGTACGGGCCAGGCGAGACGCTCCCGCTGGCCGGTTCCTCGCGCGAGCGCTCATCGCCCGATTCGCTCCGCTCCTCGCTGCGCTGCGATGCTCACTCATCTCACCAACCCTACGGCCACTAATCTGAACGGCATGGCAACCCTGAAGGAGCAGCTGCACGCCGACCTGACCACCTCGATGAAGGCGCGCGACGAGCTCACCACCGCGACCCTGCGGATGCTGCTCACCGCCGTCACCAACGAAGAGGTCGCCGGCTCGACCGCCCGGGAACTGTCCGACGACGAGGTGCTCAAGGTCGTCAATCGGGAGGCCAAGAAGCGCCGTGAGGCGGCCGAGGCGTTCGGTGACGCCGGCCGGGCCGAGCAGGCCCAGCGCGAACGCGACGAAGAGAAGGTGCTGACCCGCTATCTGCCCACGCAACTGGACGATGCCGCGCTGACCGCACTGGTAGCCGACGCGATCGCCGAATCGGGGGCCACCGAACCGCGCCAGATGGGGCTGGTCATGAAGGCCGTTCAGCCCAAGATCGCCGGCCGCGCCGACGGCAAGCGGGTTTCTGAGGAAGTGCGGAAGCAACTGGCGGGCTGAGCGCAACCCAGCCGAGCTGGTGGTGAGGGCGATCAGTGCGGAAGCAACTGGCGGGCTGAGCGCAACCAGCCGAGCTG
>CAZZZW010000558.1:0-1860 GCA_964658795.1 Phormidium nigroviride PCC 7112
TCCGGGCACCGTCAAGCACGGTCGCTACGGCGACTGGCTGAACAACAACATCGACTGGGCCCTGTCCCGTGACCGGTACTGGGGAACCCCGCTGCCGATCTGGCGAAACGACGCCGACCCCGACCACCTGGTCTGCGTCGGCTCGCTGGCCGAACTGTCCGACCTGTGCGGTGAGGACCTGTCCGGCCTCGATCCACACCGCCCGTACGTCGATGCGCCGACCTTCACCCTGCCTGGGGTCGAGGGCACTTTCCGCCGCGTGCCACAGGTGATCGACGGCTGGTTCGACTCCGGTTCGATGCCGTTCGCCCAGTTCGGCGCGCCACATCGCAATGACGAGCTGGCCCGCAATTCCTACCCGGCCGACTTCATCTGTGAAGCCATCGACCAGACCCGCGGCTGGTTCTACACGCTGATGGTGATCGGCACGCTGGTGTTCGACGAGAGCTCCTACCGCAACGTGATCTGCCTTGGGCACATCGTGGCTGAGGACGGTCGCAAGATGAGCAAGCACCTGGGCAACATCCTCGAACCGATCCCGCTGCTGGAACAACACGGGGCCGACGCGGTGCGGTGGTTCATGGTCGCGTCGGGTTCGCCCTGGTCATCGCGCCGGGTCGGGCACAAGGTGCTGGAAGAGATCGCGTCCAAGGTGCTGCGCACGTACTGGTCGCTGGCCTCGTTCCAGTCGCTCTACGCCCGCGCCAATGCTTGGACACCGGGCCAGGGTGCGGATTCCGTGGTCAGCGCCGAGGGATCGGTGCTGGACCAGTGGGCACGGACGGAGACCGCGCGGGTCGCGGTCGAGGTCACGACGGCATTGGACGACTACGACGCCGCCCGGGCCGGCCGTGCATTGGCCGAGCTGATCGACGACCTGTCGAACTGGTACGTCCGGCGGTCCCGGCGGCGGTTCTGGGACGGCGAGGCGGCGGCGTTGCAGACGCTGCACGACTGCCTGGAGACCCTGACCCGGTTGATGGCGCCGTTCGTCCCGTTCATCACCGAGAAGGTGTGGCGGGCGATGTTCGCCGAAACCACCGGTGTCGACTCGGTGCACCTCAGCGCCTGGCCGGAACCGGACACGGCGCCGGATCCGGTGCTGGCCGAGCAGGTGGCGCTGGTGCGTCGTCTGGTCGAGCTCGGCCGGGCCGCCCGGGCGGCGTCGAAGGTCAAGACCCGGCAGCCGCTGGCGCGGGCGCTCATCTCCGCCCCGGGCTGGGACAAGCTGCCGGACGGCCTGCGGGCCGAGGTCGCCGACGAGTTGAACGTGGTCGACCTGGCCGAGCTGGCCAGCGCCGAGGATCTGGTCAACGTCAGCGTCAAGCCGAACTTCCGGTCCTTGGGCAAGCGATTCGGTCCGCGGATGAAGGAGGTCGCGGCGGCGATCGGACAGGCCGATCCGGCCGAGGTCGCCGCTGCCCTGCGTGCCGGAGGCAGTTATCAACTCGGCGATTTCGGTGCTGTCGATGTGGACGACCTGATCGTCAGCGAAGCTCCGGTCTCGGGCTGGGCTGTCGAATCGGGCGGGTCCGACACCGTCGCGCTCGATCTCGAGCTGACGCCCGAACTGCGCCGGCTGGGCACGTTGCGCGATGTCGTCCGGATCGTGCAGGAAGCCCGCAAGAACGCCGGCTACGAGGTGACCGACCGGATCACCCTGCACTGGCGGGTCGGTGGCGCCCCGGAGCCGGCCGAGGCGATCCGGGAACACGCCGACGAACTCGGTCGTGAGGTGCTGGCCACCGAGGTTGCTGAGGGCGAACCGGCCGGCGACGGCTGGTACGAGGTCAACGACGATGACCTCGGCCTACATCTCTGGCTGCGTCGCGCGTAACCGCCCGTACGCCCGCCGAGTGG
>CAZZZW010000559.1:0-1806 GCA_964658795.1 Phormidium nigroviride PCC 7112
GACACGTGCGTAGTCGTCGGAACCATAGAGCAAAACCTGGGCCGAGTGGGTCTGGCCGTCGTCCTCGGCCAAGGTGACGTGGGCCGCGACCTGCGCCGCATCGACCTGGGTCTGGGTTCCGGACAGCCCCACGAAGGCGTTCGGCAACCCCGCGTCGAACTGCGACAGGTAGGCCTTGAGCACCGCCGGTGTGTCCCGCTTGACGTCGGTGGTCACGAAAACCACCTGCGCGGCATTGCGGATCGAGGCCGGCACGGCCTGCAGTGCCTGGGTGATGTCGGCCAGCGTGGTCGGGCAGACGTCCGGGCAGTGCGTGTAGCCGAAGTACAGCAGCGTCGGCTTGCCCTTGGTCGCCGTCCCGAAGTTGTACGGCTTGCCCGACTGGTCGGTCAGGGTGAACTGTGGCCGCGGCTGTGGCGGGGTGAGGCCGAGCCCGGAGTAGGTCTGGTCGGTGTGGTCGTTCAGCTCCGACGCCGACGGGCTGGCCGCGGACTTCGCCGACGAATGCCCGGTGCACGCGGTCAAGACCAGCCCCGCGCACACCGCCAGGCCGATAACCAATCGCTTGCCAACCTGACCCCGAATTCGCATTCCTTCGCCGCCGCGATGCGCACTCATTTGGAACCCCCGGTGGACGCCGGGGCGGGCGCGGTCACGCCGATCACCGGAGCGGTCACCAACACCTGACCGGCATGGGCGAACGTCAACTCGAGGTTGACGGTCTGGCCGGCTTTGACCGGCCCGTACAGCTTCTCGATCATGGCGTGCCCCTTGCCCGGCACCAGGGCGGCCGAGCCGTGCGCCGGGATGGTCAGGCCGTTCTGGTCCAACGTCATACCGCCGGACGCGCTCTCCAGGTGCAGCGACGTCTGGGCCCCGGCCCCGGAGTCAACCGTCACGAGCTGGTCGGCCTGATCGGTCGTGTTGTACACGGTGAAGTACACCGCCGCATTGATCAGGTTGGCCGGCTGCCGGACGTAGGCGCCGCCGACCACGATGCCGGGGCTGTCCGAGGCCGGGGTGGCGGCCGAGGTTGCCGAGGACTGGGGCAGCGCACCGCGGACCAGACCGGCCAGTCCGACCAGCACCACCAGCGTGGCCGCGAAGTAGGACACGGGAGGACGGCTCACGGCGTGGATCCTTCCGTCGGCCTCTGTATGGACGCTGTGTGCATCTGTATCAGTCCCTCAGTAGAGCTTGATGTTGGCCACGGCCGTCGTCGAGTCGAACTCCGACGTCTGCACGATGACGCTGACCTGCCACGTTCCCGCCGACGGCAACAGCACGCCGGAGGCCGAGTAACTGTCCGGTCCGATCGCCTGCAGCTTCATCGCGATCGGGCCGAGCTGCTTGGCCGGCAGGCTGGCCGTGGCCGAGATCGAGGTCGGCTTGATACCGCCGGTGAGCTGGATGGTGAACTGGACCGAGCCGTGCACGCCGGGCTCGACCTCGACCACAGCGTTCGACTTGGCCGTCACCGCCACCGTGGTCGAGCGGGGCTTGCCCCGTTCGGCCGCCAGCGCCACCTTGCCCGGCGGCTGGGCGATCAGCACCCCGGTTACCGCCAGCACCACCGCACCGACCACGACCTCGGTCAGCAGACCGCGCCGCAGCCGGGCCAGCGCCCGGGTGGGCGACCGGACGATCTTGCGGGCCAGGTAGCCGAGCCCGACCAGACCCAGGAACAGCACCACCTTGACGAGCACCAGCTGGCCGTACCGGGTCGTGGTGATCGCATCGAGGGCGCCGATCTCGCGCCAGGCCTGGATGGTGAACTCGTAGCGGGCGTTGCGCAGGAGCGGGAAG
>CAZZZW010000560.1:0-1795 GCA_964658795.1 Phormidium nigroviride PCC 7112
TTGCTCGCGCCGCTCGCCCTCCGCAACGCACTGCTGATCCGCCCACGCACGCCGGCCATGACGCCCCTTTCAGGACAAACCGGCGAATCGCTCCGCCGGAGTTGAGGACCTACCTTGCGATTCACTGTGCCCAGCAAAGGCGCCAAGAATACGGGCGCCGAGCCTACTCATGCCAGTTGCCGCGCCGCACGGCAGGTGCGGAGAAACCTTGATGTAACCGCTTCGTCCCAGGCCTTACACTGGCTTCGGCGTTGACGAGGACTGGTCCGGCGACACATCCGAAGCGACCCGGGGACGGTGCGAGCCCGGGGATGCGTGCCGAAACCACATCACCTCCGAGCTGTCGGAAGAACGGACCCGGGCAACCGCGGTCTCACTAGACCCGATGCACCAGCAAGAGCGGGCGGTCCGTCTGGATCGCCAAGAGGGGTGGTACCGCGGCAGCCTGGCTGTCGTCCCTTCACCACGTCAGTCAAGGTGAAGGAGCACGCGATGGCCTACCAGCCACTACCCGCCCACGTCGACCTGGCCGCGATGGATCACGAGGTCATCGACTTCTGGACCGCGTCCAACGTATTCCAGCGCAGCCTGGAGCAGAGTGAGTCCGGCCCGGCATACACCTTCTACGAAGGACCGCCGACGGCGAACGGCATGCCGGGCACGCACCACATCGAGGCTCGGGTGTTCAAGGATCTGTTCCCCCGTTACCGGACCATGCGCGGCTACCACGTGCCGCGGATGGGCGGTTGGGACTGCCACGGCCTGCCGGTCGAACTGGCGGTGGAGAAGGAACTCGGTTTCACCGGCAAGCCCGACATCGAGAAGTACGGCGTGGCCGAGTTCAACGCCCGGTGCCGCGAGTCGGTACAGCGGCACGTCGACCAGTTCACCACGCTGTCGGAACGGATCGGCTACTGGTGCGACTACGAGAACGCGTACTGGACGATGAACTCCAGCTACATCGAATCGGTCTGGTGGGCGCTGAAGCAGATCTTCGACAAGGGCCTGCTGGTCCAGGACTTCCGGGTCGCGCCGTACTGCACCCGGTGTGGCACCGGCTTGTCCGACCACGAGTTGTCCCAGGGATATGAGACCGTGGTCGACCCGTCGGTCTACGTCCGGCTGCCACTGACATCCGGTCCGTACGCCGGAAAGGCCGCGCTGCTGATCTGGACCACCACGCCATGGACGCTGCCGAGCAACGCCCTGGTCGCCGCCAAGGCCGACGTCACCTACGTCACCGCCACCAATGGCAATGAAACACTGGTGGTTGCCGAATCGCTGGTACCCAAGGCACTGGGCGACGGCTGGAGGGTGCAGGATCGTTTCAGCGGCGCCGACATGCTGGACTGGGCCTACCAGCGACCGTTCGACATCGTGCCCTGGCCGGGTCGCGCGCACTTCGTGGTCAACGAGGACTACGTGACCGTCGAGGACGGCACCGGACTGGTCCACCAGGCCACCGTGTTCGGCGCCGACGACTTCGACTCGGTCCGGCGAAACAACGTCGAACTGGTCAACCCGATCGACACCCGCGGTCGTTTCGAAGCCGATGTGCCTTTGGTCGGCGGGGTGTTCTTCAAGGACGCCGACGCGCCGCTGCTGGCCGACATGGACGCGCGCGGAGTCCTGTTCCGGCACATCCCGTACGAGCACAGCTACCCGCACTGCTGGCGTTGTCACACGCCGCTGATGTACTACGCGCTGCCGTCCTGGTACATCCGCACCACCCAGCGCAAGGACGAGTTGATCGCACAGAACGAGGCGACCAACTGGTATCCGGGCACCGTCAAGC
>CAZZZW010000561.1:0-1780 GCA_964658795.1 Phormidium nigroviride PCC 7112
GATCGCCGTGCGCCTGACGTCGATCTTCGCTGTCGATACCGCCGCGGTCGTCGAGTTCTCCGGCTCGGGCCACGGCAAGATCCTCGCCATGGCGCCGGTTCAACCGGCCTCCGTGTCGTCCGAACTCAGCTTCGACGGTGCCGATCGGACGGCCGTGGCCGAGGTGGCCCGGACCGGCCGGCCCGCTCAGGTCGACTACCGGGTTCAGGACGAGGGCCTCATCGCTGCGCTTCGTGGCGAAGGTCTGCACGCGGGCGCCGCGGCGCCGATCCATCACAACGGGGTGCTGTGGGGCGCCATCTCGGTCAGCGTGCGGGACGGTTCGAGCCTGACCAGGCAGCTCATCACCGACCTGTCCGACTTCGCCGAGCTGATCGACCTTGCCCTGGCCAACACAACAGCCTGGACGGCGTTGGCCGATCTGGCCGCGACCGATCCATTGACCCGGCTGGCGAACCGGCGCACCTTCGACCAGCATCTGGTCCGGGAGCTGAGCCAGTGTGCGCGCAGTGGCCTGCCAGTGGCCGTGGTCGTGCTGGACATCGACCATTTCAAAGTTGTGAACGACACCTTCGGCCATCCGGCCGGCGACACCGTGCTGCAGACCATCGGCGGCCTGCTGGCCCAGACCGCTCGCGGCGCGGAACTGATCGCCCGCACCGGCGGCGAAGAGTTCGGCTGGATCCTGCCCGCAACCGATCGCAACGGCGCGTTCGTCGCGGCCGAACGCGCCCGCGTCGCCATCTCGGATTGTTGCTTCGAGGTGGTCGGCCAGGTGACGGTGTCACTGGGCGTGTGCAGTTCCGAGGACGTACCGGATGGCCTGGACCTCATGGCCTGCGCCGACGCGGCGTTGTACCGGGCCAAGAGCATCGGCCGGAACCGGACCGTTCGATTCGAACCTGATACTGATGCCGGGCCGCTCGCTCACGAGGGGCCCGGCATCACATCAGCTCAGCCGGCCAGGGCTCGCCGCTCGTCCACCGAGCTCACCGGCTCCGGCGGTTCGGCCGAGACCGAACCCAGACCCGAACGTAGCGAGTCGAGCAGGGCCATGCCCTGACCGGCCAGTGACGCGACCACACTGCCGACCCCGTCGGCCCCGTCGAGCACGGTCAGGTTGGCCCCCTTCAACCCCTCGGCCGCGGCCAGTACCAACTCCGGCAATTGCTCGATCAGCCTTTGTTCCAATGCGATCCGGCCCTCGGCCGCCGCCGCCTGCGCCGACAACCGGGTGGCGTCGGCATCGGCCTGGGCCAACAGCCGGATCCGTTCGGCCTCGGCCCGGGCCGGCTTGAGCACCTCACTGATCAGCTCGGCCTCGCGCAGTTCGGCCGCGCGTTCGGCCACCCGGGCCCGTTCCACCAGCACCGACTGCTGGGCCTGGGCGGCGGCCAGTGGACCGGCCTGAGCGGCACGCTGTTCGGCCTGGTCGATCTCGGCCTGGAACTCGGCCCGCGCGATCGCGGTCTGCCGGGCGTACTCGGCCTGGTTACGCGCGCTGGCCTGCTGCGCCATCGCACTTTCCTGGTCCGCCGCCGCCTGCGCGACCCGCGCCGCCTGGTTGACCGCCGCCTGATGCGGAGCGGCCAGCGCGGCGATGTAGCCCGACCCCTTGTCGTCGATGCTGCTGATCTGCAGTGAGTCGACGGCCAGGCCGATCTTGGCCATCTCGACCTTGCTCGCATCCAGGATTGCCTCACCGAGCGTCTGCTGCTCGCGGATGATCGCCTCGACGGTCATGCTGCCGATGATCGAGCGCAGGTGACCGGAGAAGATT
>CAZZZW010000562.1:0-1235 GCA_964658795.1 Phormidium nigroviride PCC 7112
GTTGATCATCTCGTGCCACTGGGCGATCCAGCCCGGCAGCCGGCCGATCGCGAACAGCACCGTGAACATCTTGGTCGGAAAGCCCATCGCCCGGTAGAGCAGGCCGGTGTAGAAGTCGACGTTCGGGTAGAGCTTGCGGCTGATGAAGTAGTCGTCGGACAGCGCATAGCCCTCGAGCTCGATGGCGATGTCCAGCAGGTCATCCCGCTTGCCCAGGGCCGAGAGCACGTCGTCTGCGGTCTTCTTGATGATGGCCGCGCGCGGGTCGTAGTTCTTGTAGACCCGGTGGCCGAAGCCCATGAGCTTGACGCCCTTTTCCTTGGCCTTGACCCGCTCGACGAACTTCTTGACGTCGCCACCGTCGTTCCGGATGCCTTCGAGCATCTCCAGCACCGAGGCGTTGGCGCCACCGTGCAGCGGGCCGAACAGCGCGTTGATGCCGGCCGAGATCGAGGCGAACAGGTTTGCGTTCGAGGAGCCGACGAGTCGTACCGTCGAGGTCGAACAGTTCTGCTCGTGGTCGGCGTGCAGGATGAAGAGCAGGTCGAGGGCTCGCACCACCGCGGGGTCGGCGACGTACGGCTCGGCCGGGAACCCGAAGGTCATCCGCAGGAAGTTCTCGACCAGACCCAGCGAGTTGTCGGGGTACAGGAACGGCTGGCCGACTGACTTCTTGTAGGCGTAGGCCGCGATCGTCGGCAGCTTGGCCAGCAGCCGGATGGTGGACAGATCCACCTGCTCGTCGTTGAACGGATCGAGCGAGTCCTGGTAGAAGGTCGACAGCGCCGACACCGCCGAGCTGAGCACCGGCATCGGGTGCGCGTCCCGCGGGAAGCCGTCGAAGAACCGCTTCAGGTCCTCGTGCAACAAGGTGTGCCGGCTGATCCGATCGGTGAACGCGGACAGCTCGTCCGCGCTGGGCAGGTTGCCGTAGATCAACAGGTAGGAGACCTCGGCGAAGGTGGAGTGCTCGGCCAGCTCGTCGATCGGATAACCGCGGTACCGCAGGATGCCCGCGTCACCGTCGATATAGGTGATCGCCGAGGAGCAGGACGCGGTGTTGGCGAAGCCGGGGTCGTAGGTGACCAGGTCGGCGGAGGACAGCAGTTTGCTGATGTTCGCGCCCGGGGCTCCCTCAGTGGTGGGGATGATCGGCAGTTCCAGATCGTCGCCAGCGGGCGGGTGGAACACGGCGACGTCAGCGCTTGTGGCGGTCTCGGTCATATCCATGACTC
>CAZZZW010000562.1:1245-1780 GCA_964658795.1 Phormidium nigroviride PCC 7112
TGTGAATTTTTGGGTTACTTCAACCCTACGTCGCGGCCCGACGGAGGCAACCGCCTCGCTCAATAGGATGTGGGATATGGCACTGGTGCGCTCGACCCGACGAATAGCTGCCTCGCCCGCCGATGTCTGGCGCCTGGTGACCGATTGGGCCGCCCACGGTCGCTGGATCCCGTTCACGGTCGTGACGGTGGATCTGGCCGGCCCGCAGTCCGGCGACGGCACCCGGTTCGTCGGCCGCACCGCGCTCGGCCGGCTGGGCTTCGACGACCCGATGATCGTCACCGGTTGGCAGCCGCCGGTCGAGGACCGGCCCGGGACCTGCCGGATCATGCACCAAGGTCCGTGGGTCCGCGGCTGGGCCGAGCTCGAGGTGCTCGCCGACGGCGCCGGCAGCCGCCTCAGCTGGATCGAGGACATCAGCCCACGCTGGACGCCGAAGTTCGCCGATCCGGTGGTCGCGCGGATCGGTAGGGTCTTCTTCGACGGCACTCTGCGCAAGCTGGCCGCCGAGCTTGAGGACCGATGAGCTTGCGGA
>CAZZZW010000563.1:0-1772 GCA_964658795.1 Phormidium nigroviride PCC 7112
TCCCGCCGCGTTCGATCACGCCGGATCACCGGCCAGCAGGACGTCGGCGTCGAAGCAGCTGTGGTCGCCGGTGTGGCAGGCGCCGCCGACCTGGTCGACCAGCACCAGCAGGGCGTCACCGTCGCAGTCCAGGGCCACCGACTTGACCTGCTGGATGTGCCCGGAGGTGTCGCCCTTGACCCAGTACTCCTGCCGGGACCGGGACCAGTACGTCGCCCGGCCGGTGGTCAGGGTCCGGTGCAGCGCCTCGTCGTCCATCCAGCCGACCATCAGCACGTCTCTGCTGTCGAACTGCTGGACGACGGCAGCGACCAGGCCGGCCGGATCACGCTTGAGCCGGGCCGCGATCTGCGGGTCGAGGTCGGAGTGGACGACGGAGGGCATTACTCCATTCTGCCAACCGGCGCCGGCGCCGACCTATACGCACCGGACTCAGTACGGTCGCGGGGGCTCCAGTGCCGCCGGCGCGTCCAGCGGGAAGGGCGCCGGCAAGGTCACCGTGACCGTCGTGCCGCGCTCCACCGTCGAGTCGAACTGCACGTAGCCGCCGTGGGTGTGGGCGATCTGGGCGACGATGGCCATGCCCAGTCCGCTGCCGCCCTTGGCCCGGCTGCGCGCCTTGTCCGCCCGCCAGAACCGTTCGAACACGTGCTGCGCCTCTTCCGGGGCCAGACCGGGTCCGGTGTCGGTCACCCGCAGTGCGATGACCGGGCCGAGCTGGGTCCGTGCGGCCTCGGCCGACAACCGGATCGGGCCGTCCGGGGTGTGCACAGCAGCGTTCGTGGTCAGGTTGATCAGCACCCGCAGCAGTTGGTCCCAGTCCCCGATCACGGTCAGGGCGCTCGGCGGTTCCTCGACCCGGATCTCCCGGTTGGGGTAGGCCCCGGCCACCACGTCGGCGGCCTCGGCCATGAGCTCGACCACCTCGATCGGCTCGCGCTCGGCCGCCGTGTCCTGGTCGCCGCGCGCCAGCACGAGCAGGTCCTCGACCAGCCGGGCCATTCGATTGCCCTCGACCTCGATCCGGCGCATCGAGTCATCGGCCTCGCCGGACGTCGACTGCAGCCGGGACAACTCGGCATAACCGCGGATCGAGGTGAGCGGGGTGCGGAGTTCGTGCGAGGCGTCGGCCAGGAACTGGCGCATCCGCTCCTCGCTGCGGACCCGGCCGACGAATTCGGTTTCGACCGCGTACAGAAGGGTGTTCATCGAGGTAGCGACCTCTTCGACCTCGATGGTGGCGCCCTCGACCGGCACCCGGCGATTCAGGCCGGAACCGTCCGGTCCGAGTTCGGCGGTGACCTCCTGCGCCGTTCGGGTGACCCGGCGCAGCGGTCGCAGCCCGACCCGCACTCCCCAGGACGTGATGCCGGCGGCGATCGCCACCACAGAGGCCCCGAGCAGGGTTTCCACCAGTAGCAGGCGGCCCAAGGTCTTTTGGACCTCACGGGTGGACAGCCCCACGACGAGATAGTTGCCATCGTTGAGCTCGGTCGACTCGGCCCGGATGGGCGTCCCGTCGCTCGTGGTCAAGGAGCGCAACTTGCGCGGATGGGCGATGAAATCTGCCCGCTGATCACTGGAGAGGTCGAAGGCGGCGAAGCTCTGACGTTGCCCGGCGGTGAGCTGCAGGCCGGCTGCGGTGCCATCGGAATTGAGGTAGCTCACCCACAGGGTCTCGCCGGCCCCGAGCAGGTAAACCCCGTTGGCTCGTACGTTGCCAAGGTTGAACTCGGCATTCTGGCCGGCGGTGTTGTTCACCTGCTGGTCCA
>CAZZZW010000564.1:0-1756 GCA_964658795.1 Phormidium nigroviride PCC 7112
GTCCCCTCGTCGACCGGCCGATCAGGCTCGTCCCGAGGCCGGCCGCTCATCGACGAACAGCGCCGCCCGCGGGCAGGCCCGCACTGCGCGCGCAAGACGGCGGGGGGAGATCGTGAATTCATTGTCGATGATGGGGAATCCCCACCGGTCCAACTCGATCATCTCGCCCGCGACCCGGGCGCAGATGCCGACACCGGTGCATCGGGTCGGATCCACCCGCAAGATCCGATTCTCAGCCGACACGCCGACACCGCCCTGAATCGAGATGTGATTCCAGGTCGCCGGCGAAGACCTGCAGTGCGCTCGACACCATGCCGGTCACGCCGTCGGGATGGCCACAGGCTCCGCGCCCAGCCACCAGCGACAACGTCCGGCGCAACTCCTCGACCCGCTCGAACTGGCCGCCGGTATCCACCACGTGCCCGAGCAGCTCGGCGATCGCCGGCAACCCAAACCGGCACGGGCCGCATTGCCGGGCGCCGGCCTCGGCCATGAACTCGGTGATGGCGGCTACGCACCGCAGCCCGCAATCACCCGACTCGATCGGGAAGAGCACGCCGGCACCGGGTGCCGCAGCACTGCCCAGCTGGCCAGCGGCCGCGGCGGAGAACCACCTGCCGCCGTAACCGCCGACCAGGATGGCCTCGAACGGCGCTCCGAACTCGGCCGCGTCGAGGGCTGCGTTCACCGGTGCCGCACCGGCGATCTCGACGACGGTCCGCAGACCTCGATGGCTGACCGTGAACAGGCGGTTCGTCGGCCTGATCCCGCGTGCGGCCAGGGCAATCCGAGCCAGCGTCTCCACGTTGTGTACCAGCACCGGAGCACCGTGGCGATCGAGCGACCGGCCCCGGACCGGTCGAAACGACGGTATCGCCGGGCCGCCGGACACCGCCCGAACGACCGCCGATGACTCCCCGGACAGGTAGCCGGACGGCGCCGTTCGTACCGTCATCTGCAGGCTGCCAGTCCGATCCCGGAGCGCGGCGTCCACCGAGTCGCGGGTAGACCGGGCCGACTCGTGCAGCCAGATCACGGCCGCCTGGGCCCCGAGCGCGAGCGCGGTCAGTTCGAGACCGTCCAACACGAGGTGCGGACGCAACTGCAGCAGCGCGATGTCCTTGGCACTGAGCGGTTCGCTCTCGGCCCCGTTGGCGACCACCAGGCCGACCGGGCCAGGCTGACGGACGGATTCCCACTTCCGGTGAACGGGAAAGTGTGCCCCTCCGTACCCGGTCAGCGCGGCGCCCCGGATCAGTTGCCAGATCTCGTCCGGCGACAGGCGCGGCCGACCGAGATACTTCTTCCTCGTCGCCTTCTTCGTCGGACGCTTCGGCCGCGGCCGGCGCATCGGTCCAGGACACCATCTCGTCCGAACCGATCGGGTAGGTCACCCGGCCGACCAGCAGGCGGTCGACCGTACCGACGGCGATCACGAGCGAGCCAACCTCTCCTCGAGCTCGTCTCGCGGGGTGCGAGCGAGATAGCGACTCAGTGCCACGGTCAACAGCACCACGCCGGTGGGCAGGTACAGCCAGCGGAGGATGGTTCGATCGGTGCCCGCGTACACGCCGTGCAGCCAGCACAGGACGACGCTGATCGCGGCCACCTTGTGCAGCGACCACCAGACCCATCGAGGTATTCGACCGGCAAGGGCGGCGGTGAGTCCGGCCAGCAGGCCCGACCAGACGCCGATGACTCCGAGGGTGACGGCCACCGGGCGATAGGAAGCGCCGAAGGGCAGCAGCGCCCCGCG
>CAZZZW010000565.1:0-1692 GCA_964658795.1 Phormidium nigroviride PCC 7112
CGAGGCGGTGCGCAAGCTGTGGCCGCACAACACTGGATGGTGCTCACTTCGCACGAATGCAGAGCTGATTAGCGGTAGATGGCGACCGAGTCCTTGGCCGGCACGGTCACCGTCGCCACCCCGTGCTTGTCCACCGTCACGGTCGGTCCCGAGCAGTGGCCGTGCGACTTCGTCCCATGGATCACGTCACAATAGGTACCGCGCGACAGCCCAGTCGAGAACGTGTGGGTCTGCGGGGTGGTCTCGTTGTTGATCGCG
The DNA here is from genome assembly GCA_964658795.1 of Phormidium nigroviride PCC 7112. Lineage (GTDB taxonomy): Bacteria > Actinomycetota > Actinomycetes > Mycobacteriales > Jatrophihabitantaceae > Jatrophihabitans_A. The sequence goes on from CAZZZW010000565.1 coordinate 259, forward strand.
ATCCAGGCCTTGTTGCCCCGGCTGAACGACAGCAGGTTCGTCCCGTCGTCGTACCAGTTGGTGACCGGTGCGTTGCCGGCCACGTTGTGGAACTGCACCAGGTTGGCCACACCGGTGATCCGGTCGGTGCACTGCCAGCCGTTGCTGCAGTCGGTGTCGCTGACAAAACCCTGGGCGTTGGCCGGCGGCGAGTCGTCGCCAGTGTTGAAGGAGAATCCGCTGTAAACCTCGGGGGTTCCGTAACCGTAGGCCACCATGAACTCGGTGGCCAGGGTGTTCGCGGCGCCGTCCTTGTACGACAGCGTGGATCCGTTGCGCTCGGTGTCGTGGTTCTCCACGAAGGTCAGTGACTTGTTCGACGGCAGCAGCCCGCTGCCCTCACCGATGCCCTTGAGTGAACCGATGTTGCCGCCGGGTGGCGTGGTGTAGCTCTTGAACGCCGACTCGATCTGGGACGCGAAGTCGAAGCCGAGCGGGCTGCCGACACCGGTGAACGCCTGAGGAGAGATGCGGCCGGGACTACCGGTACCGATTTCCAAGGCGATATAAGGGTGTTCGCCATCGACGGTGCGGTGCAGCCGAGAGAAGATGGCGGTCAGGTCGTCCTGCCCGATGTGCTTGGCCGCGTCCACCCGGAAGCCGGAAACCCCATAGGACAACAGCTTGTTCAGGTAGGCGGCCAGGGTCTTCTGTACGTTCGGGTCCTCGGTCTTCAGGTCCGACAGCGACACCAGCTCACATTTGAAGACCTGGGTGTAGTTGTTGAAATCGTCGATGTTGCCGTCCGCACTTGGACAATCCCCGCTGGGGCCGTGGAAGTCGGTCGGTCCGTACAGGCCGGTGTAGTCGTACTTGGTGTAGTGCACGCCGCCGTAGGACACACTGCCCTGACCGGTCATGTGGTTGATCACCGCGTCGACGATGACCTTCACCCCGGCATTGCGACAGGTCTGCACCATCTGCTTGAACTGGGCCTCGTTGCCCATCCGGCTGGTGAGGTTGTAGTCGACCGGCTGGTAGACCTCCCACCACGGATGCAGCACTGTGGTCGAGTCGATCGCCGTCCGGGACAGCGAGTCCTGCGGCGGGGCGACCTGGACGGCGGCGTAACCGGCCGGCCCGAGGACGGTCTTGCATTCCTTGCCAACCGAGGGCCAGTTCCACTCGAACAGGTTGGCCACCACCGATCCCTGGATGGATCGGGCGTGACCACCCATCCGAGGGGTGGCCGAGACGGAGGTGGAACCGACCAGCGCGACGCCGGCGGCCAGGGTCAGTGCGGTAGCGGTGCCGAGCAGACGCCGGCGCGAAGTTCGTCTGAACATGTCAGCTCCAGTGGTGGGGGGACCGGACGGACAGACCGTAAGCCTTTTCGAGTAAGCCCCCTGTGAGCCACTTAAGCCGTCCCCCGCCTACCGAAAACGCGTTGTGGGG
>CAZZZW010000566.1:0-1682 GCA_964658795.1 Phormidium nigroviride PCC 7112
AAGATGCTCGCGACATGAGACTTCACCGTCGTCTCCGAGATCGTGAAGGTGCCGGCGATCTCGCTGTTCGACAGTCCGCCGGCCAGCGCGAGCAGCACCTGCTGCTCGCGGCCGGTCAAGGGGTCGGTGGGTGACCCGGCTCCGCGCGGACGGGGGCGCTGGGTCAGTGGTTGCGCGGCATAGGTGTCGATCAGCAGGCGGGTCACCCGGGGCGAGACCACGGCGTCGCCGCTGGCGATGATCTGAATGGCTGCGGTCAGGTCGTCGACCGGGACGTCTTTGAGCAAGAACCCGCTGGCGCCGGCACGCAGTGCGGCGAAGGCGTACTCGTCGAGGTCGAAGGTCGTCAGTATCAGCACGCGCGCGGAGGGATCGTCGGCGACGATTCGCCGGGTCGCCTCGACGCCGTCGAGGTTGGGCATCCGCACATCCATCAGCACGACATCGGGCCGGCAGCGAGCGGCCAGGTCCACGGCCTGGATTCCGTCTGATGCCTCGCCGACCACCTCGATGCCCGGTGTCTCCTCGAGGATCATCCGGAAACCGGTCCGGACCAGGTCCTGATCATCGACCAGGATCAAGCGCACGGTCACGGTAGTCCGCCCGGTGTGAGCAGTTCGGCCCGAACCCGCCAGCCTTGCCGAGGGCCTGGGCCGGCGCTCACCTGCCCGTGGTAGACCGCGGCACGTTCGGTCATCCCGGTGATTCCGTAGCCGGGGTGAGCGGGGTTGGCGGCCAGCTGTCCGTCGTCATCGATCTGGAGCGTGACCCGGTCCGGCAGATAGCCGATCTCGACCTCCACGCGGGTGGCTTGGCGGGCATGTTTGAGCACGTTGGTCAAGGCTTCCTGTAGCAGCCGGTAGATGCTGAGCTGGGTTCCGCGCCCCAGGTCCGGTGCGCGACCGCGGACGGTCACGACCACCGCTAGTCCGGTCTGACGCACCTGGCCGAACAGGCCGTCCAGGTCGGCCAGGCCCGGCTGCGGCTGATGGTCGGCACCGGACGGGCCGGTGTGCAGCACTCCGAGTACCCGCCGCATGTCGTTGAGCGCCTCTCGCCCGGTCGCGGCCACCTGCTGCATGGCCGTCTTGGCCCGCGCCGGATCGACCGCGTGCTTCTTCACCGCTGCTTCCGACATCGTGACGATCACAGTCAGGCCATGCGCGACCACATCGTGCATCTCCCGCGCGATCCGGGCTCGCTCGACCGCGACCTCGATCTCGGCCTGCCGATGCCGTTCACGTTCCACCTGGTCGGCGCGCTCGGTGGCAGCAGCCAGCGCCAAGCGCTGGTTTCGCACGGCCATACCGGCGAACATCGCCGCCAGCAAGGGACCGGACAGCAGGATCAGGGACTCGAGCCGGTTGCTGGCCGGGTTCCACCTGAACACGGCCAGTACGGCTCCGACCTCCACGACGATCGCCGAAGCAAGGCCCACCCGTGCGGGATGTCGCGCGGACACCGAATAGACGCCGATCAACAAGGCGGCATCGGCAACGAGCCGCACATCGGCGGCCCACTGGACCAGTGCCACCGCGGCGATGACCAGGAACGCGGCCACCGGAAATCTCAGACGCCAGAACAGCGGCAGCACGAGCAGTGCGCTCAACAATGCGGCCTCGGACGCGGGCGACCCATTACGGCCGGTGCCGTGAACCAGCTGGCCGACGGCGCCGGCGCGG
>CAZZZW010000567.1:0-1661 GCA_964658795.1 Phormidium nigroviride PCC 7112
GACGGACCTTCGACGATGCCGAGGTGCCTCAGCGACGGCTGAGCTCGACGACCGGTATGACGCGGTCCGTCTTGGCCTCGTACTCGGCGAAGCCGGGGTACCGCCGAGCCTGTTCGGCGTAGATCTCGTCGCGCCGAGCTCCGGTGACCTCGGTGGCAGTGACCTCAAGGGTGTCGTCACCGAGTTCAATCTGCACGTCCGGGTGGGCCTTGAGGTTGTGGTACCAGGCGGGGTTGGTGTCGGCGCCGGCCTTGGAGGCAAAGACGTACCAACCGTCGTCGCCGGCCAGGTACATCATCGGATGAACCCGGGGCTCGCCCGATTTCGCGCCCTGGGTGTGCAACAGCAGCATCGGAGCGCCCTCGAAGCCGCCACCGACCTGGCCATGGTTGGCCCGGAATTCCTCGATGATCTTGTCGTTCCAGTCCGACATGTCATTCCCCTGCCTGTGAGCGGTGTGGTGGTCAACGACAAGGATGCCGGATTGCTTCGGCGACGGCTGAATAGCTCGGCTTCGTGCTGCCGTCAGCCCGTCGCACTCCGAAGAAGTCCTGAGCCGTCGACCGGTTGTCGCCTTGATCCTGATAGGTATAGACGAACACCGGCCCGAGACCGGTCGTCCGGCTGGCCGCGCACAATGCATCCGACAGCAGTTTTGCCTGCAGGCATTCGGAAACGACGGCATGCGTCGGCGAGAACGGCCGGTCGGAGCAGGTGCGGCTAGGCCCAGGGCCACCGGTCGGGGCGCCGACCTCGGTCAACCAGATCGGAATGTTCGCATCCCCGTGGCCGGCGAGGACGGAACGCAGGCTGGGCCGGGTCTGATCGATCTGGCTGAACGACGAGGCGGCGTTGAACGTCGAGGCCAGGTTGGGGTACGTGTACGGGTGGTAGCCCACGGCGTCGAAGGCTCCCTGCGCCCCGTAGCGAAAGATGCGATCGATGAAGTCCAGCGGGCTGTAGGACACCTGGTCGATGGTGCTTGCCGGCGACAATCCCCCGGTGATCACGAGGTAATCCGGATCGACGGCCTTGATCGCACGGTCGGCGGTGGTGAGCAACCTGGTGTAGAAGGCGGCATTGGGTGCCGGCAGCCAGAACTGGCGGAGGTTCGGCTCGTTCCAGATCTCCATTGCGGTGACGGCCGAACCCTCGAAGTGCCGTGCGGCCGCACCGGCGAAGTCGGCGTACAGCTGCGCGCTGCGCGGCTGGCACTGAAAGTGATCAGCACAGGACGGCAGCCGGGCCCAGGGTGCGGTGTAGTCGATGACGCCGTCGACCTCGAGGTGGTGCTGACCGGCGGCCCGGACCACCCGGTCGTAGCGACTCCAGTCAAAGGCCGTCGCGTTGTCGGGTTGAACCACCGGCCAGGACAGGTCGATCCGGATCCAGCTGGCGCCGAGGGCCCGGATGCCGGCGAGCTGACCGTCCAACTGGCCGGGGCTGAGAAAGGGCAACTGGGGAACGGAGAATCCCACCGGTGGCGGTGGTGCTGTCTGATCCGGCAGCGTCCGGCTCGGATGCCGGTGACCGAACACGCTCAGCAGGAGCAGCGCCACGGAGGCCACCGCGGCCAGCACCGGAGCTACCACCCGGCCCCGTGCACGCAACCAGCTCACGGCGGCAACGGTATCGAGCCTGGCTGTGCCATCGGCGCTGTG
>CAZZZW010000568.1:0-1650 GCA_964658795.1 Phormidium nigroviride PCC 7112
AACGAAGATGACCAAGGCCGTCCGCTACGACTCGTTCGGACCGATCGAGAACCTCTACATCGCTGATGTGGACCTGCCCGAGCCGGCCGCCGGCGAGGTCCAGATCCAGGTCAAGGCGGCCGGTATCAATCCGGGGGAGGCCTCGATCCGCAAGGGCTTCATGAAGGACTTCGCACCGTCGACGTTTCCCTCCGGTCAGGGCAGCGACTTCGCCGGCGTGGTGACCAAGCTCGGCTCCGGGGTGACGAGCGTCAGCGTCGGTGACGAGGTGCTCGGATGGAATTTCACCCGTTCCAGTCAGGCTGAACTGACCAACGTCCCGGCTGACCAACTGGTGGCCAAACCGGACGGGCTGTCCTGGGAGGCCGCCGGTGGCCTCTACGTCGTCGGCGCGACCGCGTTCGCCGCAGTGCGCGCGGTCGATGCCAAGGCCGGCGACACGGTGGTGGTCTCCGCCGCCGCCGGTGGCGTCGGAGGGGTAGCCGGGCAACTGGCCAAGCTCCGGGGTGCCGAGGTCATCGGGATCGCGTCGGAGTCCAACCACGACTGGCTGCGATCAAAGGGAATCACCCCGGTGGCCTATGGCGACGGCCTCGCCGACCGCATTCGCGAACTGGCCACGGACGGCGTGGACGCGCTCATCGACACCTTCGGTCCCGACTACGTCCACCTGGGCATCGAACTGGGGGTCGCCAAGGACCGGATCGACACCATCATCGCGTTCCAGGCGGCCGAGGAGCTCGGCGTCAAGGCCGAGGGCAGCTCGGTCGCCACCACCCAGGACGTGCTGGCCGAGATGGCCGATCACGTCGCCGCCGGGCGGATCGAGCTGCCGATCGCCCGGACGTTCCCGCTGGATCAGGTGCGGGCCGCGTTCACCGAACTCGAGGAGCGGCACACCCGCGGCAAGATCGTTCTTATCCCGTAACGTCTTTCTGCCACCCGAGGGTGGAGCGGTCGCCCGCCGGTGGCGAGCGGTCGCTCCAGCCTGGACCGGGAGAGACGAGTGGGGGCCGATCAGCCGCGGCCGGTCCAGCCACCGACCACCGGGTGCACCTGCAGCGCGCAGTCGGTCACCGACAGCGGCCAGTGCACCACCTTCGTCGTGTTCGGCGCGATGGTGTTGATCGCGGCCGAGAGGCGGCATTGCACGCCGTTACGGTCCACGTCGGACCACTCCACCGTGGCCGAGGCGTAGGCCCCGGGCGCGAGGTTGATGGTCTGCACGCCGTGACTGGCGCCGCCGGCCATACCGCTCACGGTGCGGGTGGCGTGCGCGATCACCGCGTTGTGTGCATCCACCGCATCAAGGCCCGGGTAACCGCGCAGGCTGCAGGTGCTGTGGGTGACGTTGCGGTATTGCAGCGCGAACGAGATCGTGCCGGCGGCGCCGTCCAGACTCGTCCGGCTGTAGGACAACGAGGAGTTGCCGCACGCGGGCACGGCAGCGGATGCGGGTGTGGCCAGTGCGACCAGACCGGCGCCTACGGTGGCACCGATGGCCACGGCGGTACGGATGTGGTTCATTGCTGAATCTCCCTCGACCGGAGTGCTCGTCGGATCGGGCACCGTTGTCGAAGAGTTGACACGGCTGCCGGCGATACCTGTTGCGCGCTAGTCTTCGGCGACGCTCAGGTTTCGATCCGTGCT
>CAZZZW010000569.1:0-1649 GCA_964658795.1 Phormidium nigroviride PCC 7112
GTTACGGCGTCCGCGCAGCCTGGTCCGTGACACCGGTGCTGACCGCCGGCGCGGCCTGGGGCGCAACCTCCGCCAACGGCCGGGGCTCCCGCAGGGAACGCAGCGTCGGGTCAGGGCGGTTCGCGTTCACGGCCAGGCGGATCTTGGGATCGATCACGGTCAGGGCATCGCCCCGACCGATCACCGGGTTGAGGTCCAGTTCGGCGACTTCGGGCAGCTCGTCCACGAGACGGCCGACACGAACGACCAGCTCGGCCACCGCGTGCTCCGACACCGGGGGCCGGCCGCGATAGCCGGCCAGCAGCTTGGCCAGCCGCAGCTCACCGATGGCCGCCTCAGCCGCGGCCGCCGTCACCGGGGCCAACAAGAACCGTCGATCGCTCACCAGGTCGATCAGGATGCCACCGGCCCCAACCATCACCACCGGGCCGACCTGGTCGTCCTGCACACCGCCGACCGCGATCTCGATATCCCCGGTAACCATGGGCTGAACCACAACGGCACCTTTTCCGAGCGGTGCCACCGCCGTGTAGGCCGCGCACACCTGGCCGGCGTCGGTGAGCCCGGTCCGTACGCCGCCGACCTCGGTCTTGTGGACGACCTGGCCACTGACCTTCAGGGCCACCGGATAACCGAGTGCGTCTGCGGCCGCCACGGCCTGTTCGACGTTCACCGCGCGTCGGAAAGGGCAAACCTCGATGCCATAGCATTCCAGCAACGCGATCGATTCGGCTTCGGTCAGCCATCCGGCGCCTCGGGCCAGGGCCTGCTCGACCAGCCGGCGACTCGGCGATGACCCCACGACAGCCGATGCCTCACCGAAGCTGGGTTCCGTCCGACGGATCCGGGCATAGCGCCACAGCAGGCCCAAGGCCCGCGCTGCGGGTTCGGGAAACTCGAAGAACGGCACACTCCGGTCCGGAGCGATCGGTACGGTCCGGTCCGGCTCGCCGGCCTGCACCACCGCCAGCGGCTTCGTCGAGGTGGCGGCGACTCGCTCGAACACACCGGTGAGGGCGGTGAAGTCGGCCACCAGCGTCTCGGTGACGATGCCCAGCACCAGATCCACCTCGGTCGAGGCCATCAGGGCGTGCACGGCCGCCTCGAGCTGACCGGGTTGCACGCCGGCCCCGAGATCGATCGGATTGCCGGCCGAGGCCAGCTGGGGAACGGCCCGATGAAGTTCAGCCTGCAACGCGGTGGAGAGTTCGACGACGGACAGACCGGCCGATTCGGCGGAATCCGCAGCCAGGATCGCCGGACCGCCCGAGTTTCCGATGATCGCGAGCCGACGGCCGGTCGGTAGCGGCAGCCCGGACAACACCCGTGCCCCGTCGAGCAGTTCGGCCATGGAATCGACCCGCAGCACCCCGGCCTGCTCGAACAACGCATCGACGATCACTTCCTCCGACGCGGCGGCTGCGGTATGCGACAAGCCGGCCCGGCGTCCGGCCGGGCTGCGGCCGGCCTTGATCGCCAGGACCGGTTTGGTCTGCGCAGCCCGGCGGGCGATCCGGGCGAACTTCCTGGGATTCCCGATGGATTCGAGGTAGAGCGCGATCACTGCGACGGCCGGGTCATCGGCCCAGTTCAGCAGCAGGTCGTTGCCGCTGACGTCGGCCTTGTTGCCCAGCGAGACGAATTGGGCG
>CAZZZW010000570.1:0-1638 GCA_964658795.1 Phormidium nigroviride PCC 7112
GGATGCGAGCTAGGCCTGGGCTACTTGCTATAGGAGCAAAGAAGGAAGTCGACCGACGTCGTCGCTCGACCCGGTCGCGGAGAAGGGTGGAAGATGTCGACGCAATCGCCGGCGCCGGAGCCGACCGACGCGGACGTGGCGTCGTTCCTGCTTGCGCTGAGCCGTCGGGGCGTGCACTTCTACCTCGAGTCCGGCCGGCTGAAGTCCACCGCCGCCGGTGACCTGAGCCCGGCCGACGTGGAGTTCGTCCGTCGGAACAAGGCCCGCATCATCGCCGAGTTGCTGTCCTCGGCCGAGATCGGCACCGACGGCGGGGTGGCCGGGCCGCAGGCGCCGCTGAGCTATCAGCAGGAGCGGCTGTGGCTGCTGCACGAGATCGCCGAACGCTCCGAGGAGTACAACTCGACGACCGCGTTCCACGTGCGGCGCGGCCTCGACCGGACCCGGTTCGCCGCCGCGGTACGGCGAGTGGTCCGAGAGAACGCGGTTCTGCGCACGGTGTACCGCTCGCAGGGCGATGCGATCGATCAGGTCGTCCTCGACGCCGACCTCGAGATCGGTGTCGAGCAGGCCGGTACCGCCGAGGACGCAGTGGCTCGAGCCCGCGCGCGGCAGCGGTCCGAGGCGAACCACCAGTTCGGTCTCGATCGCGAACTGCCGCTACGCTGCTGGCTGATCGAGGGTCCCGACGACTCCTGCCACGTCGTACTCAACGTCCATCACATCGCCTCCGACGGTTGGTCCAACCAACTGATCTGGCAGCAGGTCGCTCGCTACTACGACGACATCGACGCCCCGGCCGGCGGATCGCCGTGCTCGTACTCCGACTATGCCCGCTGGCAGCGCCGGACCCTGACCGGCGATGTGCTCGACACCCTCGTGGAGAGCTGGCGGGAACGGTTGGCCGGCGCGCCCTTGGCGCACGGACTGCCCATCGACGGCGGAGCGGGTCAGCCGGACCGCACGGCCGGTGCGCTGGTGGAACTCGACCTGGCCGGCCCGCCGTACGAGTCCTTCAGGCAACGGTGCCTGGCGGCCGGCACGAACGAGTTCGCCGGACTGCACGCCGCACTGGCGATCCTGCTGGCCCTGATCAGCGGCCGGGACGAGACGATCGTCGGGAGCCCGATCGCCAACCGCGAGCTGGCCGACATCCAGGACACCCTCGGCTTCTTCGTGAACATGATCTCGGTGCGGGGTGCGGTGTCGCCGGACGCCACCTTCCGGCAGGTGCTGGCGGACAAGGCGGCCGAGATCGAGTTCGGGTACGCCTTTCAGCAGGTGCCCTTCGAACGCGTCGTGGAGCGGGTCGTCGACGGCCGCGACGAGAACTCGGCCATCTTCCAGATCGTCCTGGCCCTGCAGAACTTCGGCGCGGGAGGCCCGCGGCTGGGTGACCTCGAGGTCGAGGTGCTGCCCGAGATACCGGGCCGCAGCCGCTTCGACCTGGAGGTGTTCGTCTCCGGCCGCGGTGACCACGGCCGCCGGGTCAGCTGGGTGTACGACGGCAGCCGCTTCGAGCAGCAGACGGTGCAGCGCTGGGCCGGCTGGCTCGGCCGCATCATCGAGGCCTGTGCCGACGAGGGGCTGGATGTCTCGGTGGCCCGGTTGCGTCGGCTGCTGGCCGCGGACGTCCCG
>CAZZZW010000571.1:0-1632 GCA_964658795.1 Phormidium nigroviride PCC 7112
AGCAGCCCTACGGGCAACAGCCGTACGGCCAACCGGCGTATGCGATCCACAACCAGCCCCAGGGTTCGCTCTGGCACCGGAACCAGTTCTCCTTCATCACCATGATCATCGGCGTGGTGTACCTCTTCCTGGCCTTCGAGGCGCACCTGGCGTTCATCGGAATCCTGCCTATCCTGATGACCATCCGCGCCTTCAACCGCAGGGAGAAACTGGCCTGGTTGGCTGCCGCGGTTGCCGCGGTCGCGATCATCATCGGCATCGTCGCCCTGACCACCTGAGCCACGTGGATCCGTCCGTGGTTAATGCCACGACGGCGACGCAGGGTTGTGGCAAGGTCGATTCGTGACTGCTGAGATCCGCCACGTCGGTGACGACGAGATCTTGCCCTGGCTCAAGACCATGCGCACCGGCCTGATGGCCGACCCGGGCAACATCTCCGACTCGGTGATGGACTTCTGGCGCGAGGTCTGGCAACCCGACCGAATCTTCGGCGCCTACGACGGCGGCCGCTGTGTCGGGAGCCTGCGGACGTTTCCGACGACCTACAGCGTGTGGACCGGGCCGGGGCGGACCGCCGACATCAGCTGCGATGCCCTGACCCAGGTCTCGGTGGCCGCGACGCACCGCCGCCAAGGCCTGCTGACCGGCATGCTCACCCGATCGCTGGACAATGCCAAGGAACGGGGCGAGGCGATCAGCCTGCTCCGCGCGGCCGAGTGGGGCATCTACGGCCGCTTCGGATACTGGCCGACCAGCAAGACCGCCAACTACGAGGTCCGCACCGCCACCGGTCCGCGCATCCTCGAACCGCAGAGCCGGCTGACCGTCGTGCAGCTCGACCAGTCCGAAGCGCTGGAGCCGGGGTGCCGGTTGCTCAGCCAGGCCCGGACGCAGGAACACGGACATATCGACCGTCCGCCGTCACTCTGGCAACGTCGGCTCAGGCTGCACAACCCACCGGGCCTGACCGAGCCGGTGTACCTCGTCGCTCGCGACGCCGACGGCCAGGACGAGGGCTTTCTGACCTGGACCGGGAAGGAGGGCGACTGGTACTACGACTCGCTGCATCAGTCCGAGATCACCGTCGACGACCTGATCGCGGTCACCCCGGATGCCTATTCAGCCTTGTGGCAATACCTGATCCACATCGACCTGGCCCGCACCGTCAAGTTCCGGGAGCGGGCGATCGACGAACCGCTGGAATGGCTGCTGACCGATGGCCGGGCCGCCCGGCGCAGCGATGTGATGGACGGTGATTGGCTGCGCATCCTCGACCTGCCGGTGGCGTTGACTGCCCGGCGCTACGCCGTCGAGGACGTGCTCGTGCTGGATGTCCTCGATCCGGAGGCCGGCGGCTACACGGCCGGCCGCTGGCGCCTGGACGCCGGCCCCGAGCACGCCGAGTGTGTGCCGACCACCCTGAGCGCGGACCTGACCCTGTCTCAGCGCGCGGTGGCGGCGATCTTCAACGGTGGCAACACCGTCCGTTCGCAGTACCTGGCCGGCCTGGTCGACGAGCACACGCCCGCGGCGATGGACCGATTGAATCGGCTGTTCGCGACCGAGCGAGCGCCTTGGAACGCCACCGGCTTCTGAGCTCCTGCCGAATTGCGGAGTGGCTTAGCCGAATTG
>CAZZZW010000572.1:0-1628 GCA_964658795.1 Phormidium nigroviride PCC 7112
CGCAGCACCGCCTCGAGCGCCGCGAGCGTGGTGAGCACCGCGTCCCGCCGCGCGACGAACTCACCGATCACCGGGGCACCGGGGATCTCACCGGCCAGCAACAGACCGCCACTGGTCTGGGCGTCGGCCAGCAACAGCAGCTCGTCCTCGGCCACCGTCGCCGTCAACTGCGGCCGGACCCAGTCCAGGTTGCGCCGGGTACCCCCGCTGACGAAGCCGGCCGCCAGCGCGTCCCGAGCGCCGTCGAGATAGGGCACGGCCGCCGCGTCGATCACGGCAGTGACCCCGGAGGCCCGGGCCATCTTGTAGAGGTGGCCGAGCAGGCCGAAGCCGGTGACATCGGTCGCGGCCCGCAGCCCGGCCGCCAGCGCCGCCGCGGCCGCCTCCCGGTTCAACGTCACCATCGTCGCGATCGCGTGGTCGAACACCTCGCCGGTGGACTTGTGCCGGTTGTTCAGCACGCCGACGCCCAACGGCTTGGTCAGGCTGATCGCGTCCCCGGCTCGGGCGGCGTCGTTGCGCAACAGCCGTTCCGGCGAAGCGAGCCCGGTCACGGCCAGCCCGTACTTCGGTTCCGGGTCGTCGATGCTGTGACCGCCGGCGATCGGGCAGCCCGCGGTCTCAGCAACATCGAAGCCACCACGCAGCACCTCGCGCAGCAGCTCGCCGGGCAGCACGTCCCGCGGCCAGCCGACCAGGTTGATCGCCAGCACCGGCCGTCCGCCCATCGCGTAGATGTCGGACAGTGCGTTAGCGGCGGCGATTCGCCCGAAGTCATAAGCATCATCGACCACCGGGGTGAAGAAGTCGGCCGTCGACAGCACCGCGGTCGAGCCGTCGATGCGCACCGCCGCGGCGTCGTCGCCGTCGTCCAGCCCGACGATCAGGTCCGGGGCCGGCCGGACCAGGCCGGCCACCAGGGCCTCGAGTTCGCCGGGCGGGATCTTGCAGGCGCAGCCGCCGCCGTGCGCGTACTGGGTCAACCGGAACGCGGTGCTGGTCATGGACCCAGGCTAATCACGCAGTCGCTAGGGTGGCGGGCGGAGGCGTACAGGTGCCTGGTGGCCCTCCCGGTCTTCAAAACCGGTGAAGTCGAGTACCTCGGCTTGGCGGGTTCGATTCCCGTCCGCCTCCGCTGAGCAACGAGCGGCTGAGCCGAGCGTTCGAGCCGCGCGACGGAGGGGTGGGCTGAGGTCGGATGAGCGAGGACCCGCGTCGTGCCGTGCCCCGGACCGATGTCCTGCTGGCCGACCCGTTGCTGGCCGACGCGATCGCCCGGCTCGGGCCGGCCGCGGTCAAGCGCGAGGTCGTCGCGGTCCAACGACGGATCCGGGCCGGCGGGCTGGCCCCGACCGAGGCGATCGAGGGCGTGCTCGCCGCGCTGCCGATGCTGGCCACCTCGCTGAACCCGGTGCTGAACGCGACCGGCATCGTGCTGCACACCAACCTCGGCCGGGCGCCGCTGTCCCCGGCCGCGATCGCGGCGATGGCGGCGGCGGCCGGTTACGTCGATGTCGAGTTCGAGCTCGGGACCGGCCTCCGCAGCCGGCGCGGCCGGGGCACCCTGGAGGCGCTGCGGTCCGAGGTCCCCGACGCCGGCGACGTGCTGGTGCTCAACAACGGCGCCG
>CAZZZW010000573.1:0-1623 GCA_964658795.1 Phormidium nigroviride PCC 7112
CAGCGCCCTGTCGCTCAGTTCCGCCACCGCGGCGGAGAACTGCGCCGAATCCGCTTGGTCGACCGCCGCCATCAGATCCGGCTGCACGCGCGGAAAAGCGGCGCTGCCGCCGAAATGGTCGAACAGGACCCGCGCCGCCGAGGGCGCCGACCTCACGAAGATCGAGGCGGCCATCGACGACGGGTGGGCCAGACCCCGTCCGACCGGCGCCGACGTGGGCCGCGTCCTCGTCGATGACAACGGTGCCGACCTCTACACCGCGCACCTGCTCAAAGCCGCCCCGACTTCGCTGGCCGGCATCAAGCTGGTGATCGACTGTGCGCATGGTGCGGCCTCCTATGTCGCCGGTGACCTGCTGCGCCGGGCCGGCGCCGAGGTCACCGTGTTCGCCGGGGATCCGGACGGGGAGAACATCAACGACGGCGTCGGTTCGACCCACCTGGAGCCGCTCAGCCGGCTGGTCGTCGAACAGGGCGCGGACCTGGGCATCGCCCTGGACGGGGATGCCGACCGCTGCCTGGCCGTGACCGCCGACGGGGCGACGGTGGACGGCGACCAGATCCTGGCGATCTGCGCAACCCACTTGAAGAACAAGGGTGAACTGCGTCAGGACACCGTCGTGGTGACCGTGATGAGCAACCTGGGTTTTCACCATGCGATGACCGCGGCCGGGATCCGGGTGCTGACCACCGGGGTCGGTGACCGGTACGTGCTCGAGGCGCTGAACCGGCATCGGTTGAGCCTGGGCGGCGAGCAGTCCGGGCACGTCATCTTCACCGATGCGGCCACCACCGGCGACGGCCTGCTGACCGCGCTGCGGCTGCTGTCCTGCCTGGCCTCGTCCGGACAGAGCCTGGCCGAGCTCGCCGACGTGGTCCAACGGATGCCGCAGTCCATGGTGAACGTCAAGGTGGCCGACAAGAACCAGGTCGCTGCCTCGCACGACGTGCAGGTGGCCGTTGCCGCGGCCGAGGACGAGCTCGGTGACGACGGCCGGATCCTGCTGCGGCCATCGGGCACCGAGCACCTGGTGCGGGTGATGGTCGAAGCGCTCACCCAGGAACACGCCGACGAGATCGCCAATCGGGTGGCAGCGGTGGTCCGAACCATCTGATCTGAGTTTGCCCTGTGTTTTCCTGGCAGATCTCTGAGCGCCGGCTCGGCTCGGCTCAGTGTTAGCTGGCCTACACCATGGAACGCTGAGTCGGGTCCATGCGTTCAACCAAGGACGGGGTGACCCGTCGCGCCCCGCGTACCCGATCAGGAACCTTACCGATACCTTTTGACTCTCGACACGAAACCAGCAATGACTGAAACACGAAACTCGATTCCCGCGAACGAGACCGTCAAATCCGAGAAGCTCAACCTGTCCGCCACTCAGGTGATCGCCAGTGGCATGGCCGCGATCAGCTCGACCGTGGCCGCGTCCTACTTCGGTGTCGCCGGCACCGTCATCGGCGCCGCGTTCGGTGCCGTGCTGACCGTGGTCGGCAACTCCGTCTACGGCTACTACCTCCGGCGCACCCGTAACCGGGTCCTGGACCTGGCCGTGTCACAGCGGTTTTCCACCAATCGCACCAGGGAAATCTCGATCGACTCCGACGGCCGGCCGGCAGTCGAGCC
>CAZZZW010000574.1:0-1579 GCA_964658795.1 Phormidium nigroviride PCC 7112
TGGCCGGCACTGGCCCTGGCCGGGGCACTGGCCGTGCTGGCCCTATGGCTCGGCGTCGGTCTCAGCTATGCCTGGGGACAGCTGCCGCCGAGTTTCACGATCATGGCGGTGTCGACGCTGGAGTATCTGCTCGCAGCCGGCTGGGGCTTCGCCCGGTCCCGTCGACACGTGCGGGCCTGACGGTCTGGTGGTCGGTCCGCTGGCCCGGACCTGGAGATCGGAGCCACCCGCTACTTTGAGTGCTCGGGACAGAGCCCGAAGATCTCCACGGTGTGGCTGATGTCGGTGTAGCCGGCGGCTCGGGCGACCCGTTCGGCCCAGGCCTCCACCTCGGGGGCGGACACCTCCTCGCTGCGGCCGCAGACCCGGCACACCACGTGATGATGATGTGTTTCCGCACGTGATGCGGCCGACCCGCAGAGTCGGAACTGCGCCTCGCCGTCCGCGAGGTGTACGACGTCGGCGGTGCCGTTCTCGGCCAGCAGGTTCAGGTGGCGGTAGACGGTGGTCAGGCCGATCTTCTGCCCGTTGGCCCGCACGACGTCGAAGAGTTGCTGTGCCGTCCGAAAGCCGTCGACGCCTCGCATGGCCTCTTCGATGGCGGCCGACTGACGGGTGTTCCGGGTCCGTCCGGGTGCCGGTTCAGCGATCATCGGCCGGCCTTGGTCAACAGGAGGTCCACCCGTCCAGATTAGCCCGAATCCACGTCGGGCCGGCCGGGTCCGACGATCGGACCGTCAAGCCCGCGACGGCACAGTCTTGTGACGCCGACCACGCTGAGCACGCTGGCCGGAACCGAACGCGACCCGATCACGACTAGTCCGGGCATGAGCTTCCTGCGCCGTGGTTCGGCCGTCGTTGTCCTAGTCCTGACCGCCCTGCTGACAGTCTTGTTCGGCGCCGGCTCCGCGCTGGCACACGTCACCGTGAACTCCCCCGGCGCTACCCAGGGTGGTTACGCGGTGCTGACGTTCCGGGTGCCGACCGAGTCCGACACGGCGAGTACGACCGAGATCAAGGTGCAGCTGCCGCTCGATCAACCGCTGGCTTCGGTCGCGGTGCAGCCCACGCCGGGCTGGTCGTTCACCGTGACCAAGACCAAGCTGGCCACACCGATCACCACCGACGACGGGCCGGTGACCGAGGCGATCAGCGTGATCGACTGGAAAGCCGACAGCGCCGCGACCGCGATCAAGCCCGGCGAGTTCCAGCAGTTCATGGTCAGTGCCGGCCCGCTCCCCAAGGCAGCTTCGATGACGTTCAAGGTGCTCCAGACCTACAGCGACAAGAGCGTGGTGTCCTGGATCCAGGAGGCCGCGCCGGGCAGTTCCGCCGAGCCGGATCACCCGGCCCCGACGCTGCAGTTGGCCGCCGCCGGTGCCGCCACCACCGACTCGTCCACCACCGCTTCGTCGCCGCCCCCGAGCGTGACGGCGACCGCGAGCGATTCCAGCAGCGGCAAGGCCACCACCGGACTGGTGCTCGGCATCATCGGGATCATCCTCGGCGGTGCGGCCCTGGCCCTGGTACTGCTCCGGGGCCGGCGAACCACCGCCTGATCTTTCCTTCGAGCTCGGTC
>CAZZZW010000575.1:0-1507 GCA_964658795.1 Phormidium nigroviride PCC 7112
GCCGGTCTCTCGGGTCGGGTTCCCGCACCCCGGACCGGCCTACATGTATCTGCTTACCGTCGGCCAGGCGCTGTTCCACGATTGGCTGCCACTGACCGCGAGTGCGTACGGCGGCCAGTTCATCGCCGACGCGATCCTGCAGGCGGTGCTGCTCGGTTTCGTGGTCCGGACGCTCTATCGCTTCGTCAGGTCGGTTCCGGCCGGGCTGATCGGGTTCGGCATCGTGTTCTGGTTCGCCACCAGCCACGACATGACCGGCGAGACGTGGTTACCCAACCTCTACATGACGGCGTTCGCGTTGTTGATCGTGTCCGCGACCGCGGTCACGGCGGGGCGGACCCGTGAGGTGCCGCTGCTGGCGCTGTCCGGGGCGTTGCTGATCCACGGGCACGTGGCATTCCTGTTCTTCGTCGGCGTCACCTGGTTGGTGTCGGTGGCCGGCTGGTTCTGGCTGTACCGGCGCTCCTTGAGGACCGAACTACACGCGAGCCGCCGTTCGCTGTGGGGCGCCCTTGCCGTGCTGGTGATCTTCGCGGTACCGATGGTGCTCGAGCTGGCCCTGCACTATCCCGGTCCATGGCCGGACTACCTGCACTACCACGGGGCCGGTGACGGACATGGGCTCGGCACCGGGCTGCGGTTCCTGGGCCACTTCTGGTCGGCCAGCTACCCGGCCACGGTAGCGATCCTGGCGCTGGCGCTGGCCGGCACCGGGCTGCTGCTGGATCAGGACCGGCCCCGACTCCGGTTGTTCGTTCGGGCCTACCTGATGCTGCTGCTGCAGACGTTGTTGTTCGGCTACTACATCCTGCGCGGGATCGACGAGCTGGTGCCGGTCAACTACTACACCGGCTTCTTCTACCAGACCGTACCGATGTTCCTGCTCGTGTTGCCGGTGCTACAGCTCAGCCTGCTGGTCGGCGAGCACCTGCCGGACCGGGCCGCGATGGCTCGGCGGGGGTTGGGCCTGACGGCACTGGTCGGTGTGCTCGGCCTGGTCACGGCCGGCGTGCTCGCGCCCAGTCTGACGCTGCCTAATCGCTCGTATCCGTTCACCGCGTCGTTGACGAATGCCCTGCAATCATCGGCGGATCGTGCTGGCCGGCCTGTGGTGCTGCGGTTCGCGCAGAACGAATGGTCGGTGACCGCCGCCGTGCTGGTGCAGGCCCGGCGACAGGGCCTGACGGCCTGCATCGCCGATCCGTTCTGGCAGGGCGAGTTCACGTCGAACGAGATGTGCCCGACTCTGACAGGTCATTGGGCCGTCGCTGTGGTTGGCCGGTCGGACTATCACGGTGACAAGAAAGTGGTCTGGTCGAACGAGCAGTACATAGCGTTCGAGGGTTCAGTGCCGAACCTGCCGCCCGCATCGAAATAGGCGGAACCGCCTTAGGTGGCAACGGTCCTGCGCAGATGCTGCTCGCTGTCGCGGGTTTCGGTTCGGTCTTGCCAAGCGGCTGGGGTCTCATGCGGATCGTCTTGCTGAGGCTGGCCTTCCAGCCTTGCG
>CAZZZW010000576.1:0-1465 GCA_964658795.1 Phormidium nigroviride PCC 7112
GCGTTTCCGGAGCCGGTCCAGAATCGGGAGGAGGCTCGCCGTGCCCCGACCGGCCGGCGGACGGATCCGGTCACTGGGAACGGGCAACCGCGAGCCAAACCGAGACTCCGTCTCCTGCTGTGATCCGGATCGACGACCATCGGCTCAAATCCGGTCGACTCGGGCCGCAGAATACAGATATGGCCATCGCGCAGCCCCGCTTCCTGACGTACATCTGAGCCGGACCCGCGCAATGTCGGCTCGGACGTATATCTTCAATCCACCATGGGCCACCCTTTGTTAACCCGACCTTCGTCGAACGCCGCCGGCGTCGATGGAAAGTCGGCTGCCGGTGGCTCGACCGCCCAGGTGAAGCGTCCCTGGGTCATCGGCGAGGTCGTCGTCATCCTGCTGCTGCTGCGGGTCTACGACATCATCCGAGCCCACGCCGAGGTTCGGGCCAAGGTCGCGCTGAACAACGGCTGGGACCTGCTCAACGCCGAGCGATGGCTGCA
Source organism: Phormidium nigroviride PCC 7112 (assembly GCA_964658795.1). Lineage (GTDB taxonomy): Bacteria > Actinomycetota > Actinomycetes > Mycobacteriales > Jatrophihabitantaceae > Jatrophihabitans_A. The sequence goes on from CAZZZW010000576.1 coordinate 495, forward strand.
CATCGACCTGGAGCACTCGGTCAATCGCTGGACGAGCATGCATCACCTCGTCTCGTTGGCCGCCAGCTACTGGTACCAGTTCTTCCACATCACGGTGACGCTGGTCGTGCTGCTGTGGTGTTACTGGCGCCGGCCCGGCAGCTACCGACGGGCGCGCAACGCCCTCATCCTGACCAACGTGTTCGGGTTGGCGTTCTTCGTGCTCTACCCGGCGGCGCCACCCCGATTCCTGCCTGGTGCCGGCTTCGTGGACGCGGTCGCCAAGGCCGGCTTCGGCAGTGACCATGGCGGACCGGTAACCGCCGACCAGTACGGGGCGTTCCCGTCCCTGCACCTGGCCTGGGCCGTCTGGACCGCGGTCGTCGCCCACCGGCTGACCAAGAACAAATGGCTGAGCCGGTTGTGGCTGGGCTACCCGCTGATCACCGCCACTGTCGTGGTGGCCACCGGCAACCACTACGTGCTGGACGTGCTCGCCGGAGTGGCCATCGCCCTGCTCTGCCTGGCCATTGCCTACCGCTACCCCCGCGATCGTCAGTACGGCCGGACCGGCCGGATCCGCAGCCTGTTCCGCTGGATCCAGGCCCACACGGTCAGCCGGCTGCACCGCTCCGACACCGGCACCTGAGGCCGACCGGCCGCGATCGGCTAGGGCGATGACCCGCCAGGCAGCGACGCGGCGAACGCGGTGGCCAGTCCCTCGGTGAGTTCCTCCGGAGTCGGCAGCCCGTCCGGATCGAGCAGGTATTGCAGGGCCAAACCGTCACAGACGGCAATCACGAAACTGGCGATGGCCCTACTGCGCGGATCGTCGGCACCGATGCCGCCGACGGTGGCTGAGCTGTCCACGAACGACCTCGCCACGAGCTCTGCGATCTGGCCACGGCAGTTGCGATACTGGCGGCTGAACTGCTCGCGCAGCTCCGGCGATCGTTCGGCCTGAGCCAGCGCCTCGACGTAGCTCAGCAGGA
>CAZZZW010000577.1:0-1437 GCA_964658795.1 Phormidium nigroviride PCC 7112
CCATGCCCTGGCCGCCGCCGACGCACATGGTCTCCAGACCGAATTGCTTGTCATGGGTCTGCAGCGAGTTGATCAGGGTGGTCGCGATCCGGGCGCCGGTCATACCGAACGGGTGGCCGACCGCGATCGCGCCGCCGTTGACGTTCAGCCGGTCCAGGTCCACGCCGAGGTCCTGGTAGGACGGGATGACCTGGGCCGCGAAGGCCTCGTTGATCTCGACCAGATCGATGTCGCCGATGCTCAGGCCAGCACGGCGAAGCGCCTGCTTCGAGGCCTCGACCGGGCCCAGCCCCATGATCTCCGGCGACAGTCCGGTGACGCCGGTGGCTACGATCCGGGCCAGCGGCGTGATGCCGAGTTCGGCCGCCTTGGTGTCGGACATGATCACCAGCGCGGCAGCGCCGTCGTTCAACGGGCAGCAGTTGCCGGCGGTGATCCGGCCGTCCGGACGGAACACCGGCTTGAGCCCAGACACGCCGTCCAGGGTGACGCCGGCGCGCGGCCCGTCGTCCTTGGCCACCACCGAGCCGTCCGGCAGCGTGACGGGCGTGATCTCGCGCTCCCAGAAGCCGTTGGCGATGGCCTGCTCGGCCAGGTTCTGCGACCGGACGCCGAACTCGTCCATCTCCTGCCGGCTGACGCCCTTGAGCAGCGCCAGGTTCTCCGCGGTCTGGCCCATCGGGATGTAGACATCGGGCAGCTGATCGAACTCGCGGGGATCGGTCCAGCTGTCCGCGCCGTTGGCGGCGACCGTCTCGGTGCGGGTTTGAGCTTCGGCGAACAGGGGATTCTTGGTGTCGGGCAGGCCATCGGAGGAGCCCTTCACGAACCGGGACACCGTCTCCACGCCGGCCGAGATGAACACGTCACCCTCGCCGGCCTTGATCGCGTGCAGCGCCATCCGGCTGGTCTGCAGCGAGGACGAGCAATACCGGGTGATCGTCGTGCCGGGCAGGAAGTCGTAGCCGAGCAGGGTGGCGACCACCTTGGCCAGGTTGTAGCCCTGCTCGCCGCCGGGCAGACCGCAGCCGAGCATCAGGTCGTCGATGTCGTGCGGGTCCAGCTGCGGCACCTTGGCCAGCGCGGCCGCGACCATCTGGGCGGTCAGATCGTCCGGTCGGATGTCGACCAGCGAGCCCTTGCCGGCTCGGCCGATGGGGGAACGGGCAGTGGCGACGATGACTGCTTCGGGCATGGCAGCGAACTCCTCTGTTCAACGACAGTCCGGTGATTGCAACGTTCTAGCTTGGTACGAAGGCCAAACTCAATCCATAGTGGCAGGTTCGAAGGCCGCGTCGGGGGTCGGCGTGGGCGGCATCACCGCGGCCGCTCGACGGCGGGTGAGCCGGGCCCACGGGCCGCGGCGGCCGGCGCTCTCGCCCCGGACCTCGGCCGCGACCACCTCGGTGCCGGGCCGGCTGGCGGCCCGGGCCGCGG
>CAZZZW010000578.1:0-1412 GCA_964658795.1 Phormidium nigroviride PCC 7112
GTTCATCCTTCAGACGCTGCAGAATCTCGATCTGAGCCATCGGCAGCGATTCCCACGGATAGTCGCTGCGGATGCTGGCCCGCAGCACCCGGCGGAGCCGGGTCACCACCTCGGTCAGGACCCAGGCATCGACTGTCTTCGCTTTCGTCACGGGCCGAGTCTACGATAGCTCTGTGACAGAACAGTTCTGTGGCCGATCGATTCTCTCGGCTGCGACGGTGTGACGGACCAATGCCCCCTCGACCGAACGAACGCGAACGGGTGCCGGCCCCGCTGCTGCGACGGCGGCTGCCCTCCGGCCGCGGAGCGATGGTGCAGCCCAACGTCACCGGTGACGGCGACGCCCGGCTGACCCCGTGGTTCTGGGTGATGGTGGCTGCGACCGGCGTGGTAACCGGGCTCTTCGGTGACCTGCTGATGCTGATCCTGTTCACCACCGAGCACCTCGCCTTCGGCGTCCCCGAATCCGGCGACGGCTTCACCGCAGCCGTGTCCCGGACCAGCAACCTGCATCGGCTGCTACCCCTGCTCATCGCCGGCGGCCTCGGCGGCCCGGCTTGGTACCTGCTGCGCCGGTTCACCCCCGGTCGCAAGTCCGAGGTGGATGAGGTGCTGTGGACCGGAGAGGGGCGGCTGTCCTTTCGCCGCAGCTTCGGCACCTCGGCCATCTCCGAGGTCGTGATCGGTCTCGGCGCATCCTTGGGCCGCGAGGCCGCCCCGAAGTTGATGGGCGGAGTGGCCGGAAACCTCTTGTCCGAATGGGCGAAACTCAGCCGGGCTCAACAGCGGTTGCTGGTCGCGTGCGGGGGTGGGGCCGGTTTGGCCTGCGTGTACAACGTCCCGCTCGGCGCGGCCCTCTTCACCGCCGAGGTGCTGATCGGCTCGATCACCCTGCCGACCGTACTGCCCGCGCTGGCCTGCTCGGGCATCGCCACCATGACGGCCTGGTTGTTGCTGCCCCAACACGCGACCTACCTCAACATCCCCAGCTATGCCCTGCGCCCCCAACTACTCGTGTGGGCGGTGGTGCTCGGACCGGTTGTCGGGGCACTGGCCGCCGGCTACATCCGGCTGATCGGCTGGTTGTCCTACCACCGCATTACCGGGATCCGGTCCATCTTCACGCCGCTGATCGCCTTCGCCGTCCTCGGCGGCATCGCGCTCAAATACCCGCAGCTGTACGGCAACGGCAAGGGCATGGCCCACGATGCCTTTCTCGGACTGGGTGGTCTGGCCCTGCTCGGCGCGCTGAGCCTGCTCAAGCCACTGGTCACCGCGCTCTGTCTGGGCAGCGGCGCCTCGGGTGGACTGTTCACACCGGTGATGAGTACCGGCGCGGTCTTCGGCGGCTTCCTCGGGCTGCTGTGGAATCACCTGTGGAGCGGCGCGCCGATCGGGGCCTACGCCATGAT
>CAZZZW010000579.1:0-1350 GCA_964658795.1 Phormidium nigroviride PCC 7112
GAACGCGCCGAAGATGACGTCGAAACCGATCCAGTCGGTTGCCGCGCTGCAGATCAGCACGCCCACCAGGACGACCGCCAGCCGGTAGCCGTCGGTCCCTCGGACCAGCAGACCTCGGATCACGGGACGGGCCAGCACCAGCGCGCCGAACAGCACCGGCAGCAGCAGCGCCTTCCACTGCCCGCTGCCGCCCGCGGCCAGGGTGGCCGCCACCGCCAGACCGACCCAGGCCAGCGCGTCGCCGACCGCCGCACTGGCCAGTGCCTGAGCGCCGACCGAGGTTGTCTGCAGGCCGTTCTCGGCGATCACCCGGGCCAGTACCGGGAACGCGGTGACCGACATGGCCACGCCGAGCATCACCACGAAAGCTGTCCGGTTGCCGCTGCTGGGTAGGGCCAGGGCGAGCAGTCCACCCAGGACGAAGGGCAGCCCGGCCGCGGCCACGGCGATGCCGACCGTCCGGCCGGCCCGGCGGCGGACCAGGCCGTGATCCATGTCTGTACCGATGCCGAACATGAACAACGCAACCCCGACCGTGGCCATCGCGCTGAGCATCGGGCGTACGTCGACCGGGAAGAGGTTGCGCGAGATGATGCCGTGCCCGATCGTCGGTCCGACCAGGATGCCGGCGGCGATCTCGCCGATGACCGCCGGCTGCCCGATCAGCCGGGCGGCACCGCCGAACACCAAGGCCAGCCCTATGATGAAGGCGAGGTCGAGCAACAGGGCGACGGTCTGATGCGTGGTCACGCGGGCTCCTCGGTGGTGTGACGTGACCGGTACGTCACGTCGGTCGGCAAGCCCGTCAATCTTCCCATCTCGGACTATTTTTTTCCTGCGTCCAGTCAATCCGATCGTGATGCAACCGTCCGGCCCGCTGGGACGTCTGATCGGTGTGGGGTGTCGCGAGGCCACGCGAACGTCGGCGCTGACACTCCGACGACACTCATCATCTCGACAGCACCGCGTGCAAGGATTGAGGAATGGCAGCCGAAGATCAGCACACTGAACTACTGCCGTTGCTGGACAGCGACGAACCCTTCTTCGATGTGGGAATGCGTGGGTACGACAAGCGACAGGTCGACGATTTCGTCGCGCGAACCAACATGCAGCTCGCAGAGCTGGCCGTGGCCCGGGATCAGGCCTTGGCCACCAGCGCCGATCGCGCGGCCCAGCTGGCAGCCCAAGAAGCCCAGATCGAATCGCTGAAGGCCCGTGCGGCCAAGAAGATCGAGACGCTCAACCCGGCCGCGGTGTCCGATCGGATTCGCGACATGCTCCAGCTGGCCAACGAGGAGGCCGCCCAGACCCGGCGGGCGGCCGAGGTCGAGGCGGAGCGGGTGGTCGCAT
>CAZZZW010000580.1:0-1155 GCA_964658795.1 Phormidium nigroviride PCC 7112
GAAGAGGGGTTACTGATGGTGCTTCTCACTAGTCGGGACGAGGCGATGCTGGAGTGGCTTCGAGTAATCCGATTCGCGAATAGCGAAGCGGTCCGATGGGCGCTGCCGGCGATGGCTTCAGGCGCGGCACTGGAGCCGGTACACCTGCGTCGGGCTCAACATTGGATCCACCGGATGGCTGACCTGGGACTCGTCGAGAAGGACCGACTCTCGATGCAGTCCAATTACATCGTGTGGCCCAGCTCGCTCGTGACCGGCCGACGCGGCCCGAACCTTTTCGGGCAGACGATGCGCCACGAGCTCGCTGTCGCATACACCTCCGCCCGCTACCTGGCGCAGGGATACGAATGGACTCGAGATCGACGGCCGGTCACGTTCAACGATCACCAAGCCGATGGCATCGCAACACGATCCGATCGTCTCGAGTACATCGAGGTCGAGCTCACCCCGAAGACGAATGACCGGTACCGGTTGATCCTGCAGCGTCACGCCGACCGACTTGAGGAAGACGAGAGCGCACGCGTCACCTACTTGTGCACGACGGATGCCACCCGGATCGTCAACAGGGAGGCCGATCGGCATCTCTTTCGAGATCTCCGTGGACGGCTCAGCGCCGAAACCGCCTTCGACCGGCACGGTAAGTGGGTTCTTCTGACAGCGCCCCAACCGAGCACTCAGAACTGAGTTCCGGATACCGGGCTTCTCAGTCGTCGGAGACCGAAATGATGACCTCGATGTTGCCCCGGGTGGCGTTCGAATACGGGCAGACCAGGTGGGCGGCGTCGGCAAGCGCCTGGGCAACGTCTCGCTCGACGCCGGGCAGAACCACCTCGAGGAGCACGGCGAGCTGCATGCCGCCCTGCCCATTCGAGCCGACGCTCACCTGACCACCGACGGACGAGTCCGTGAGGTCGACCTTCTGCTGACGGGCCACGAGCTGCACTGCCGAGTGGAAGCAGGCCGCGTAGCCGGCCGCGAACAGCTGCTCGGGGTTGGCGCCGTTGCCCGAGCCGCCCATGCTCTGAGGTACGGCGAGGTCGAGGTCGATCCGTCCGTCGGTGCTGCGGACGTGTCCGTTGCGGCCACCTCCGGTGGCGATGGCTTCGGCGGTGTAGATGGCGTCCATGGTGTCCTTCGAGCTGGGTGTGCCGGATG
>CAZZZW010000581.1:0-1130 GCA_964658795.1 Phormidium nigroviride PCC 7112
TTCGCGGTCGAGGATCACGACCGACTTGCCTTCCAGCCGCAGCCAGCCGCGCTGGGCGAAGTCGGCCAGTGCTTTGTTGACGGTCTCGCGGGAGGCTCCGACCAGCTGGGCCAGTTCCTCCTGGGTCAGGTCGTGGGTCACACGCAACTGTCCGCCGTCGACCGAGCCGAAGCGCTGAGCCAACTGCAGCAACTGCTTGGCCACCCGGCCGGGCACGTCGACGAAGATCAGGTCGGCCAGCATGGTGTTGGTACGCCGCAGCCGTCGCGCCACCACCCGCAGCAACTGCAGCGCGATCTGGGGCCGCTCGGTGATCCAGTTCGTCAACGCCGACTTCGGCAGCCGGGCCACCCGGGCGTCGGTGACGACCACCGCGGTAGCGGTGCGCGGGCCCGGATCGAACAGCGAGAGCTCACCGAACTGATCGGCCGGCCCCATCACCGCGACCAGGTTCTCGCGGCCGTCGGAGGACTTGCGACCGAGTTTCACCTTGCCCGACAGCACGATGTAGAGGCTGTCGCCCGGTTCGCCCTCGTTGAACAGGGTCGTGCCGCGGGGGGCATCGAAGATCTCGAACTGGCTGCCCAGTGCCTCGGCGTCCGCGGGATCGACACCCTGGAACAGTCCGGCTCTGCGGAGCACCTCGTCCACGCCAGCTCCTTCTTTCGCTACTTCAGATCTGTCGGCACGGTCCGTGCGCGGAGTACCTCTCGCGGATTCTAGGGGTATCGACGGCCGGGGTGGCCGTGCGACCCACGAAACCATCGCCTCGGCCGGGTATTTCCGTCCGGTTCGGCTGGGCCCGGGGCGGTCATGCCGAGGACCCGTCCCAGCTCGCGCTAGTTCTTGCTCCGGCGCGAACGCGGCAGGATGCGCAGCCGGATACGGAACCGCTGGAGCGCGGATTCGGTGCCTTCGCGGACGAACGTGTCCAGTTCCGACGGGTTGGCGTGGTCCAGGAACTCCTCGACGTCACGCTCGCGGGCGACCCGGGTCAGGGGTGCCTCGATCCGTTCCATGATGAGCATGAAAGCCATCAGCAGGAACGGGAAGAGAAGTACCAGAAATCCGATCATCGTGTTGTCATTGTGCACCACTAGCCTCGGGTACGTGGCGAAGACAGAGGCAGC
>CAZZZW010000582.1:0-1073 GCA_964658795.1 Phormidium nigroviride PCC 7112
CGTCCTCGATCAGCCGTTCTACCTGATGGCTTTCGTCGACGGGCTGATCGTGGAACGTCCTGACCTGGTGCCCGATCCGGCGACCGCCCGACGCAGCACCGAGCTGCTGGTGGACACGCTGGTGGCGCTGCACCAACTGGAGCCGGCCGCGGTCGGTCTGGAACAGTTCGGTAGACCCGAGGGATTCGTGCAACGCCAGGTCGCCCGTTGGCACAAGCAGTTTCAGTCCTCGGTCCCCGACGGCGACCGGGTCGAACAGTCCGTGGTCGACCGGTTGCAGCAGCACTTCCCGAGCAATCCACGCCACGGCATCGTGCACGGTGACTACCGGCTGACCAATGTGCTGTACGAGAAGGACTTCAGCCGGATCGCGGCCGTGGTCGACTGGGAGATGGCCACCCTGGGCGATCCGCTGACCGACATCGGTCTGCTCTACGTCTATCACGAGCGAGCCGAGACCTCTGACTCGGTGATGGCGAACTTCCCGTCCTCGCAAGGGTTTCTGACCCCGGAGCAGATGCTGCAGCGCTATGCCGACCGGACCGGACAGGCTTTGGACGAGCTGGACTGGTACATCGCCTTCGGCTACTTCAAGCTGGCCGTGATCGCGGCCGGTATTCACGCCAGATTCCTGCAGGGCAAGACGGTCGGCGCCGGCTTCGAGGTCTTCGGCCAGCTGCGGGACTCGACCCTGGCGGCCGCCGCCGACCGGCTCCGGTCCATGAACAGCTGATATTCACGAGGAGAACCCAGATGGACTTCAATCACAGCGAACGCTCCCAGCAGCTGCAGGCCGACGTGCGGACCTTCCTGGACGAGTGCGTCTATCCGGCCGAAGCTGAATTCACAGCCCAGGACGAGGCCAACCGGACTGCGGGCAATCCGTTCCAGACGCCGGGTGTGGTGCAGGATCTCAAGCTTGAGGCGCGCAAACGCGGCTTGTGGAACCTCTTCCTGCCCGACGCCGAACACGGCGCCGGCCTGAGCGTGCTCGACTACGCCCCGATCGCCGAACTGTCCGGCCGCTCCTTGCGGATCGCGCCGGAGGCGATGAACTGCGCCGCGCCCGACAC
>CAZZZW010000583.1:0-1009 GCA_964658795.1 Phormidium nigroviride PCC 7112
CCAACCCGACGACGCGACCGTGCTGCTGCAGTCGGTGGTCGGCGTGGCCCGGGCCATCTTCGGCGCGGCCGCCAGCTCGGTGTTCCTGCTGGACCGGGAGGCCAACGAGCTGATCTTCCAGGCCGTGGCCGGGCAGGGCGAGCAGTCCCTGGTCGGCACCCGGTTCCCCGGCGACCGCGGTATCGCCGGGTGGGTCGCGATGTCGGGCGATGCGATGGTGGTCGACGACCTGAGCAACAACAGCGCCTTCGCCCGCGACCTGGCCGAGTCGACCGAGTACGTGCCCAACTCGTTGATGGCCGCGCCCCTGATCGACGAGAGCGGCGAGGTTCTCGGCGTGCTCGAGGTGCTCGATCCGGTGCCGCAGTCCCGATCCGACCTGGCCGAACTCGATCTGCTGCTGTTGTTCGCCGCCCAGGCCGCCACCGCGTTGCGGATGGTGCTGGCCCAGCGGGCGCGTCAGGCCTCCGAGGTGGCCGCGCTGCAGGCGGTGGCACAACTGAGCCCGAGCGAGCGCGCGTCCGGCCTGCAGCTGCTTGACGCGATGCGCACCCTGCTCGCCTCCTGACGGCATTCCCGAGCCGCTCGGCGCTACCGCCGGCGGTTCAGGCCGAACGCAGGTAGCAGCGCAACAGCTTGGGCAGCTCGTAGACGGTGCCGTGCGCACTCACCTCGAAGTCGGGCACGGTCACCGCGTTGACCTCGATCAAGGCCTCGATCATCCGTCGCGCGCGCCCGGGGCCCTCGGCCAGGATGTCCACGGCCTGCTCGAGGGTGAACGTCTCACCGGCCAGCGAACCGAGCAGCCGCAGCGCCGACACCTCGCCGACAGCCAGGTCGGTCAGCCCGTCGGCGATCCGCCGTCGCAGCACACCGTCGCCGGTGCACATCTCGTCCAGCAGATCGTCCGGGTGCGCCAGCCGTTCGGCGAACTCGGCCAGCCCGACGTGCCGAAGCACCCGCAGCTTGGCGGCGACCGTCCGGATCGCCAGCGGAGAACCGCCGACCG